>CALGOH010000297.1 GCA_937957985.1 uncultured Verrucomicrobiae bacterium
ACTTCCTGATGTTCCGCACGGAACACTGATCTTTGACAGACAGGGATGCGTGGAAGGCTCTTCGGAGCGGGAAGCGTGTCCAGGATGAGTCCGGACGAGAGTCCGAAAAATGGTCGGGATGAACTGGCGTTCCCGGCCCCTCGGATACGACCGGGTTTTCGAACCGCGGACCGTCCGAGGCCAATGTCACCCATTTCCCCGGGGCGGGTCGCACCGTTCCGAGCGAAAGCGACCGGGAAATGAGGCGGTGAGCGACGCGGAACAGATCCGGCCGGATCGAAACGATTCCGCACAACCGTCGCGAAACCGGGTTACGCGCCGAACCTCCGGGTTGAGGAGGGACGGAGGCGGACACAGTCGGTCACAGACCGATCGTTGCTACTGTGAGCCAGTGTGGTGGGAAAAGGATCCCGCGGCCGAAGGACGAAAGCGAACAGGCCGCGCAGTCCGCCCGGTGTCGCAACCGGGAGGGATGAAAAGGGAGCCGCCCATCGCGGACTGATGGCCGCTCGACGGAAGGCGCCTGGCAAGGCGATGACCGCGGGAGGCAAGATAAGGTCCGAACAAGCGGGAGGTGCCGGAAACGGGATCGTCCGCCTGAGAAAGGGAACGCAACGTGAGGGGTAAGAGACAAGACCCGTCGTTCGAGGCCAACGACCGCCAGCCGTGCGCGGCTGAGGTGCCGACCTCGAACAAGCCAAATGGAAGGAGGAACCGTTCTCAGCGGAGCCGCCGTCCAAGGGTCCGGAAACCGGAGCGTCGGCAGGCGCGCGGGAGTCGGGCCAAGAAGTCTCACCCGAGAAGCCGGTGGTGGCGACACCGTCGGCCGGCTCCGCCGCGGAGCCGGAAAGGCAGGCGAATCGTCCTTCGCAGGCAATGCGCGGCGTCGGGGAACTGGCAGCCGATGACACTCGACGGGTGACATCGGGCGCCCAATGTCAGTCAACCGGGGAAAGAGAGCGTGGCGAGCTCCCACACCCCTCCTTTCTTTTGCCGCCCCCGAGTGGGGGAGGTAGGAAGGGAAGAATCGCAAGATTCGGCACAAGGCCCCTCGTCGGGAAACCGGCGAGGGGCCTTTTTGCGTAGTGATCTGGCGGGCGGGTCGATCGCCCCCCCGGAGGAGAGCCATGGCGGAAACGCTTGCATGGACGCCCGGGCACAAATATAGGCGAGCCTATGAAGTGTCTCTGTAAAAAGATTTATTTTGTATGGCTTTGTTGTGCAATGGCGGGTCGCGCGCAGGAAGAGAGGTTGCCATTCACATGGCCGGGAGGGTGGGGCGAATGTGCCGGGCACGTGCATCTCGGATGGGAGAGCCGCTACGTTTCGGAGGGTCGCGACAACCTCGATGGTGACGGTCTGCTCGGCGGGACTGTCGGGTTGTCCTGGAGATCCCTGGCCTTCGGGGCATGGCTGGTGGAAAGTCCGGGTCAGGGCTACGACGAGATGCATCTCAATCTCGCCTTCGTCCGGGAATGGGGGGATCTCGAATGTTACGCGGTGTACAATCACCTGCGCTTTTTCGATGACGGCGGACATGATCACGAAGTCGGGATCGGTGGCGCATGGTCCGGGCTGCCGCCGGGAATCATCATCGGCGTGGACGCCTACTACTCCTTCGACGCGGAAGGTTCCTTTATCGAACTCTTTGCGGAGCGCGGGTTCGAGCTGGGAGAGCGGCTCACGCTGACGCCCGGGATCGTGTGGGGCTTCAATCAGGGCTACATCGCGGATGGTCACCATGGTCCGAACCATCTCGCCGTCCGACTCGGGGCCGACTGGCGGCTTTCGGACGGCTGGTTTCTGGAAGCCCTCGCGACCTACTCCTGGGCGCTCGGTCGGGAAGTGCTGCGTCCGGGAGACCAGGCCCTCCGGGACTTCGGCCATGTCGGGACGGGGTTCCGGTGGAAGTTCTAAGGGCACGCGACAGCGTCGCGCGTTCGTTCAGATCACCCGCCCCCAGATGACCTTGAGGTAGCGAGACTCGGGGTAGTTCGAAAGCGTCGGGTGGTCGGGTCCGGCACCGGTCCGGTCGAAGATCTGCAGGCGCTTCTGCTCCTTGTGGACGGCGGTGGTGACGAGCTTTTCGAATTCGAACTCGTTGACCTGGCCGGAGCAGGAGCAGGTGACGAGGTAGCCGCCGGGCTTCACCAACCGGGCCGCCAGGCGGTTCAGGTCGTTGTACTTGCCCCGGCCCCGCTCGTCGTCGCGTCCGATCACGAACTTCGGCGGGTCCGCCAGGACGACATCCCATTGCCTGCCGTTGTCGACCATCGTGCGTGCCCAGGTGAAGGCGTCGGCGTGGGTGAACTTGATCCGGACCTGGTTGAGGTTGGCGTTGCGTTTCGCCATGGCGATCGCCTTTTCGTCGAGGTCGACCGCTGTGACCTCGGTGGCGCCGGCGAGGGCGGCCTGGACGGAGAACGCGCCGGTGTAGCAGCAGAGGTCGAGCACCGTCCTCTCTCTCGAGAGGCTGGCGAAGCGGCGGCGGTTGTCCCGCTGGTCGCAGAAGAAGCCGGTCTTGTGCCCTTCTTGAAAGTCGATTTCGAAGGTGGCACCATGCTCGCGGATCTTCGCTTTCCTGAGTTCGTCGGCCAGCGGATGGGACTTCAACGGGATCCCCTCGATCCTTGCGAGTTTGGGATCGACCTGGAGGTGGGTCCTGGTGGTGCCGAAGGCTTTGTGGAGGACGGGGATCCAGGTGTCGAGACGTTGCCAGGCGCCGAGAGCGGTGACCTCGAGCGAAAGGATGTCGCCGAAGCGGTCGGCCACCAGACCGGGCAACCGGTCGGCGTCGGCATGGATGCAACGATGGGCCTCCAGGCCGGATTCGAGAAGGTCACGGCGGAGCACGGCGGCCGTCTCGATCGCCTCGAGAAAGAAGTCCTCGTCCACCGGGTCGGGTCCGTGGCGGACGATCCGCAGCGGCATGTTCGACCTTGGGTTGAACAGCCCCCAGCCGAAGGTCTCCCCGTCGCGGTCGAGCACTTCGACCAGGTCGCCGGGTCGCGCGTCCGGAGACGCCTTGCCGATCATCTTCGGCCAGATCGACGGGTGGAAGGAGACGGTCTTGATGGATACCCGGGGCACGCCGGGGAATGTCGGATGCCCGGGGGCGAATGACGAATGAGAAATGAACGCCGCTTTTGGAGTGGCCGGGCGGACCTGTGGATGGTTGCCTTGCGGGCAATGTCGAAGCAAGGCAACTCGGGATGTCGGATCGCGGCGTTGATCGTCGCGGGGATCGTGCTGCTGTTCGGGCTGGTCGTCGTGGGGATCCTCTGGATGTTCAAGGCGGAAAGATCCCATGCGATGGAGGCTCACAACCGGGCGGTCGAGGAAACGGCTGCGGAACTCCGTGCGACCTCGGCGGGCCAGGACGGGTCGCTGGAGCTGGATGCGGCGGACTGGGAGTCTCTGAAGCCGCTGGGTGAGGGCGAACCGGTGGAGCTGAAGCAGTTCGTGCTGATGATGGAGGATCCGCGCGCGACCGATCTGGCGCGCGAGACCTTCCGTCAACGGGCCGATGGGGCGACGGCCACCTGGCACCTGAGGGTCGAGGACGTCTGGTCCGAGGGAGGCGTGCTCGGGGCGTCCCTGTCGGTGCCGTATTCCCTGAAGGACGGGAACGTGACGCGCCATTCGTCGCTCTCGGTGCGGGCGGAATTCGGCGAGGGCCAGCGCGATGCCCTGATCGGACTCAGGCAGGGCGACGCCGTCGCGGTATCCGGCACGCTGGACCTGTCGGATGACCAAACCCGGATCGTGGACGCCCGGGTGGTCTCGACGGAGTGACGTCGCTCAGCCGAGCTTGAAGTTCGGACACTGCCCGAGGAATCGTTTCGGATTCTCGAGGAGGACCTTTTCGATCGCTTCCGGCGGGTATTTCCGTTTCCGCATCTCCAGCCCGCACCGGACCACGGCGAGGGGGTCGGAGACGCCCCAGTCGCAGGCGGAATTCAGCCACAGACGTCCGCCTTCGTGGGTCTCGAGGATGTCGATCGCCCGGTTCGGCGTGCACTTGCTCTCCGGGTAGAGGGTCATGCCGGCCCAGTAGCCGGCATCAAGTACGAGATCCACCGTATGTTCCTCGACGTGGTCGATGATGACGCGGTTGCGGTCGAGCGCGGAAAAGTTCGCAAGCGCGTCGAGCGTCAGCCGGGTGCCCTTGAGCTTGTCCTCGAGGTGGGGCGTGTGGATGAGGATCGCGAGGTCGCGGTCGAGCGCGAGCTGCACGTGTTCCTCGAAGATGGCGAGTTCGTTGCGGGTGTTCTTGTTGAGCCCGATCTCGCCGATGCCCAGCACGGTCGGCGCGTCGAGGAATTCGGGAATGAGCGCCATGACCTCGCGGGCGAAGCCGGCATCCTCGGCCTCCTTCGGGTTGATGCAGAGCCAGCAGAAGTGGGGGATGCCGAACTTCGCGGCGCGCTTCGGCTCGTAGTCGGTGAGCTGGCGGTAGTAGTCGCGGAAGCCCTCCGGCGACGAGCGGTCGAAGCCGGCCCAGAAGGCCGGTTCGCAGATCGCCCGGCAGCCGGCGAGCGCCATGGCCTCGTAGTCGGCCGTGGTGCGGCTGACCATGTGGGCGTGGGGTTCGATGTAGTCCATGAAGACGGAAGATTGAAAGACGGAAGACCGAAGACGGGGGAAGACTCTATGCACGCGGGGCACCGAAGGCACCCTGAAAGGTGGCCTTCGGCGCGGGCTCGGTGGAGTGGTCGGACAGGGCGTCGAGCACCGCGCGGGCGCGGTCGGGGCGCTCCTCGAGGAGGAGAGGGATCGCCTTTTTCAGAGCTTCGAAGCGGAAGTCGGCGTCGCCGGGATGGCGCTCGACCCGGTCGAGGAAGGCCGCGAGGTCGATCAGTTGACAGCGGGCCCCCATGAAGTGGAGGTCGAGGATGTCCTGCTTGCTGGGCATGCCCGACGCTAGACGGGGATGGCTCCGGACGAAAGGGCGATCAGTGCAGTTCCTCGGTGCGGCCCATGGCGGCCTCGTAAACCTGGTGCAGGCGGTAGGTCTGGTGGGCGCCGAGTTTCTGCCCGAGTTGGGCGAGGATCCACAGTCCGAGTCCGAGGCCGAGAGCGACCCAGAAGATCCAGAGCCCCCAGCACAGCCTGCCGAGCGAGTGCTGGGCGAAGCCGATGCAGCCACCGAAAAGCGCGACGCTGCCGATGATGAGGTAGCCGTAGAGAAACAAGGACCAGACGTTGGCGTTCGGACCGTAGATTCCCTCGATCCGGGTCCGGCCCTGCTCGTCGGCATCGAAGGAAACGTTCAGCCTCGGCGACCAGAAATGCCTGTCGGCCGGAGGGATGCGCAGGCAGACGAACCCGGGGAAGCTCCGGACCTCGAAGTCCTCGCCGGCCTCCCGCACCGCGCTGACGAGCTTGGCCCGGGCCTCGTCGGGGGAAAGATCGAGGCATTGCGAGAAGTGCGGCCGGAATCCGAAACTGCTCATCGAAGCATTTCATGCGGATCCCGCCGACCGGTGTCAATCGGCATCAGCGGCTGGCAACTTGGCCTTGGCCCGGAAGGGAGGATGGATAGGCTTCGCGTCTCCGGATGACGACTCTCGATCCGCAGCAGAAGCGAAACGCCATCTGGATCATCGCCGGCCAGAGCCTGACCAAGCTCGGCGACGTGCTGACGAACCCGAAGACGGTGCTGACCTGGATGCTGTCGTCGCTCGGAGCGCCGGGGGCCCTGCTTTCGATGCTGGTGCCGGTGCGCGAGTCGGGCTCGATGCTGCCCCAGTTGTTTGTCTCGGACTTCGTCAAGCGGGCGGTCCGGCGCAAGCGGGTGTTCGTCGTCGGAGCGCTCTTCCAGGCCCTGGCGATCGCCGTGATGGGTGCGGCGGCCCTGTGGCTGCCTCCGGCGGGGGCCGCGTGGGCCGTGCTGGGGGCGCTGGCGGTGTTTGCGGTGGCGCGATCGTTCTGCTCGATCAGTTCCAAGGACGTGCTCGGCCGCACGGTGCCGAAAGGTTTCCGCGGCCGGGTCGGCGGCGCGTCGAATTCGATCTCCGGTCTGCTTTCGGCGGCCGCGGCGGCATCGCTGATCGTGTTTCGTGACCGGGAAGCTCCGGTGTTTCTCTCCTGGCTCGTGCTCGCGGCCTCGCTGCTGTGGGTGCTCGGTGCGGCGTGCTACGCGAGGATCGACGAGCCGGACGCCGAGCCGCAGGAAAACGGGGGAGACGGCTGGCTGGAGCGGCTGAAACTTGTCCGCGACGACCGGGTCTTCCGTGGTTTCATCGTCGCCCGCGCCCTGCTGCTGGGCAGCGCCCTGGCGTCGCCCCTGCTGGTGGTGCTCGGCCAGCAATCGGGCGGCCGATTGACTTCGCTGGTCGGGTTCATCATCGCGGCGGGGATCGCGAGTGGCAGCAGTTCGCTGCTCTGGGGGCGGCTTTCGGACCGCTCCGGGGAATGGTCGATGGCCGCGGGCGGAGGCGTGGCGGCAGCGGCCGGCATGTCCGGTGTGATGATCGCCTGGTGGTTCCCCGGATGGGGCGATCGGGTCTGGGTATGGCCACTGGTGTTTCTGGTCTTCAATGTCGGCTATGCCGGCGTGCGCCTCGGCCGGAAGACCTGGGTGATCGATGCGGTCGAGGGCGACCGGAGGACCGATTACGTCTCGGCGTCCAACACCCTGATCGCGGTGCTGATCCTGCTGACCGGTCTGGTCCATTCGCCTCTCCAGGCCTGGTCGCCGCTGGCGTCGCTCGGACTCTACGTGACGATGTGTGTGGCGGGATCGGTGGCGGCGTTGCGCTTGAAGGGGATCGCCTGAAGTCCGGGGGAGCTCCCTTGCATGAGCCGGGGTGACGATGTTGAATGCTTGGACGATCCCACCATGAGCTACCGAATCGACCCGCAGAAACCGACGGGCCCGGAGTTCCGTCGAATCGCCCTCGAGCAATTGGACCGCGCCAGGGCGGAACTCGCGGATCCGCAGCTCGACCGGCACGAGTCCGTCCACCAGGTCCGCAAACGCTGCAAGAAGCTCCGCGGCCTGCTGCGGCTGTGTCGCGGGGCGATCGGCAAGGACTACCGCGGCGAAAACGCTCGCTATCGGGATGCCGCACGCCCGCTTTCGGGCCTGCGCGACGCCGAAGCCCTGATCGAGGCGTATGATCGGTTGATGGATCGCTACGACGGTCCCCTCGAGCGACAGGATTTCGCTCCGGTGCGGCGACGGCTCACGCTGCAGAAGCAGCACCGGGCGGAGGTCGAGACCGACCTGGACGCGAGGTTGGAGCACTTCGGCAGGGAGATCGAAGCGGGAAGGGAACGCATCGACAAGTGGTGCGGGAGGATCGATGGACTCGATGATTGCTTGAGCGGCTTCCGGAAGAACTACCGGCGCGGTCGCAAGGCGATGAAGGCCGCCCTTTCCCGACCGTCCACCGAGCGGTTCCATGAGTGGCGGAAGCGCACGAAGTACCTGGGCCAGCACCTCAAGCTACTGGAGAGATTGTGGAAGCCGGTCATGCGGGCGCACCGCAAGGAGGCGGAGCGCCTCGCCGATCTCCTGGGTCGCGAGCACGATTTCGCGGTGTTCCAGACGCATCTCGAGAAGGAGTTTGCGGACTATGGGAACCGCGAGGTCATGACGGTGCTGTCCGGGCTCATCCATGAGCGACGCGAGGAACTGCGCCGGAAGGCGGCACTTTGCGGCCGGCGGGTGTTCGCCGAGAAACCGAACCGGATCGCGGGTCGCTTGAAGCGGCTGTTGGAGGCCTGAGAAGGGATTTAATGAGAAAATCCGTGCGTCTCGGGAGCAAGCATCTATCGTCCCAGTTCCTGCGGCCATTCTGGTCGCACTAACAGCTTCCACTTCATTATGCTTCGCTGGGTCGTCATTTTCCTCGTCATCGCACTGATCGCCGCCGTCTTCGGATTCGGCGGCATCGCCGCCGGAGCGGCGGAGATCGCGAAAATCATCTTCTTCATCTTCCTCGTCCTGTTCGTGGTCTCGCTGATCATGAACCTGGCCAAGAAGCGTTGAACTCCAAACCCTGCATTCCAAGAACATGAAAACGAAACTCCAGACCATCCTTCTTGCCCTTCCCTTCCTCGCCTTCGCGTCCTGTCAGGACAAGTCGCCGGCCGAAGAGGCTGCCGATGACATCGAGGATGCCGCCGAGGAGGTCGGCGACGCAGTTGAGGACGCCACGGACTAATCCGCAGGGAACAGCCTATGGCGCGCTTCCGCAGCGAGTCTGACAGTCTGGGCTCGGTCGAGGTTCCGGCCGACCGCTACTGGGGTGCGCAGACGCAGCGGTCGCTGGGAAACTTTCCGATCGGTGGCGAGCGCATGCCGATCGAGCTCATCCGCGCGCTCGCCGTGATCAAGGAGGCCGCGGCCGGGATCAACCGCGACCTTGGCCTCCTCGATGCCGAAAGGGCGGGTGCGATCTCCGAAGCGGCTCGCGAGGTCCGAAACGGCCGGTGGGACGAACATTTTCCGCTGGTCGTCTGGCAGACCGGATCGGGGACGCAGTCCAACATGAACGTGAACGAGGTGATCGCCAACCGGGCGATCGAGATCCTCGGTGGTGAGCTCGGGAGCAAGGACCCGGTGCATCCGAACGACCACGTCAACCTCTCTCAATCCTCGAACGACACCTTTCCGAGCGCGATGCACGTTGCGGCGGTGTCGGAGATCAACAGGCGGTTGCTGCCGAAGCTGCAGCGCCTGCACGCGGCACTCGTCCGCAAGGTGAGGGAGTTCGAGGGCGTGGTGAAAACCGGGCGGACGCATTTTCAAGACGCGACGCCGCTGACCCTCGGGCAGGAGTTCAGCGGCTATGCCCGGCAGGTGGAACTTGGAATCGATCGCGTGCATGCGGCGCTCCCGGGACTGCTGGAACTGGCCCAGGGAGGAACCGCGGTGGGCACCGGATTGAATACGATGGAAGGCTTCGCGGAACGGGTCGTCGGCCGCATCGCCGAACTCACCGGAGAGCGGTTCGTTCCGGCGGGAAACCGCTTCGAAGCGCTGGCCGCCCACGATGCGATCGTCGCCATGTCGGGCGTGCTGCGTGGCTTGGCGGGCTCGCTTTTCAAGATCGCCAACGACATCCGGATGCTTGGCTCCGGGCCGCGGTGCGGAATCGGTGAACTGATCCTGCCGGCCAACGAGCCGGGCTCCTCGATCATGCCCGGCAAGGTCAATCCCACCCAGTGCGAGGCGCTCACGCAGGTCGCCGTCGAGGTGATGGGCATCGACGCCGCCATCGGCGTCGCCGGCAGCCAGGGGCAGTTCGAGTTGAACACCTACAAGCCGATGATGATCCACGGCCTGCTGCGCCAGGTCCGTCTGCTCGGCGATGCGGCGGAGAGTTTCGCGCTGCGCTGCGTCGATGGGATCGCGGCCGACGAAGACCGGATCGGGGACCTGCTGGAGAGAAGCCTGATGCGGGTGACGGCTCTCGTTCCGGAGATCGGCTACGACCGCGCCGCGGCCATCGCAAAGGCGGCGCATGCCAACGGCACGACCTTGCGCGAGGAGGCGCTGGCTTCCGGCGAGGTGGATGCCGCGACCTTCGACCGGCTGATGGATGCCCGGGCGATGACCGGTCCGAAGCCGCGGGCTTAACCGGATCTTTACGAAAAAGGCCCTTTTCCTCAAACGCACCTAACGTCGACCGCGTCTGATGGGCTCATGAAGACCCTGTTGCTGCTGTTCGTTTCCGCCGGCTTTTCCAACGCAGCCGAAGGAGTGGTTGATCTGATCAACCCCGACAACTACGCGGATCAGCCGGTGCCGGCCTACATCACCCGGGACAATACTCCGGCTGACAATCCGATCACCGACCGCGGCGCGACGCTCGGGCGGGTGCTCTTTTACGACAAGCGCCTGTCGCGCGACGACACGGTCTCCTGCTCCTCCTGCCACCAGCAGTCGCGGGGCTTCTCGGACCTTGCGGTGGCGAGCAACGGGGTGGCCGGGACGACCGGCCGGCATTCCATGCGACTGGTGAATGCGCGCTTCTCCGCCGAGGAGCAGTTTTTCTGGGATGAAAGGGCGGTGACCCTCGAGGACCAGACCACCCGGCCGATCCGGGACCACGTGGAGATGGGTTTCAGCGGTACCGATGGCGACCCGGATTTCGGCGATCTCGTGGTGAAGCTTTCGGCCATCGAAGAGTACAAGGTGCTGTTTCAGGCTGTTTACGGAGACCTGGCGATCACCGAGGAGCGGATGCAGAAGGCGATCGCCCAGTTCGTCCGCAGCATCCAGTCCTTCGACAGCCCATTCGATGAAGGGCGTGCCATCGTCGGCGCGAACGGCCCGCCGTTTCCGAACTTCACCGCCTCGGAGAATGCGGGGAAGCAACTCTTCCTGGCAGGTCCCGGGCCGGGCGGCGGGGCGGGGTGCGCCGGTTGTCATCGTCCGCCCGAGTTCGACATCGACCCCAACTCCGGAAACAACGGAGTGGTCGGGGCCATCGGAGGCGGCACGGACTTCACGGTGACCCGGTCGCCGAGTCTGAGGGACTCGGTCGGCCCCGCCGGGGCCTCGAACGGAGGCTTCATGCATACCGGGCAGTTCGCGACCCTCGAGCAGGTGATCGCCCACTACAACGCGATCCCTGCGGTGGTGCAGGGCCTTGATCCACGTCTCATCCGGCCGGGTGGCCAGCCGCAGCGATTGAACCTGAGCGCCCAGCAGCAGGCCGATCTGGCCGCATTCCTCCGCACTCTCACCGGATCCGCGATCTACACCGATCCGAAATGGTCCGATCCCTTCGATGCCGCGGGGCAGCTCTCGCTGGTCGTCCTGCCGACCGATGGTCTCGAAATGACTTTTTCCGGGACCGGCGAGTCCCGCGAGGCGACCGTCGCCATGTCCGCCGTGCCGAATGTTGACTACTTCTTCCAGTGGTCAGGCGATCTCGACGAATGGGATTCCCTCCCGGTGACGGCGGATGCGACGGGCCGAATCGAGGTGGTGACCGGGGCCCCGGAGAGCGCGGGCCGCGGGTTCTACCGCTTCGCCTACCAGTCGGCGGTTGAATGATCATTCTTGAACAAAAACCTGCCCTTCTGATGGGATAGAAGGAATCCGAGGATCGGCGAATTTCCCCTTTCGTTTCCGGTGGAGAGTCATAACTTCCCGCCGTATGTATTTTGTGATGGCATCGGGTCGATCTCGGAAACGCAGGCGTCTTCCATCCCCGGGCTCTTCCGGGAGGGGTGGCTTCGCGCTGATCATCACGGTGACTTTGATGGTTCTGTTGGCCCTGCTGGCGGTGGGTCTGCTGTCGCTTTCAACGGTCACGCTCCGCAGTTCGTCGAAGGCGTTCGTCCTGAGCGAGGCGCGGTCGAACGCCCGGCTGGCGCTGATGATGGCCATCGCCAAGCTGCAGGAGGATACCGGTCCTGACATGCGCGTGACGGCTCCCGGCGACCTCGTGATCCCCGGGGCGCCGGCGGTGGTGGGCGTGTGGCGCAGTTGGGAGGGAACGGACCATGAGTCCAGCGGCCGCCCGATCCCTCCGGACTACGGTGCGAAAGACCAGCCCGAAACCGAAGGGGGCCGCTTTGTGGACTGGCTCGTCTCGACGGCCGCGGCCGGCAGTTCGGCGCCCGACATCAATGAGGCTCCGTCCCTGGTCAGGGAAACGGCGGCGGCCGATACGGTGCCGCTGCTTGCGGAAGGTTCGCTGCAATCGACGGATTCGCGACAGATTCACGTGGTGCCGACCAAACTGACCGACCGTGGCCGCGTCGCATGGTGGGTGTCGGCGGAGAACCAGAAGGCACGGCTGGCCCAGCCCTATGAGCCGCGGACCGAGGATGCGTCCGGACTGGTGGAGATGGGGCAGTCCCACACGATCCCCGATCCCGAAGCCTTCGGACTTTCCACGGTGCTCAACGATCCGGAACCCCACAACCCGGACGGGGCACCGGCGAAGCCGGCCCGCAAGGCGGCCACCCGGCAGAGCATGGCGCTGATCGAGCCCGGCAATCCCGAATCCCCCCAGAAGAAGTTTCACGAGTTCACGTCGTATTCGACCGGCCTGCTGACCAACACCGCCACGGGCGGCTGGCGGAAGGACCTTTCGCTGCTGACCGAGAAGTGGGACAGCATCTACAGCCGCTATCCGGGCGGGCGGCTTCCGCTCTTCCGGCTTTCCCCGGAGGCCGGTGCCACGACCCGGGTGCCGAAGCCGACGGTGAGCAACTACGATCCCGAACAGTCGAACCTCTACCCTTGGAGCGACTACTCGGTCATCCTCGGCTACAAGCAGCCCGGCACCTATCACGCGGCATCAGCCTCATGGGCTTCGCTGGTCGATTTCGCGACGTCCTACAAGAATTTCTCGTTCGTCCGGACCCGCGAGAATCCGGGCGCGGTCGTCAGTCCGTTCGTCTGGGACAAGGTCGCCAAACAGCGGGAGGGGAATGTCACTCCCAGTGAGATCTACAATCACAAGCACAAGCAGCGGCTCCATCCGCAGATCGCGCGGTTTCAGCTCATTGTTTATGTGACCGCTGTCGAGAATCCCCTGAATCAAAGTCCCAAGCGATATGAATTGAGAGCGATGTACGTGCCTTTCTTCACCCTGTGGAATCCCTACAATGTCACTCTGGAGCATGAGATCAGCGGAACGCTGAATGGAGGACAGGGCAGCGGAACGCATCAGAACTTCCTTGGCTTCGGATGGCGCCGTTCCGTGCCGGGGGCAATGGCGGTTGCCAACATGACCACCTATCCGAATCCCGGTCTTGTTCCCGGCAATCAATACCGACTGCTTACGAACGGGAACTTCCAGACTCTGGACTGGCCGGGCAATTACGCGAATCCCTACGACAATCAGTTGCAGGGCAATCTGGACAAATTTGGATCACAATCGACATGGAGAGATCTACGCACCTGGGGTTGCTGGCTGCCGGAAGGAACGCTCACCTTCAAACCCGGTGAGGCGAAGATATTCTCAACGGAGCCGCGGGAAACCGGCTACGCCTTTGGTGGTGGCGCCTTCAGGCTCAAGGAGGGCTACGATCCGGCTGAAGTCACGGGGAATGATTTCCGCATTTCGTCGAACCACACGGCAAATCAGGGCTTCTGGTTCCTGTTCAGGAACGACAGGCTTACCCAGCCGTATCGGGACCGGGAACCCGGTTATGGTTTCTCGTTGTCTTTCGGGGACGGGAGTTCCCACTTTGGCGGGACTTCGCCCGTGCCGTCGGGCATCGGCGACGAGTATCACAACATCACCTCGCTGGCATCGATCGACCAGGGTGATCGCTATTGGCCGCCCGACGAGATCGACGAGGTGGGCTATTCGGTGGGAGAGCTCGTTGGCCAATGGGTCCCAATCTACTCGGTCAGCTTCGGTCCCCGCATGACGATCGGCACCGCTCCCGGCACCAAGCAGAACAGGCCTACCAAGGGTGTCTTGCAGAACAACGCGCTCGCCTCGATGGTGCTGAGTGATCCGGCAAGTGGCGATGCCGAGGATCACCCGGCGAACAACACCTATGACTTTGCCTACAACTCGCTGCCCTTCGGTTCGACGATCACGCCGAACCTGAGCGACTCGGAAGGCTACATCGTGACGGGCCACCAGAGCGGCGACGGCCTTTCGCGGCTGATCATGGCCGAGATCCCCCTGCGCCCGATGTCGTCGCTGGTGGAGTTGCAGAGTTGGAACCCCCGCGGGCACAATCCGTATCCGCCGTTCCAGATGAACCTGATCGGCAACAGCGACGCCACCCCGCTCATTCCGAAGGCCGACGTGGTGCCTGCCGAGTTGAAGCCGCGTGGCGACGCATTGAACCTGATGCACGACGATGCCTACTGTGCGAACCACCTGCTGTTCGACGACTGGTTCGTTTCCTCGATCGCACCACAGCCACGGATACTCGGAGGCGATATCGCCAAGGATATCGAGACCGTCTACGAGGACTTCCTCTCCGGAGAGGAGGATCTTGCGAATCGCTCCTATCAGGCCATTCCCGAAGACTCGAATCTGGATTCGTCCGAGCTCACCGACCTGGTGGACGAGATCCTCGACAGTCCGGACGGTTGGCTGAAGATCGCGTCCCGACTCGAGGTGGACGGGATGTTCAATGTGAATTCGACCTCGGTGGAAGCCTGGAAGGCGCTATTGGGACGGGCAAAGAGCCTCGGGCAGATCGCGATGCAGGGCGATGGCGAGATCGTCGCCGAGGATGTTTCGAACGAGCATGTCGTGACGCGGGGTGCCGTGGCGACGGATGTGAAGGCCGGCAGTGGTCCGGCCTTTGGCGGAAAGTTCGGAAACGCGTCCGAATACACCGGCTTCAGGAGCCTCACGGACGATCAGATCGAGGATCTCGCCGAGAAGGTGGTCGAGCAGGTCCGGCTGCGCGGCCCGTTCCTCTCCCTTTCCGAGTTCGTGAACCGCCGGCTAAGTTCCGACGAGGATCTGGCGCTGGCGGGAGCGGTTCAGACGGCGATCAATCGCTTGGACGAGGACCCGATGGAGGAGCTTCGCGATCCGGCGAACGCGCTTTCGGACACCACGATGCCGGAGAATGATCCCAAGCTCGACGGTGCGGACTACGCGTTCTCGGAGGCCGCGGAAGGGAGCAGTGCGTTTGGTGCCCCGGGCTGGATCCGGCAGGCCGACGTCCTGCGTCCGATCGCGCCGGTTTTGAGTGTGCGCGACGATACGTTCACGATCCGTGCCTACGGCGAGTCGCGGGACCGGGGAGGGGAGATCGTGGCCAAGGCGTGGTGCGAGGCGGTGGTGAAGAGGACGCGGGACTTTTCCGACGAGAGGGATGCAGCCGACTCCGTCGATCCACCGGCGATAGAACGGAATGTGACTTTCGGAAGGAGATACGAGATCGTGTCGTTCAGGTGGTTGAACCAGGAGGAGGTCTGATGGCAACATCCCGAAGAGCTTCAGGAAAATCCATGCGCGTTCTCCCAGTTTTCACCGTAGCCGTCGGACTCGTGGTTCTTGCCGGCTCGCTTCAGGCGAAGCCACGCTCGTGCCGGGTGGTTTTTCCCGAGCGTCCCCGTGATGCTCCGAAGATCGCCTACCTGTTCGACGGCAAGAAGAGCCAAAGGACCGCCCTCCCGAGCATGAACCTGTCTCCGGTGATCGAGTTGCCGGATGGCGAACTCACGGTCGCGATGACCTCCCAGAATGTCGATGACCCGGAGGCGCTCTCTCCGCAGGCCCCCCGGTTGAGGATTCCGGAGGGCGTGAGAG
>CALGOH010000298.1 GCA_937957985.1 uncultured Verrucomicrobiae bacterium
GTGAGCAGTAGCTTTGGGCCCCACCTAGGACCTTTGGTTCGTAGCACCAGTCATCATGGAGATGACAAGGCTGTATTGAGAACTGAATGCTACACCTCCCGGAATTAGAATTGATCCCGGGGCACGGCATTGGCCGGACGTCCTAGGTTGTGGTAGTGGGCCTCTCCTGTTCTTTGTCAGCAACAAAATCGTGAATTCGCTTCGGTCCATCGGCGCACCGATGGGTCGAGTCACGAACGTGCCCGTTGCCGAGATCCACTCCCGGGCGCTCCGGAAGAAGCCCCAGCCGGAGTATTTCGTGGTCGAGACTTTCCCCGGGATCGAGGTGGATTGGGCTGCGACCGGATTTGAATGTGACGAGCACGGCCAGCCCATCCCCGGTCTCTCTCCGCGCCCCTACCCTCATCGATTCTTCTACAAATTGGACTCATGGAACGGGACTGATCTCTTCAGTTTCCACTCTAGCGCGTCAGAGCGCGGACCTTCGACGACGATGTTTTGTTCAGAAAGAGTTAAGGAGATCGCTGAGGCGGATGACTGGATTAATGTCGAGTTCAAGCCACTGGAGTTGGTGTGAGATGGAGCTCTACGACGTTCGATACAACAATGATCGCGGCATGGCTTGGGCCGGAGGTTACGGTCCCATCGAAGACCTTTGGTTCGTGGCACCTGTAGTCATGGATAGAAAGCTAAAATACTGGGAGATCAATCCCAGTCCGCCTGG
Source organism: uncultured Verrucomicrobiae bacterium (assembly GCA_937957985.1). Taxonomy (GTDB): domain Bacteria; phylum Verrucomicrobiota; class Verrucomicrobiia; order Verrucomicrobiales; family Akkermansiaceae; genus Haloferula. The sequence continues at coordinate 725 of CALGOH010000298.1, forward strand.
AATCAGTATCGATCCCGGCGCCCGGCACTGGCCCGATGTCCTTGGTTGTGGTAGTGCGCCTCCCTCGTTCTTCGTCCGCGACAAGATTGTGGACTCACTCCGGGAGATCGGCGCACCCATGGGTCGCGTCACGAACATGCCCGTTGCCGAGATCCACTCCCGGGCGCTCCGGAAGAAGCCCCAGCCGGAGTATTTCGTGGTCGAGACCTTTCCGGGGATCGAGGTGGATTGGGCGGCGACCGGATTCGAATGCGACGAGCATGGCAAGCCCATCCCGGGCATCTCTCCGCGCCCCTACCCGCGCCGCTTCCTATACCGCTTGGACACTTGGAACGGGACGGATCTGTTCAGCTTTCACCCTCGCGGGCCTAAGCCCGGACCTTCAACCATCATGTTTTGTTCGGAGATAGTGAAAAAGATCGCCGAAGTGGAAGGCTGGACAAATGTGGAGTTCAAACCGCTGGAGTTGGTGTGAACCCTATTCGATTAAATCATCGAAAATGAAGCGTCTATTGAACATTCTCTGGAATGTCACATGCTGTTTCGTAAGCTGCCGCCTTGTCATCGCTTTTACTCCCGGTCTTCTGGCGCAAATCACGGACGCCCCCATTTTCACACCTCTCTTGTGGCCGGGGACGGCGGAGATGATGTTCAGGATACTCGCGATCGCGATTTGCGGGGTCTCCCTCAGCTCCATCTTCATGGGCAGGCTCAAACCGGCGAGGCGGGTGACGAGCGGGATATTGGCCTTCCTCCTGCTGGGGACGTGGATTTACAGCAGCATTCAGTGGATCGGAGGAGTGAGCATCGATGCGCTGTCCGACCCATCGCTGTTCGGGGAAATGATGGAGAATGACGGTATGGCCTACGCGGTGACGGCGCTGGCATGTCTTTTAACAGGTGCATTGACCGGACGAGGTCTGTTCCTCTGGTTGGGCAAGTTGCTGGCGTCAGCCACCGGAAACCTCCGGCGGACCGTGTGCGGCGAGTTCCGTGATCTGTGTGGCATGGTAAGTCTCACCGAATCACAGGAAAGGGATCTTGCACGGCAGATCGCGGAGGTGACGGAGCTGCATCAGGTGAAAATGGCGGCAGCAGGGGATTCAATGCCGCGGTGCGCTGGAGGCAAGAATAGCGCTGCGACCGAAGAGAAGCCGCTCAGTTGACCGCGCGCGAGGCGCAAGGACAGGACACAGGCGATCAAACCGGCGTTTTATCGCTTGGCACCGCGGGCCACGATCCCTATTCCCCGCCGCACATGCCCAGCACTCCCGTCATCAACCTCCGCCGCGGCCACGCGGTGCGCCACAACGGCGACGTCTGCGTCGTCATCGCCCACGAGCTGAAAACGCCCCCGCGGATGGCGTCCTACGTCCAGATGTCGGTGCGCAGCGTGGCGACCAAGAAGGTCTCCAACCTCCGCCTGACCTCGAACGATTCGATGGAGTCGGTGATGCTCGAGCGCATCGAGCACGAGTATTCCTACAAGGACTCGGCCGGCCACCATTTCCTCCAGACCCAGACCTACGACGATGTCGTCGTGCCGGAGGACATCATCGACGGGGTGAAGGACTACCTGATCGAGGGCCAGACCTACACCCTGCTCTTCGCCGATGGCGTCGTGGCGGACATCGAGCTGCCGCAGTCGATGGAAATGACGGTCACCGAGGCCCCCGAGGGGGTGAAGGGAGACTCGGCGAACAACAGCAACAAGACGATCACCATGGAGACCGGGTTGATCGTCCAGGCGCCGCTTTTCATCAATCCGGGTGACCGCCTGCTGATCAAGACCGAGGACGGCTCCTACATGGGCCGGGCCTGATCGTCGTGCCACGTGACACGCCCTTCGGCTCGCTTCCGCCCGACTTTGTGAAATTTTTCACAAAGGGCGCTTGCCGCTCGTCGGAGCGGTTTTCATATTTCCGCGCGGTGGGGATTCTCCCCGTCCTTCCAATGCCTCATGAGTGAAGAAGCCTCCACTGCCGAAGTCAGACTGCCCAAGGATCTTGCGGCCGAGAAGGGCCTGGTGAACGTGCAGATCGACGGCGTGTGGAGGCAGGTGCCCAAGGGAACCCGGATGATCGAGGCATGCCGGATGGCCGGCACGGTCGTCCCCCACTACTGCTACCATCCGAAGCTTTCGTCTCCCGGCAATTGCCGCATGTGCCTCGTCCAGATGGGCATGCCACCGCGTCCGACCCCCGGCGAGGATCCCGCTTACGACGAGGAGGGCTTCCAGCCCATCGGCTGGATGCCCCGCCCGGTGATCGCCTGCGCCAACACGGTCGCTGAGAACATGGGGATCCGGACCGGCGGCGAACTCGTCGAGGGGGTCCGCGAGGGCGTGATGGAATTCCTTCTCATCAACCACCCGCTGGACTGCCCGATCTGCGACCAGGCCGGCGAGTGCCGGTTGCAGGAACACTCGGTCGGGCACGGCCGCGGCCACTCGCGCTTCGTCGACATGAAGGTCAAGAAGCCGAAGAACGTGGACATCGGTCCGCGCATCCGGCTCGACGACGAGCGCTGCATCATGTGCAGCCGCTGCATCCGCTTCATGGACGAGGTCGCCGGCGATCCCGTGCTCGGCTTCACCCAGCGCGGTACCTACACCACACTCACCGTCCATCCCGGGCGCCGGCTCGACTCGAACTACTCGCTCAACACCGCCGACATCTGTCCGGTCGGTGCGCTCACCAGCAACGACTTCCGCTTCCAGATGCGGGTCTGGTTCCTCAAGGAGACTCCGAGCATCGACGTCAACTGCGGCACCGGGACGAACATCACCATCTGGACCCGCGGCGAGACCGTCTACCGCATCACGCCCCGCCAGAACGACGAGGTGAACTCGTGCTGGATGCCGGATTCGCACCGTCTGAACTTTCACTACATCGACTCCGACGAGCGGCTGACCGAGCCGCTGGTGAAGCGGGACGGAAAGCACCAGGAAGCGAGTTGGCAGGACGCGCTCGAAGATGTCGTCGAGGCGGTCGAGGGACACGCGCCCGAGGAGATCGCGATCATCGGCTCGTCGAAGTGCACCAACGAGGAACTCCATCTCATCCGCAAGCTGGCCGATCAGATCGGCACCGAGCACCTGACCACGATTCCGAGGATGGGCGAATCCGACGGCATGCTGATCGCCGCCGACCGGAATCCGAACACCACCGGCTGCAAGCTCGTCTGGCGCCGCGAGGACCCGGGCTTCCGCCTCGGAGCGATTCGCGACGGCGTCCGCGACGGGAGCATCAAGGTCATCCTCAACTTCGGCGAGGACCTCACCGCCGAGGCCGGCCTTTCCACCGAGGACCTCGGCAAGCTCGACTGCCTCGCCTCGGTTCTGCTCCTTGCCGGCCCCACCGCCGAGGCGTCCCACGTGGTCCTGCCCGGTGCGGCCTTCGCCGAGAAGCGCGGCTCGATGGTCAACGTGACCGGCCGCCTCCAGCGCCTCAATCGTGCGGTGGAGCCCCACGGCTCGGCTCGTGACGACTGGGAGATCCTGCGCGACCTCGCCGCCCTGCTCTCGGGCGTTTCTCCTTTCGACACGTCGCAGCCCCAGATGATCGAGGACGTCTTCAGGGAAATGGCGGAGACCATTTCCGATCTCAAGGACCTCAACCTGTCCAAGATCGGCGACCTCGGCATCCCGGTGACGGAAACCGACGTCACCATTCCCCTTCTCGAAAACGAACGGGCCCGCAAGGCCGCCGGCACAATCGTTGGCTGACCCAGCCTCTCCCACTTCATGGAACTCCTCACCGATCTCGCCATCATCCTCGCCAAGGTCATCGGGCTGACCTTCATGGTGGTGCTGCCCCTGGTGCCGATCAGCGTCTACTTCGAACGCCGCTTTTCCGCGATCATCCAGGACCGGGTGGGTCCTAACCGGGTCGGGATTCCCCTGACGCTCTTCGGCGCCAAGAAGGACTACCACCTCTTCGGCCTCGTCCAGCCGATGGCCGACGGCCTGAAGCTCTTCCTCAAGGAGGATTTCACGCCGAACTACGTGCGCAAGTCCTTCTACTGGCTGGCACCCGCGCTGACCGTCATCCCGTCGCTGGTGACCGTCTGCGTCGTCCCCTTCGGCTCGTCGATCACCATCGGCGGCGAGGAACACAAGCTGGTCATCGCCGACCTCGACGTCGGTCCCCTCTTCGTCTTCGCCGTCTCGTCGCTGACCGTTTACGGCATCACGCTCGCGGGCTGGTCCTCCAACTCGAAGTATCCCTTCGTCGGAGGCGTCCGTTCGACCGCCCAGATGATCTCCTACGAGATCGCCCTGGGGCTCTCGATCATCCCCTTGCTGCTCTACTACGGCGACCTGAATCTCTCGAGCATCGTCCAGCACCAGGCCGATCACGGCTGGCTGCTGCTGCCGTTCTGGGGAAACGACTCCGGCCCGCCTCTTGTCGAGAAGCTCGTGTTCCTCGTTCCCGCGCTGATCGCCTTCGTCATCTTCACCACCTCGATCTTCGCCGAGACCAACCGCATGCCCTTCGACCTGCCGGAGTGCGAGACCGAGTTGGTCGGGGGCTACCACACCGAGTATTCGTCGATGAAATTCGCGATGTTCTTCATGGGCGAGTACGCCGCCATGGTCATCGGATCGGCGCTCATCGTCACCCTCTTCCTCGGAGGCTGGTCGATCGGATTCGGGCTGGATGCGGCCATCTCGGACCTCGCTTTCGGCGGCCTGATCCACATGGGCGTGTTCATGACGAAGCTGATCGCCTTCATCCTGTTCTTCATCCTCGTCCGCTGGACGGTCCCCCGCTTCCGCTACGATCAACTCATGCGCCTCGGCTGGGTCGTCTTCTTCGAGGCGGCGCTGATCAACGTCTTCCTCGCGGCCTTCGTCATCGCCGCCCCGGATCTCGGCTGGATCTCCACCATCGTCGGTCTCGTCCTGCTCGCCATCGTGACCGGCGCCCTCATCTGGGTCCTCAAGACCTCGGATCCCAAGCACTCACCGAACAGCGGCCTGCTCGGCCAGAACTGATCGCCTATGGCAATTGTCAAAGTCAAACGCCCCGAACTCGGAGCCGGGGAAAAGTTCTACCTGGGAGCCATCTTCAAGGGCTTCCTGGTGACGATGAAGCACGCCATCGACTCGCTGCGCGGAAAGACGCGCGGCTCGAAGGACCTGCGGTCCTCGGGACTCGGTGCGACCATGCAGTACCCCGAGCAGAAGTGGGACGAATCGATGCCCGAATACTATCGGGGGGCGCCGGCGCTGGTGACCGACGAACAGGATCGCGAGCGCTGCGTCTCCTGCCAGCTCTGCGAATTCATCTGCCCGCCCAAGGCGATCAGGATCGTCCCGGGCGAGATCCCGTCCGACGATCCGTGGGCGAAGGTCGAGAAGCGACCGAAGGAGTTCGAGATCGACATGATCCGCTGCATCTACTGCGGCATGTGCGAGGAGGTCTGCCCGGAACAGGCGATCTACCTGCGGAAGGACTACGCCATCACCGGCCTCAGCCGCGAGGAAATGGTCCACGACAAGAAACGCCTCTACGAGATCGGCGGCAAGCGCGTCGGCCTGGTCAACAAGTGGAACGAGTTGAAGTGAGTGTCAGAGATAGAGATGAGAGGGATTTCGGGGTCAATTCTAATTCTTGCCGGGGCAGTCGTATCGCTTCCGCTCGACGGAGAGTCTCCTCCGCGGCTTGTCATCGGTTGTTTCCTCGCTGCTGTCGGAGTGATTCTCCTTGTGGAGGGGATTCCTCGCAAGTGACTCAAATTCATTAGTGTCATGCCCCTGCCTCTCTTCTGGTTCTTCGCCCTCCTCATGCTGGTGGGGGGGCTGGCGGTGATCATTCTCCGCAATCCGGTCGCCGCGGCCCTGTCCATGGTGGCTTCCTTTGTCGGACTCGCGGGCCTTTTCATCGGTCTCGATGCCTACCTTGTCGGGATCATCCAGATCCTCGTCTACGCCGGGGCGATCATGGTGTTGTTCCTCTTCATCATCATGCTGCTCGACCTCAAGACCGAGCAGAAGCGGGCGCCGAGGGCGGTGCCCGTCGTCGGTGGCCTCGGCATCGTACTCGCCTTCACCATCCAGTTGATCGGGGTCCTCGGGCATGTTCCGGGTCGCGAATCCGAGCCGCTGGATCTGGTCGCGGCTGCCGCGAACCAATCGGGGGGCATCCAGGACAAGCTCAAGGAAGGTCGCCTGCCCGACGTCAACCTCGTCGGCGACCTGATGTTCACCCAGTACAACCTCCCCCTCCAGATCATCGCCGTCCTGCTGCTCGTCGCGACCGTCGGCGTGGTGGTCCTCTCCAAGCGTCAATCCGCCTGACACCCATGGCCGGTCTTCATTCCTATCTGCTCGTTTCCGGACTGCTGTTCGCGATCGGCCTCGCGGGCGTGGTCCTGCGGCGGAACATCATCGTGGTCTTCATGTGCCTCGAACTGATGCTCAGCGCCGCCAACCTCACCCTGATCGCCTTCTCCCGCTTCAACACCGTCGATGGTCTGCCCGATTACCACGGACAGATGCTGGTCTTCTTCGTGATCACGGTGGCGGCCGCCGAGGTTGCCGTCGGTCTCGCGATCATCGTCGCCCTCTACCGCGCCCGCCAGACGATCCACACCGAGGATCTCACCAGCATGCGGGGCTGACGCCGTTTTCCTCGAAACCGATCTCCTCCAAAGATGCTCGCCTGGATTCTCCTCTTCCTACCGCTCCTGGCCGCGGCGGCGAACCAGCTCTACCTCAAGCGCAACGCCTTCATCGCGTCGATGGTCTCGACCGCATCGGTGGTGGCGAGCTTCGGCATCGCGCTGGTGCTGCTCGGGCAGCAGGGCGCGACGGTTGCCCCGCTCCCGTGGCTTTCCCTGGACGGGGGTGAGGGACTCCAACTCACCCTGGAACTCGACCGGCTGTCGACCGGCATGATGGTGATCGTGACCGGGATCGGGATGCTGGTGCACCTCTTCTCGCTCGGCTACATGGCCGAAGACTCGGCAAAGGCGCGCTACTTCACGGGGCTGTCGTTCTTCATGTTCTCGATGACCGGCATCGTGCTCGCCGGGAACTTCATCATGACCTTCATCTTCTGGGAACTGGTCGGATTCAGTTCCTACCTGCTCATCGGTCACTGGTACCAAAAGGACTCCGCGGCCGACGCCGCCAAGAAGGCCTTCATCGTCAACCGCATCGGCGACTTCGGCTTCATGATCGGCATCCTGATGCTGTTCGGGATCACGGGCACCTTCGTCTTCGACGGCATGAAAGAAGGCCTGGGCAACTTCCAGACGGCGAATGCCGGATTCTTCACCGAGAATTCAGCGGCTTTCACGGTCCTGCTCGGCACCGCCCTGCTGTGCGTCTTCTGCGGGGCGGTCGGCAAGTCGGCGCAGTTCCCGCTGCACGTCTGGCTGCCCGACGCGATGGAAGGCCCGACGCCGGTCTCCGCGCTGATCCACGCCGCGACGATGGTGGCGGCGGGGATCTACATGCTCTTCCGCGTCCAACTGGCGCTGGACCTCGACTTCGCGGCGACTTTCGCCGGTGACGTGATCGCCTGGATCGGCGGCATCACCGCGCTACTCGCGGCGTTGATGGCCACCCAGCAGAACGACATCAAGCGGGTGCTGGCCTACTCGACCCTCTCGCAACTCGGCTACATGGTGATGGCCACCGGTCTCGGCGGCGGCGAGGCGGGCATGTTCCACCTCTACACCCATGCATGGTTCAAGGCGCTCCTCTTCCTCGGGTCGGGGGCGGTCATCTACGCCTGCCACCACGAGCAGGACATCTGGAAAATGGGCGGCCTGCTCAGGAAGATGCCGATCACCGGCGCCACCTTCATCGCCGGCACCGCGGCGCTGATCGCGGTCCCGTTCACCTCGGGCTTCTTCTCCAAGGAAGCCATCCTCCACGCCGCACACGATCACAAGGCGCTTTTCTGGCTCGCGGTTGTGGTGGCGGTGCTGACGCCCTTCTACATGACCCGTCTCGTCATCGTCGCCTTCCTTGGCAAGACCCGCACCGATGACGCCGGACACGCCAAGGAGGTCCCGCCCGTGATGTGGGTGCCGCTTGCCGTGCTCGGCGTGCTGGCGATCATCAGCGGCTTCACCTGGGTCAACGGCCTGGCACCGGCCACCCCCGCCCACGCCGGCGAGTTTCATCCGAACGCACTCTTCTGGATCTCCCTCGGCGCCCTGGTCGCCGGCGTCGTGCCCGCCTTCCTGCTCTATAGGGATCGGGACAGGGATCCTCTCTCGATCGCCCTGTTCCGCGAGCGGTTCTACCTCGACGCGATTTACGACAAGGTGGTCGTCAGGGGCATCCAGAACGGCTCGGCGGCGATCGTTCATTTCTTCGACGAGTTCGTGGTCAACGGGCTCATCGTCGGCGGCGCGAGCCGGCTCGCGGAGTCGTTCGGGCTGCTGTTCCGCCGCGTTCAGAGCGGCAACCTGCAGGGCTACGCCTTCACCTTCGGAATCGGCCTCATCCTCGTCGTGTATTTCACCACCTTCTGGAAGTAAGCCATGCTCCTCCTGATCGTCCTCCTTCCCCTGCTGGCCTTCGCCGCGATCCTCGGTGGCGCGAAGGCGCGCCAGACCGCGGTGATCGCCAGCGGTGCCAACCTCGCACTCGGCCTGCTCGCCGCCTTCACTTGGAAGACGTGGGCCAACTTCTGGGGCTTCTCGGTCCCGGTGCTCTCGACGCCGGAAATCCACCTCTCGCTTGGCTTCATCGACGGCATGAGCGTGGTGATGCTCCTGCTCTCCGTAATCGTCGCGTTCGCCGCGCTGCTGACCGGTCACGCTCCCGTCGGCCGGGAAAAGCTCTACTACGGTTCCTCCCTGCTCATCGCGGCCGGGGCCATCGGCGCTTTCGTCGCCACCGACCTGTTCTTCTTCTACGCCTTCCATGAACTCGCCCTCATCCCGACCTTCCTCATGATCGGCATGCTCGGTCGGGGCGAACGCAAGGCCGTGGCCTGGAAGATCACCATCTACCTCGGGTTCGGGTCGCTCGTCCTGCTCGCCGGATTGGTCTGGCTCGGCGCCGCGGTGGACACCTTCGACATGACGGCGATGAACGACGCCGCCGTGATCGATCCCGCCACCCAGAAGAGCATCGCCGCGTTCCTGATCGTCGGCTTCGGCATCCTCGTTTCGCTCTTCCCCTTCCACTCATGGGCGGCACCGGCCTATGCGAGCGCCCCTGCGCCGACCGCGATGCTGCACGCCGGCGTCCTGAAGAAATTCGGCCTCTACGGCCTGCTTCGCCTCGGCGTTCCGCTGGTCCCTGAAGGACTCTCGGCCTGGCTCGTGCCGCTCTGCGTGCTGCTGCTCGGCAACATCCTGTGGGTCGGCTTCGTGACGATCAGCCAGAAGCGCCTCGACGGCATGCTCGGCAACTCGTCGGTGATGCACATGGGCTACATATTCCTCGCCATCGCCGCCCTGGCCGCCGCGCCGGACCACCCGTGGGCCCTACCGGCCGCGGTGCTGCTCATGTTCGCCCACGGCGTGTCGATCGCGATGCTCTTCGGCCTGGCCGACAAGATCGAGCGCGCCACCGGCACCCTCGATCTCGACGAACTGGGTGGCCTGGCGAAGTCGGCCCCGTCGCTCGCCTTCCTGTTCGGCCTCGTCGGCATGGCCAGCATCGGCCTGCCCGGTCTCGCCAACTTCGTCGGTGAGGTGATGGTCTTCATCTCCGCCTTCCATCCGGGGAACTACAACCCGGTTGCCGGCCTCGGTCCGGTCCAGATCACCTGCATCCTCGCGATCTGGGGCGTCGTCATCAGCGCCATCTACATGCTCCGCGCTTATCGCAAGGTGTTCCAGGGGCCGTCCGGCAAGCTGACCGAGGGTGCCGCCGACCTCAGCCTCGGTGACCGCGTTCCCGCGATCCTGCTCTCCGTCGTGCTCATTGTCGTCGGACTCTGCCCCAACCTCCTGCTCTCCCTGCTCCGCTGATCTCGGCATTCGTCAACCATCCGCCATGCCCGCCTACTACCTCGAAGCCCTCACCGTCGCGCTCGGCCTCGTGCTGCTGATGCTCGAGGCCTTTGGCCCCGCGCACAGCAAGCGCTACATCGGCCTCTTCGCCGCCTCGGGTCTGGCGATCATTCTCGTCTTCGGCTTCTTCGCCATCGGTCCCGACGACGCCCGCGACGGGGCCACGTGGCCGGAGTGGCCGATCTGGGAGAACTTCTATGCCTTCGACGCAATGGCCCGCTTCTACAAGGGCTTCGCGCTGGTCTGCACGATCCTGGTGATCCTGATGGCGATCGATTTCCGTTCCGTGCTCTCCCGCTTCACGGACGAGCCGGGCTCCGAGTCCGGGACCGGCGAGTTCTTCGCCCTGCCGGTCTTCGCCTGCGCCGGGATGATGTGGATGGCCTCGGCCAAGGACCTCGCGGGCGCCTTCGTTGCGCTCGAACTGGTCACCATCACCTTCTACGTCCTCGTCGCCTACCTGCGGCGGAACGTCGGCTCGCTCGAAGCCGGGGTGAAGTACTTGATTCTCGGCGCCTTGAGCACCGGGTTTCTGGTCTACGGCATCGCATGGATCTACGGCACCACCGGAACCATGAATCTCGAGGCCATCGCGGCCAGGGCCGGCTCGGTGGAAAGCCCGACCGCCCTGCTCTTCGGCATCGCCCTGGTCCTGGTCGCGCTCGGTTTCAAGATCGGTGCCGTGCCGATGCAGATGTGGATTCCCGACGTCTATCAAGGCGCCCCCACCCCGACCACCGCCTTCCTGTCGGTGGGCTCCAAGGCCGCGGGCTTCGTCCTACTCCTGCGCTTCCTCGAACCCTTTCTCGGCGTCGATTCGCTGCGTGGCCCGGTTCTCACGCTGCTGCTTCTCGTCGCCATCGCCACCCTGCTCTTCGGCAACCTCGCGGCTCTCGGCCAGACCAACTTCAAGCGCCTCCTCGCCTATTCCTCGATCGCCAACGCCGGCTTCATCGTGCTCGCCCTGGCCGCATGGTCCGAAAAGGGCGGCGCCGATCCCGGGTCGAAATCCACGGTCGGCTTCTACCTCGCGACCTACCTGCTGATGACCCTCGCGGCCTTCTTCATACTGGCTCAGGTCCGCGCCCAGGAAGGATCCGACGAGATTGCCGCCTTCGACGGACTCGGCAAACGCTCGCCCGTGCTTGCCGGCCTGATGACCGTGATCATGGCGGCTCTCGCAGGCGTTCCCCTCACGGCCGGCTTCATCGGCAAGTTCTTCGTCTTCTCCCTCGCGGTCCGTGCCGGGTTGTGGTGGGGCGTCGGCATCGCCTTCATCGGCGCGGCCGCCGGCTTCTACTACTACTTCAAGCTGATCCGCGCGATGTGGTGGAACGAGGCTCCTTCCGGCGCCGCCGTGGTCGAACTGCCGAAAGTGTCCCACATCAGCGTCTTCGCGCTGACGACCGCCATCGTCGTGCTCGGCGTCTGGCCCCAGCCGGTCCTGTGGCTGATGGGCGGCGGTTGACGAAAGTGCGGTCTATCGAGCGGCGGCCTGAAGGGCTCGCAGCCGGTCCAGCGCCGAGCCATCGTCGATGACCTGGCGTGCAAGGTCGATGCCGTCACCGATGTCGTCGGCCAGTCCGCAGCAGGCGAGCGCGGCACCGGAATTCAGAAGCACCATGTCGCGCCTGGGTCCGGTCTCGCGCCCTTCGAGAATCGCTTCGAGAATGGCGGCATTCTCCTTCGCATCCCCACCCTGCAGATCGGCAACCTCGGCGTGCTTCATGTCGAAATCCCGCGGACGGACCTCCTCGTCCACGATGTCCTCCATCGTGCCCGCCTTGCAGATGCGGGTCGACCCCATGAGACTGACCTCATCGACCGATCGCCCGTCGCCGGTGGTGCCGTGCACGACCCAGGCGGATTCGCGACCGAGCCGCTGGAGGATCTCCGCGAAGGCGGGACACCATTCGCGGGAAAAAACGCCGATGAGCTGGCACTGCGGCCGCGCCGGGTTGAGCAAGGGCCCTATGAGATTGAAGATCGTGCGCACTCCCTTTTCGGCGAGCTGTTTGCGCACCCCGGCGACCGCCTTGAAGGCCGGATGGTAGGCCGGCGCGAAGAGGAATCCGACGCCCGCCTTCTCAAGGCACTTCCGGAAGCCCTCCGGTGGGAGGTCGATGCGGATGCCGAGCGCTTCGAGCACGTCGGCGCCCCCGCTCTTCGAGGTGATGCCGCGGTTGCCGTGCTTCACGACCACCCCGCCCGCCGCCGCCACCGGAAACATCGCGGTGGTCGAGACATTGAACAGGTTCAGCTTGTCGCCTCCCGTGCCGCAGACGTCGATGGTCGGACCTTCCGCGTCGATCAGCCCCGCATGGGGATCGACCGCGTGTTCGAGGAAGACCTGCACGAATTCCGCGATCTCGGCCGCCGTCTCGCCCTTGCGGGAGAGGGATTCGAGGAAACGAAACTTGGTTGAATCCGGCGCCTTCGGATCGAGCAGGAGGTCCGCCCCGGCCCGCACCTCGCGATCGGTTAGATCGCCGCCCCCATCCAGCTTCTGAATCAGTGCATGCATCGCCCGAATCCTAAGCCCCGCCCCGCCGTGCCCGCAACGCTTTCCCGCCGGGCCTGGCTCAGCCGAACCAGGCCGGGGCGTTTCCCGGCTTCCACTTGATGTTGCAGCCGGTGCTCGGCATGGCCGCGGGAGCAGATTCCTCCCCCGACAGCAGGGCCTTCACCGCCGCGGTCAGGCTGGACCCGTCCGCCGTCCGGCCGTTCTTCGGTCGCGAATCATCGAACTGGCCCGCGTAGAACAGTCTCCGCGCGCCGTCGAAGAGAAAGAAATCCGGGGTGCACGCCGCGCCATACGATTTCGCCACCTCCTGGGATTCGTCGTGGAGGTAGGGGAAATCCCATCCGTGTTCACGGGCGAAACCGGGCATCAGGTCCGGGGCGTCCTGCGGATAGTTTTCCACGTCGTTCGAGGAAATCGCGACCGTCGAGATCCCCTCGTCCTTCCACTCCCGGGCGAGTCCGCCCAGTCGATCGGCGAGATGAACCACGTAGGGGCAATGGTTGCAGGCGAATACCACCAGCAGCCCCCGAGGTCCTGCGAGGGCGTCCAAGTCGTGCATCGTGCCGGAGGGATCAGGCAGGCGGAACGCCGGCGCTTCGTCGCCGGGCTTGAGCATGAAGGTTGAGGGGGTTTCGGCCATGCCCATGGCATTTCGTCGGGACGTCCTCCCGTCAAGGCGCGAATCCGTTGCCTTCGGCGTCCTGGCCACTACCTTCGCCTCCGATGCAACCGCTCTCCGACCTCGAACGCGAGCGCTACGCCCGGCACATCGGCATTCCCGGCGTCGGCGAGGAAGGGCAGGTGCGTCTCAAAGCCAGTTCGGCGCTCCTGATCGGCACCGGCGGTCTCGGTTCACCCGCCGCGATGTACCTCGCCGCGGCCGGGGTCGGACGGCTCGGGCTGGTCGACGAGGATCTGGTCGAGCGATCGAACCTCCAGCGCCAGATCATCCACCGCGAACCCTCGGTGGGCCGTCCGAAGCTGGAGAGCGCCGCGCAGACCCTGCGTGAAATCAATCCTCATGTGGAGGTCGTCAGGCATGCGTGTCGATTCAAGCCAGACAACGCCGCGGAGCTGGTACGGCAATACGACCTCGTCCTCGACGGCTCCGACAATTTCCCGACCAGGTTTCTCAGCAACGACGCGTGCTTCTTCGCGGCGAAGCCACTCGTCTACGGGTCGATCTTCCGTTTCGAAGGTCAGGTCACCGTCTTCGCCCCGCACCTCGGCGGGCCGTGCTACCGCTGCATGCTGCCAGAACTTCCTCCGCCCGGAGCCGCGCCGACCTGCGCCGAAGCCGGAGTCATCGGAATCCTGCCCGGCATCATCGGATCGCTGCAGGCGATGGAGGCGATCAAGCTCCTGCTGGGAATCGGCGAACCGCCGTTGGGGAAACTGCTCTGCTACGATGGACTGCGGACGAGCTTCCGCACCCTCCGGCTGCCCCGAAACCCATCCTGTCGTCTTTGTGGCGATGCGCCGGTGGTCGATTCGGAGATCAACAATGAGACCACCGCCGCAGACGAATGTGCCATCGATCTCGAATCGATCGGAGTCATCGAACTCGCGCGCCTGCTCGAATCCGATGAGGAGATTGTCCTGATCGACGTCCGCCAGCCCGCCGAGCACTCCGAGTCCTCGATTCCGGGAAGCCGGCTGATCCCGCTTGGCGAACTTGAAGGACGTCTCGCAGAGATCCCCCGCGAGCGCGCGGTTTACGTCCACTGCAAGTCCGGCAAACGCTCGGTCCAGGCCGCCGGCATCCTCCGCCGCGCGGGCATCGCCCGTGCCATCAACATCGAGGGCGGGATCGACGCCTGGCTGTCGCGCCGAAGCGATGCGGCGACCTAGTGTCCTGCGCTCTAAATTCGTTTAAGTTCCCGGCGTGGTTGGTACGGCGTT
>CALGOH010000299.1 GCA_937957985.1 uncultured Verrucomicrobiae bacterium
ACGGCGCGACGGCCGGAAGGGAACCCGCACGCCGCGCGCCGCGATCACGGGACGACCGGCCGCCAGATCATCGGCATCGACCCTGAGCGCGCGCGGAATCCTCTCGGTGGATGTCACGGCGACCGGCTCGGCCACCGGGATCTCCGGCTCGGGCTCCTGGTCGTTGTCGTCGCCCTTCGCGATCGTGTCGTCGGGAAGCACGGTCCCCGATTTCCAATGGTGAAGCTCGTGATCCCTCGCACCGTTGTGCACCACCTTGCCACTCTTGTCGAAATGCGAGGGCGGCATGAGCCAGAGCATCGACAGCGTGCGGCGGTCGTCGGTCGACTTCTCGCTGTTGAACACCTCGGCGCCGTCGGCCTCGACGACCACCTGCTGCAGCCGCGCCCGGTCGGCCACCGTATCGAAGCGCTCTTCGTTGCCGACCATCCCGATCCCCACGTCCTTCAGGTCCGCACCGCTCAGCGGACTCAGCGCGAGATCGTCGCCCGAGATGACGAACTTCTGCGGCTCGGGATCATCCGACAAGGGATCGGCGGAAGAGGTGAGCAGGAACTTCTTCCCTCCCGCGGAGAGATACACCGGATTCCGCGTCCCCGGCCGCTCGCCGCCGCCGGTCACCAGCGTCACCTTCACCGAGCCGACCTTCGCGCCCTCGACCGGCGCCGGTTTGAACTTCTCGTCATCCTCCACATACCACGGGTGGAAGCCCGACGACCGGGCGAGCAGATCGCGGAACGGCCCGGCGATCTTCTCGAGCTGGGCCTCCTGCTGGTCGAGCAGCGCCTTGTCCGACGCCCCGGCCAGTCCGGTGGAAACGTAGGACTTCAGATCCTCCACGCTTCTCGCCAGTTCCTCGAACTCGGGCATCTTCTCGTCGAGTTCGGTGTCGATCTTCTCCAACTGGCCGGCGGGGCTTCCATCGACGGAATCATTCGCGGCGAAGAGCTGGCCGTTGACCTCGATGCGATAGCCTGCCAGCACCCAGTCGCCGTCGCCCCGCGACGCGAAACCGATCGACTGCAGGTCGCCTACGGTGAGCGCGGAGAGCAGCTCCGGCGTCGTGTTCAGGATGTCCTGACCGCGTTCGCCTCCGGTCGAGAACTCGAAGCTCGCGCTCGCGCCCGCGGGGATCCGGTTCTCGCCCCGGGCCAGGCTCGACTTCTGAGGAAAGGCCGCGAAGGCGGGGGACCGGGATTCCGTTCCCAAAGGATAAAGCCGCAACGGAAAGCCGGTGCCGAGGAACAGGTCCACCGGTTCGTCGAGATCGTTCCCGCCACCGACGCTGAGCGTCACGCGGATCCGCTCCACCGGTTCGGCGGGATCGAGCTGTCCCATCCGGAAGCCCACTCGCTCGTCGTCGGGCGAGGCTTCGCCCGCGTCGTCCGGCGCGGCGACACCCGCCACGGGCGGCTTGCCGTCCTCCGCCGCCCGGAACCTGTCGATCAAGCCCGGGCCGTAGAGCACTCCCGCTCCACCGATCACGCCCGAGAGCACCCCGACTCCCAGCACTGCCCAGATACCGCCTCCTCCGCCTTTTGCCGCACTCATCGATTCTTTCTGTTAGGTTGACGATTCAAGCCTCAAGTCTGCGTCGCGTGGACTCGGCATGGCAAGCATCAACCATGTTGTTCAGATGACCGGAAATATCACTCCGCCCGCATAATCAACTCGTGGCGCGGGTGCCGGAACCGCCCCGCAACGCCTCTCCGTTGTGAGGCACCCGGGATTCGACAAGGGACTGGCTTGCTGCTAAAGCCCCCGCCCCATGCTCAACGAAGCCGTTCAGGAAGTGCGCGTTTTCGCCCCCGCCACCGTCGCCAACGTGGCCTGCGGCTACGACGTGCTCGGGTTCGCCATCGACTCGCCCGGCGACGAGATCGTCGTCCGCCACCACGAGAAACCCGGCCTGCACATCACCTCGATCACCGGCGACGACGGCAAGCTGCCCAAGTCCGCCGAGAAGAACACCGCCGGCGTCGCGGCGCTCGACCTGCTGCGCCACCTCGGCATGACGGACCGCGGCGTCGAGATGGAGATCCACAAGAAGATGCCCTTCGGCTCCGGACTCGGCTCGTCGGCCGCCTCGGCCGTCGCCGGCGCCTACGCGGTCAACAAGCTCATCGGCGAGCCCCTCACCAAGCAGCAGCTCCTGCCCTTCGCCATGGCCGGCGAGGCCTCGGCCGACGGCGCCTGGCACGCCGACAACGTCGCCCCCTGCCTGTTCGGCGGCATCGTCTTCATCCGCAGCAACGAGGAACTCGACGTCGCCCAGCTCCCCGCCCCGGAAAACCTGTGGGCCGCCGTGGTCCACCCCGACATCGAGATCCTCACCAAGGTCGCCCGCGAGATCCTGCCCAAGGACATCCCGCTGGTGAACGCCACCCAGCAGATCGGCAACCTCGGCGGACTGCTGTGCGGCATCATCCAGAGCGACTACGGTCTCATCTCCCGCTCCATCCACGACGTCATCGCCGAGCCGCGCCGCCAGAAGCTCATCCCGGAGTTCTACAAGGCCAAGCGCGCCGCGATGGCCGCCGGCGCCCTCGGCTTCTCGATTTCCGGTGCCGGCCCCTCGGTCTTCGCCCTGTGCGAGGGCGAGGAAACCGCGCGCAAGGTCGGCGAAGCGGTCTCGAAGGTCTTCTTTGCCGTGCCGCTGGAAAACCAGATCCACGTCTCGAAGATCAACCCCCACGGCGTGCACGTGGTGGAGGAGAAGTCGGCGAACTAACAGATCTCCGCATTTCGAATGCGCTATCACTCGACCAACAACCCGGCCCACCGCGTCGATCTGAAGGAGGCGATCCTGCGCTCGCTGCCGCCGGACAACGGGCTCTACATGCCCGACACGCTGCCGGTGCTCGGCGATGACTTCTGGCGGATCTGGCGCGACCTTTCGTTCCAGGAGATCGGCTACGCGGTGGCCGAGGCCTTCTTCGGCGAGGACGTGCCGGAGGACGCGCTGGCCGGGATCGTCGACGGCACGCTCGAGTTCGACGCACCCGTCGTTTCGTTGGCGGAGCACGACCACATCCTCGAACTCTTCCATGGGCCCACGCTCGCCTTCAAGGACTTCGGGGCACGCTTCATGGCGCGGTTGATGGGTTGGCTGACCCGCGACGAGGACCGCGAGCTGACCGTGCTGGTCGCCACCTCGGGCGACACCGGCGGGGCCGTCGCCTCGGCCTTCCACCACGTCGAGGGCACCCGCGTCTTCATCCTCTATCCGAAGGGCAAGGTCTCCGGGCTGCAGGAGAAGCAGCTCACCACCCTCGGCGGCAACATCCACGCGCTGGAGGTGGACGGCTCCTTCGACGACTGCCAGCGGCTTGTGAAGTCGGCCTTCCTCGACCGCGATCTGTCGGAGCGGCTCAATCTGACCTCCGCCAACTCGATCAACCTCGCGCGGCTCGTTCCGCAGAGCTTCTACTACATCCATAGTTCCCGACAGGTGGAGGCAACACCCGCCTTCGTCGTGCCGAGCGGCAACTTCGGCAACCTCACCGCCGGGCTCATGGCCCACCGCCTCGGACTGCCGGTCGCCGGCTTCGTCGCCGCAACCAACATCAACGACGTCGTTCCCGAATACCTTGCCAGCGGCGACTACCGGCCGCGCCCGAGCGCCGCGACCATCTCCAACGCGATGGACGTCGGCTCGCCGTCGAACTTCGCCCGCATGCAGGCGATCTTCGGCAAGTCGTGGGAGGAGATGAAGGCGGTCATCGACGGCTTCGCCTTCGACGACGCCACCACCCGCAACGCGATCCGCGAGGTCTGGGAAACCCATCGCTACGCCATCGACCCCCACGGCGCGGTCGGCTGGCTCGCCGCGCGGCGATGGCGTGAATCGCATCCGGGCATCCCCACGATCACCCTCGAGACCGCCCACCCGGCGAAGTTTCTCGACGTCATGGAGGAGGAACTCGGCGCCAACACCGTCGCCATCCCCGAACGCCTCGCCATCCTCGCAGACCGGGAAAAGGTCGCCACGCCGATGGGTGCCGACGAGAGCGAGTTCAAGGCATGGCTCGAGTCACGCTGAGCTTTCGGAGCATCGACATTCCTGTCGATCAATCCATCCTCGATCCGCCGTCCATGAAAGTCCTCGCCTTCGCGATCCTCGGGTTCCTCATCCCCCCCGCCCTCACCGCCGCCGCGCCGAAGCGCCCGAACATCATCATCCTCTACATCGACGATCTCGCGCGCGGCGACGTCGGCGCTTTCGGCTGTCCCGACCCCGGCACCGGGAACATCGACCGCCTCGCCGACGAGGGCATGCGCCTGCTCAACGCCTACACCCACAACGCCCCGTGCAGCCCGAGCCGCACCGCGCTGATGATGGGGGCCTACACCCAGCGCTGGGGAAAGTATGGCCTGTCCCGCGGCGTGCCGATTCCCGACGACAAGCCGACGCTCGCCGAGACCCTCCGCGACGCCGGCTACCACACGGGATTCATCGGCTTCGAGAAGTGGGACATCGGCCGCTGGGACCAGGGCGCACTCGACCGCGGCTTCGTCGAGGCCGCCAGGCAGACTCCGCGCCGCAAGCCTGGGGAAGGCGCGGAGAGTGGCTCATGGTATGTCGGCATCGACGGTTCCTACCTCACCGAGACCGAAGGTGACTACGCCGTCGATTTCATCTCCCGGCACGGCAAGACCGAGCAGCCCTTCTTCCTCTACTATGTCCCGCTGGCGGTCCACACGCCGCTGCACGAGGTGCCGAAGAAGTACCTCGACCAGCTCTACCCCGGCCACGAGGGGAAATACAAACCACGCGAGTTCCTGCGCGCCTCCCTGCTCGCGCTCGACATCCAGATCGGACGCATCCTGGACCAGCTCGACGAGATGGGCATCGCCGAGGAAACCCTGGTCATCTTCGGCAGCGACAACGGCGGCGACCCCGGCGCGCAGGCCCGGCCGCTTCCCTACCGCGGCGGCAAGGGCGGCGTGAACCGCTCGAATCTCCAGTGGGAGGGCAACTACCGCATGCCGACCATCATCTCATGGCCCGGCACCATCCCGGCGGGCGAAAGCTACCCGGGCATGGCGAGCACCATCGACTTCTACGCCACCGCCGCCGCCGTCGCCGAAACCCCGCTGCCCGACCACTGCGAAGGAATCAACCTGCTGCCATTGCTGCTAAAAAAGCAGCAGCCCGACCCCGACCGCATCCTGTTCTGGAACACCCACGGCTCGGAGATCGCGCGCTGGAAGCAGTGGCGGATCGTCAATTTCCGCGACGAGGGCTGGCGGCTCTACGACATCGAGGCCGACCCCGGCGAGACCACCGACCTGGCAAAGGAGAAGCCTGAGGTGCTCGAGACGATGATCGTCCGCTACGACGCTTGGCTCGACGAGATGGCCGCCCCGGTGGAGCCGGTCCGCCCGCCGGACGAGGTCTATCCGCACAGCGCCTTCGGCCGCCACGCCCGGCGTCCCTTCGGCACCGGCTGGATCACCGTCGACGAGTGGGACGAGATCAAGGACGACCCGGAGCAGTGGGGTGAGGGTCCCGCCCGCGAGCGGATGCTGAAGGAGATGGGACGATAGCGTCCGGAGGATCGACATTCCCGGGGAATCGACATTCCTGTCGATCAAGCGATGTCCGGCACCGGCTGCGGCTGATCGACAGGAATGTCGATTCTCCTCAAGCCCAGCCCTTCGCCAGTTCCACCGCGCGGTTCCAGTTGCGCCACAGAGCCGCCGTCTCGCGCCCGCTCGGCTCAAAGCGCGATCCCGCCTCCCCGGCGATCTCGTCAATGCTCTCCCAGAAGCCGACGCCGAGTCCCGCCAGGAAGGCCGCACCCATGGCGGTCGTCTCGACATTCTCGGGCCGCACCACCGGCGCGCCCAACAGGTCGGCCTGGATCTGCATCAGCAGGTCGCTGCGTGTCGCGCCGCCATCGACCCGCAGCACGCTCATTGCCTGGCGGCTGTCCTTTTCCATGCAACGCACCAGCTCGGCGCTCTGAAAGGCGATGCTCTCCAGCGCCGCCCGGCAGAAATGCGCGCGGTTCGTGCCCCGCGTCATCCCGATCGCCAGTCCCCGCGCCTTCGGATCCCAATGTGGCGCCCCGAGTCCTGCAAAGGCCGGCACGATGACCAGTCCGCCGCTGTCCCCCACCTCGGCCGCGCGTTCGTCCACTTCCTCCGAACATGAGATGATCCCCATCTCGTCGCGCAGCCACTGCACCAGCGCGCCGGCGATGAAGATCGATCCCTCCAACGCGTAGCTCACCTCGCCGCCGATCCGCCAGGCCACGGTGGTGAGGAGATTGTTCTTCGACCTCACCGCCTCGCCGCCGGTCTGCATCAGGAGAAAACATCCGGTGCCGTAGGTGTTCTTCGCCATCCCCGGCTCGAAGCAGCGCTGGCCGAAAAGCGCCGCGTGCTGGTCGCCGGCGATGCCCGCGATCGGAATGCCCGACCCGGTTTCCGCGACCACACCGGAGGAATCGACCACCTCGGGCAGCACCGGCGCCGGAATGCCGAGCAGCCGCAGCAACTCCTCGTCCCAACACTGGCGATGGATGTCGAACATGAGCGTCCGCGAGGCATTCGAGGCGTCGGTGACGTGATGGCGCCCACCGGTGAGATGCCACACGAGCCACGAATCGATCGTGCCGAACGCCAGCTCGCCGGACTCCGCCCGTTCGCGGGCCCCCGGCACATGGTCGAGCAGCCATTTCAGCTTCGTCCCGGCGAAGTACGGGTCGAGCCGTAGTCCGGTGCGCTCGGTGAATCGTTTCGCGTGAGGTTCCAGCGACGCGCAGATCCAGTCGGTGCGCCGGTCCTGCCAGACGATGGCCGGATGCACCGCCTCGCCGGTCCTGCGGTCCCACAGCACCGTCGTTTCGCGCTGGTTGGTGATCCCGATGGCCCGGGCGCCGCCGGTCTGCGCCAGCACCTCGTCCATCACCGCGAACTGCGACTCGAGAATCTCCGCCGGATCGTGCTCGACCCAACCGGCCTGCGGATAGTGCTGACGGAACTCCCGCCGGGCGCTCGCCACCACCCGGCCGTCGCGGTCCACCGCCAGCGCGCGCGAGCTGGTGGTTCCCTGGTCAAGGGCGAGAACGATGTCACTCATCGCACGAGACTCACACAATTTCCTTCGCCGGGACAACCGGAAGTTAGAAGGGCCAGAAGCGGGGGATCAGCAGCACGGCGGTGCCCCACAAAAGGAGGTTGAGCGGCAGACCGACGCGCGGGAAGTCGCCGAAGCGGTAGCCGCCGGCGCCGTAGACGTAGGTGTTCGTCTGGTAGCCGATCGGAGTCAGGAAACTGGCGCTGGCACCGAACATCACGGCCACGATGAAGGGCCGGGCGTCCACGCCCAGCGAGCCCGCGATCGAGATGACCACCGGCGTCAGTAGGATCGCCACGGCGTTGTTCGTCACGACCTCGGTGAGTAGCGACGACAGGAGGTAGATCGCGGCAAGGATCGCGAGCGGTCCGAAGGCGTCCATCACGCCGACCACCGAGTGCGCGATCAGCTCGGCGCCGCCGGTGTTCTCCATCGCGCGGCCGATCCCGAGCATGCCGTAGATGAGAAAGAGGATGTTCCACTCGATGCTGCGGTAGGCGTCGCGCAGGTCGACGCAGCGCGTCGCGATGGCGAGCACCGCGCCGACGATCGCCGCGCTGGAGATGGCCATCAGCTCGAAGGCCGCCGACAACACGACGGCGGCGAGAATTCCGGTGGCGAGAAGCACTCTCGACTTCCGCGGTGCCCGCACGTCGCTCTCGTTGAGGCTGAGGAAATCGCCCTCCTGCCGAAGACGCACGAGGTTGTGGGTCGGCCCCTCGAGCAGCAGGGTGTCGCCGAAGGCGAGCGGCACGTCCTGATAGCCCTCGTTGAGGTTCTCGCCACGGCGGTGCACCGCGGCGATCACCACGCCGTAGCGGCGGCGGATCCGCGACTGCCGGATCGACTTGCCGATCAGGCCGCTGCGCGGGCCGATGATGGCCTCGACCGTCTTGATCTCGGTGCCGTGCTCGTCCGGCGCGCCGTCGTGCTCGTGGAGCATCCGCAGGCCCTTCGATCCACGGATCTCGGCCAGGTGTTTCGCCGTCGCGCGGAACCACAGCACGTCCCGCTCCTCGAGCAGCAGCGCGTCGAGCGGGATGTCCTCGACGCGGCGACCGTTGCGGCTGACCTCGTACACGAGCACCCGTTTCCGATCGGAGAAGAGCGGATGATCGACCAGCCGCTCGCCGGCCAGCGGCGAGTCGCCCACGATCTCCACCGCGCTGCAGAACTGCCGCGTGTCCTCGGCATCGACCAGGCTGCTCACGGTGCTGCGCGAGGGCAGCAGGTGCCGGCCGACGAAGTAGATGTAGAGAAATCCGACCAGCGAGTAGATCACCCCGAGTCCGGAGATTTCGAAGATCCCGAACGGACGCTGACCGTGATCCGCGGCCACGCCGGCGACCAGCAGGTTGGTCGAGGTGCCGATCAGCGTCATCGTCCCGCCGAGGATGCTGAGGAAGGAAAGCGGGATGAGCACCTTGCTTGCCTTGACGTTCGAGCGGCGGCAGAAGGCCATCAGCACCGGCAGGAACACCACCACCACCGGCGTGTTGTTGAGCAGCGCCGAGCAGGGCATCGCGATCAGGGCCAGCATCACCAGCACCCGGTTCAGCGAACCGCCGGCGCGCGAGGAAAAGCGGTCGGCGAGCCAGTCGATCGCGCCCGTCCGGGTCAGCGCGCTGCTGAGCACGAACATCGCCCCGATCGTCAGCGGCGCGGCATTGCTGAAGACCGCGGAGACATCGTTCTCGCGGAGGACGCCGAGCGCGATCAGCACGGCCATGCCCGCCAGCGCCGCCAGCTCGGGCGCGAGCCACTCCTTGATGAAACAGACGAAGACGACGGCGAGCACGCCGAAGGTCAGCCACATCTGAAGCACGTCCCAGGTCATACAACCACACTCTCTTTCGTCCGCGATGACTTACAAGCGGAAGCGCGGCGGCGGAGGGGCGTGAAACGATTCCGGCTGCCAGCGCTCCCCGGATTGGACGAGCGCTCCCGAATTGACCGACGGCAGACCCCGGCCCCACTCTCATGCATGCCTCTCTCGTGGAACGAGATCAAACACAACGCCATCCGGTTCTCCCGCGAGTGGAAGGCGTGATCCCGCCGATGTCCCGCATCACTATCCCGCTGCCGCCCAGGGTCTTCGAGGACCAACTTCCCCATCTCCTGCGCTCGCTCGCGGTTGGCGATGGCCATGAGGAGGTGAGCATCGACATCTCCGAGGTCAAGTTTCTCACACCCGCGGCGATCGTCGCCGTGCTCGCCCGCTGCCACGGTTGGATGGCTCGCGGCGGCCGGATCTTCCTCCGCGGCGCACACGAGTGCGAGAACCTTCGCTACCTGCAACGGATCGATTTCCTGCGCCACCTCGGCATCGACATGGAAGAAGACTTCCACCGGCACCCCACGGCGGACCGCTTCGTCCCGATCCAGGCTCTGACATTTGCGCGGGGAAACGTGGACGTGATCTCATCCGAGATCACCCGCTGCGTCCTCCCGAATTCGGAACCCTCTGACGATGTCTATGGGATGATGCAGTACGCCACCGGCGAATTGCTCTCGAATGCGAAGTACCACTCGGGTGGCAAGGCGTTCGTCTGCGCCCAAGTCTTCCCCCAGCGGAATCTCGTCCGTATCGCCGTGGCGGATGACGGCCAGGGGATCCGCGGAAGCTTTGTGAACACCACGCGAGAGGCGGATGCGGCCACGCCGGACGATGCGATCCGATTGGCCCTGCAACCCGGAGTTTCCAGTGCAAACCTACGCCCGGTGCCGCAACCCTACGGCGGCAGAAGCCATCGCGGCGTCGGCCTCACGATCACCCGCATCCTTGCGGCACAAGCCCTCGGGGAACTCACGATCTCCACGGAATCCGGCTGGTTCAGAGAGCGCCACGGGCAAGAACTTCCTCCCCAAAGCCCCGGAGTTTCGTTCCCGGGAACGCTCGTGGCTGTGTCCCTGCACCGGGACCACATCGCCGACTACGCCGCCATGCACGCGACGGCCATGGCCGAGATCGGCATGGGGCCACTTGACACCGGAGGTATCTTCGGTGATTGAAAACCCGGTGGCCGTGGCCATCACTCCCTCCCACTTAGCCATGAACCTCGAAATCTCCATGGCCCGCGAGTTCGGCGATTTCCTTGCCGACGGGCACGTCGGAAACCAGTTCCGCTCCCTCCGGATCGAGAGCGTTTGGAGCCGTGTCGATTCCGTGAAATTCGATTTCGAGGGCGTGACGAACATGACCGACTCCTTCGCCCACGCGTTTTTCGGCAACATGGCGGAGGAGCATGGTGAGGAGTTGCTCGCCAAGGTCCGTTTCATTGGCTGCTCGAAGGTCGTTCGTTCGTTTCTCTCGATCGCGGTGAGTGAAGGACTCCGCCGCCATCGCGAGATGCACCGCGGTGCTTGATGCGGCCCCTGGCAGGCCACAGGTCCGCCACCCGCTTCGCAAACCGTAGGTTCGCGCCACCTCACCCCTCCACCGCGTTCTGCTGGCGGGCGATGTCGTTGAGGGTCAGCCAGCCGAGCAGCTTCTTCGGGTCGGCCGCACTGACCACCGGCACCTGCTGGAAATCGCGGGCGATCATCCGGTTGGCCGCGTCGCGGATCGAGGTGTCGCCGGTCACGGTGAGCAGATGCTGGCCTTCCAACAGCTCGCCCACCGTGCGGTCGCCGGGGTGGTCGGTCAGCTCGTGCCGGGTGACCACTCCGGCCAGCCGCCCGTCCTCGTCGAAGACCGGGTAGGCGTGGAAGCGCTTGCCCTCGGTGCGGATCCGTTTCAGCGCCGACGCCAGCGTCTCGCCGGCCAGCAGCGCGAAGACATCGTGGCTCATGATCGACTGCACCGGCAGCTTGCGGTAGTCCTGCGCCCCGCGATACGCGGGCAGGCGGCGCAGGGTGATGCCGTCCTGGAGCAGCAGCGCGTTGTAGATGCTCACCGGCTGCAGGCCCTTCGCGATCCGCCAGGCGATCATGTTTCCGGCCATCAAGGGCAGGATCAGCGAGTAGTTGCCGGTCATCTCGAAGATGATGATCAGCGAGGTGAAGGGGCAGCGCACGACCGCGGCGAACATCGCGCCCATGCCGAGCAGCACACATCCGCCGATCACCTTGTCGTCGGTCGGAAACATCGGGATCCAGTTGCCGAGGTGATGGACGTTCGCCAGTCCGGCACCGACGATGCCGCCCAGCATCCCGCCGAGGAAGAGCGTCGGGGAAAACAGTCCGCCCGAGCCGCCGCTGGCGTAGTTGAGCACGACCGCCAGGAACTTCAGCCCCAGCAGCACCGCGAGGATCCGCACCGTCAGGGTGTTCTCGAAGGCCGCCTCCAGGCTGTCGTAGCCGATGCTGAAGACCGAGCTGCGCGCGTCGCCGAGCTGACCGGTGACGTACCACGCGGTGAGGCCGAGCACGCCGCAGGCGAGGCCGCCGGTCGCGGGCCGGAACCACGAGGGCAGCCAGCGCCGGTGCTGGAACCATCCGCGCAGCCCGAGCGTGCTGCGGACGAAGGCGTGGCCGATCAGGCCCGCCGCCACCCCGAGCGGCAGCGCGACCAGCATCCAGGCGGAGGTCTTGTAGTTCTCCGCCATGTGGGCGGTGATGACCGGGTCCTCGCCGAGCAGCGAGCGCGACACCGCGGCCGCGACCACCACCGCCACGACCATTCCGCCGAGCGCCTTCATCGAGAAATTGTCGAGCAGCTCCTCGAAGACGAAGGTCAGCGCCGAGAGCGGCGCGTTGAAGGCGGCGGCGATTCCGGCGGCCATGCCGACCGGCGCCATCGACTGCACCCGGGCCGGATCGCGGAAGGCCCAGCGCCCGATGCGCGAGGTGATCGCCGTGCTGATGTGCACGGTGGGCCCCTCGCGGCCGAGGCTGTTGCCGAAGCCGACGTAGAGCGCGCCGAGGAAGAACCGCCAGACGCCGCTGCGCAGCGAGATCTTGCCGCCCTTGTTGTAGTAGGCCGCCTTGGTCTGCGGGATGCCGCTGCCCGCCGCCTCCGGCGCGAAGAACCGGACCCCGATCCCGACCAGCAGCCCGGCAAGCGTCGGCGCCCCCAGCAGGATGGCCGCGAACTGCATCGGATCGCGGCTTTCCGCCTCGTGCCACAGCCAGTGGAAAAGGTGGTGGATCGAGAGATGGAAGGCGACCGCGGTGAGACCGCAAAGCAGCCCGGCGAAGATGCAGAGGACGGCGAAACGCTGCGTGTCGCTCCACCGGCTGCGCATCCAGTCCGGCAGGCTTCGACGTCTTCCCTCACTCATCCGCGGAAACCGCGCGTATCACGGGGAGTGGCGCTTTCCAAGCGCCATGGGATGAAGAGGCGGATTCCCATCCGCATCGAAAAGCCGGTAATCCCCTTCGCCCGCGACCGGCCACCCGCGGCAGGCCTCACCTCGCGACGAGGACGTCGCCCCGCCCCGCCATGGCGCTTGGAAAGCGCCACTCCTACCCCATCACCTCCCGCAGCTCGCGCTTGAGCTGCT
>CALGOH010000300.1 GCA_937957985.1 uncultured Verrucomicrobiae bacterium
CGCGCAGAGCTGGCCCTGCTCACGCGGACTCAACTGGCCGCGCTGCGGGGAGACGTGCTGTGCGAGATGGAGGTGTCCGACGACCTCGACGGCTGGGAAACGGCCGGGGTCACGGTGCAGCACGGCGGCGGGCAGTTGGTGGGGACCGCCGCGCTGCCGGGTGACAAGGGTTTCGCCCGCTGGAAGGTTTCGCAGCCGTGACTCAGAGGATGCCGCCCGGCGTGTAGGCGGCGGCTTCCGGAAAGGTCTCCACCAGCGTCTCGACGCGCGACGCGAACGAGCCGACCTGTGACCTCGCCGCGCCGGCGTTGCTGGCTCCGGTCGCGACGATGGCTGCGAGCTGCTCCCGGGTGAGCGGGATCCTTTCGTCCGCGGCGAGCCGGTCGATCAGGTTGTTGGCCTCGATCTCACCGGACCGCAGTTCGTTCACCGTGGCGACGGCGTGTTCCTTGATCGCCTTGTGGGCGGTTTCGCGGCCGACGCCGGCCTTCACCGCCTCCATCATGATGGTGGTGGTCATGAGGAAGGGCAGGTAGTGCGCGTTCTCCTTCGCGATCACCGCGGGGTAGGCGTCCATCTGGGTGAGGATGGTGAGGAAGGTCTCGAAAAGGCCGTCGATGGCGAAGAACGCGTCGGGAAGCATCACGCGGCGCACCACCGAGCAGGAGACGTCGCCTTCGTTCCACTGGTCGCCGGCCAGTCCGGCGGCCATGGCGAGGTGGCCCTTGAGGATCACGTGGAAACCGTTCACGCGCTCGCAGGAGCGGGAGTTCATCTTGTGTGGCATCGCGCTGGAGCCGGTCTGGCCCGGCGCGAAGCCCTCGCTGGCGGTCTCGTGCCCGGCCATCAGACGGAGGGTCTTGGCCATCGAGGCGGGGCCGCTCGCCAGTTCGGTGAGCAGCGCCACCACGCGGAAATCGAGCGAGCGGGGATACACCTGGCCGACGTTGGTCCACACCGCGGGCATGCCGAGGTGGGCGACCACGCGGCTTTCCAGCTCGGCGACCTTTGCGGCATCGCCGTCGAAGAGCGAGAGCTGGTCCATCTGCGTGCCGACTGCACCCTTGAGCCCGCGCACCGGGTAGCGGTCGATGAGATCCTGGATCGCCGCATGGGCGGAGAGCATCTCTTCGCCAAACATCGCGAGGCGCTTGCCGAAGGTGGTCGGCTGGGCGGCGACGTTGTGGGTGCGCGCGGTGATGACGAGGTCGGCCCACTGCGTCGAGCGCTCGGCGAGTCGGGCCAGGATGGCGACGGACTTGTCGCGGATGACCTGCAGCGAGCGGAAGACCTGGAGCTGCTCGACATTCTCGGTGAGGTCGCGCGAGGTCATGCCCTTGTGGTCGTGCGCGGGGCCGGCGAGGTCGTGGGACTCGTCGAGGCGCGCCGTGACGGCGTGGCGGGTCATCCGCTCGCGCTCGATGATCGATGCGGTATCGACCCGGCCCTTGACCTCCTCGTAGGCCTCGATGGACGCGGCGGGGATGTCGAGTCCGAGGTCCCGCTGGGCCTTCATCACCGCGATCCAGAACTCGCGCTCGAGGACGATGCGGCCCTCGGCGGACCAGATGGCTTGCAGGGCGGGGGAGGCGTAGCGCTCGGCGAGGACGTTGGGGATCACGAAACGGGGGTAGCGGAGGGGGGCGCGGGAGGCAAGAGCGGGCGCGAGCCGCGTAGGCTCCGCCTCAGAACCGGAGCTTGCGCGGCCTCGCCTCGCGGTTGAGCTTGTCGCAGGCGATGGCACAGAGCTCCATCACGGCCGGCTCGCAGATCGAGTAGATCGCCCGCGTCCCGTCCTTGCGCCGCCCGACCAGGCCGGCCTCGTGGAGGATGCGCAGTTGCTTGGAAACGTTCGCCTGGGTGGTCGGCAGTGCCTCGACCAGTTCGCCCACCGTGTGCTCGCCCTCCTTGAGCTCCTGCAGTAGGGCCAGCCGGGTCGGCTCGGCAAAGGCCCGGAAAAAGGTGGCGACGCGATCCAGATCGGAGAGGTCGAGCTTCATGCCGGCGAAACTGCCGCAAAATTTCTGCTTGCGCAAGTATAATCATATGGTTATGGAGTGGCGTTATCCGAAATGAAGATTCAAGCCAAGGAACTGAAGCAGGAGCTGGACCGCGGTGCGGTGCGGCTGATCGACGTGCGGACTCCGGCGGAGTTCGGCGAGGTGCACATCGAGGGATCGCAGTTGATGCCGCTGGACCGGCTGAAGCCCGACGAGGTGAGGGGCGAGGAGTGCGTGATCGTCTGCCGCTCGGGCAAGCGGGCGACGCAGGCCTTCGAGAAGCTGCGGGCGGCGGGCTGTGAAAGGCTGCGCGTGCTGGAGGGCGGCGTGATGGCCTGGGAGCAGGCCGGGCTGCCGGTGAACCGCGGCAAGGCGGTGCTTTCGCTGGAGCGTCAGGTGCGCGTCGCGGCCGGCCTGCTGGTGCTCACCGGCGTGATCCTCGGCACCTGGGTGCATGCGGGCTTCTACGGGCTTGCGGCCTTCGTCGGTGCTGGGCTGACCTTCGCCGGCCTCACCGACTGGTGCGGGATGGCGATGCTGCTGGCCAAGGCGCCGTGGAACCAGCGCGCCGGGGAGTGCTGCAAGGGGAATTCCTGTTCGATCTAACATTCTGGAGCCATGTTTCTACGACAAGTCGCGGACCACTCGCTGGCGCAGTATGCCTACCTGATCGGCTGTCAGCGCACGGGCGAGGCGGTGGTGATCGATCCCGAGCGGGACGTCGATCGCTACCTCGAGCTGGCGGAAAAGAACGGCCTGCGCCTCAGCGCGGTGGCCGAAACGCACATCCACGCCGACTACCTGAGCGGCGCGCGCGAACTGGTCGAGCGTCATGGGCTGAAGGGCTACTTCTCCGCCGAGGGCGGCGAGGACTGGCAGTTCGAGTGGGCGAAGGGGCTCGACGGCGTGACGCTGTTGAAGGACGGCGATTCCTTCCGTGTCGGCAACATCGAGATCAAGGCGCTGCTCACGCCGGGCCACACGCCCGAGCACCTGAGCTTTCTGGTCACCGACCATGGCGGCGGCGCCGACGAGCCGATGGCGCTTCTCACCGGCGACTTCATCTTCGTTGGCGATGTGGGGCGTCCGGATCTCCTGGAAAGCGCGGCCG
Organism: uncultured Verrucomicrobiae bacterium; assembly: GCA_937957985.1. Classification (GTDB taxonomy): domain Bacteria; phylum Verrucomicrobiota; class Verrucomicrobiia; order Verrucomicrobiales; family Akkermansiaceae; genus Haloferula. The sequence continues at coordinate 3,112 of CALGOH010000300.1, forward strand.
GCCAGCAGGACGTGATGAAGCCCTCGGCGCGGACCTTGTACGAGAGTCTCCGTAGCACCAGGGAGCTTCCCGGCTTTCTGCAGATCCTCCCGGCGCACGGGGCCGGCAGCGCCTGCGGCAAGGCGCTGGGAGCGGTGCCATCGAGCGTGATGGACTACGAGCGGCGCCACAACGCCGCCTTCCGGCTGGCGCTGGACGGTGAGCGCGAGGACTTCGTCGGGACCATCCTCGACGGCCAGCCCGAGCCGCCGCTGTATTTCGCCCGGATGAAGCGCGACAACCGCGCCGGTCCGCGTCTGCTGCCGGATGGCAAGCTGCCCGAGCCGCGCCGGCTTGCCGCCACGGAACTGGCGGGCTGGCTGGAGGGCGAGGGACGGGTTGCCGTCGATCTGCGAACCGACCGCGAGGCCTTCATGGCGAAGCATGTGAAGGGCTCACTTTTCGCGCCGCCGACGGGGGGGCACTTTTCCGTGGCCACCGGATCCTATCTCGAGGAGGACGCCTCCATTCTGCTGCTGGTGGAACGCGAGGAGCAGGTCGAGGCGGCGGTTCGCGATCTGGTGCGGATCGGGCTGGATCAAGTCGATGCCTGGATGCCGGTGGCGGAAGCGCTGGACGTGGATGGCGTGACCGAAACGATCCGCAGGATTTCCACCGCGGAGCTGTCGGCAGGCACGGTGCTCGACGTGCGGGGCGCGGGTGAGTTCGCCGCAGGGCACGTGAAGGGCGCGGTGAACATCGCGCACACCCGGCTCGCCGCACGGAAGGACGAGATCCCGACCGGGGAGCCGATCACGGTGCACTGTGCGAGCGGCATGCGGGCCTCGATGGCGGCGGCTTACCTGGCGTCGATCGGACGCGAGGTCGTCCATGCCGACGGCGCCTTCGGGGACATTCCCGACTCCATTCGTTCATGAAAGGCTGCGTCTTTCTCGGACTCGTCGCTCTAACAGGCTGTTCGCCGGAAAGGGAACGGGAGGTGGAGCGGCGTTCGGAAGCGGAGGTCGTTGCGGAGGCGAAGACGGTGGCCCAGGCGGCCTTCGAACGCCTTTCCGGTGAACTCGGCAGGGCCATGGCCGAGGGCGGGCCGACACACGCGATTCCCTTCTGCTCTACGGAGGCCGGATCGCTGACCGCCGGGGTGGCGGAGGAACACGGTGTCGGGTTGATGCGTCTCAGCGACCGTCCCCGGAATCCCGATCAGCGGGCGACCGGCGAGGATCTCGCGGCGTTGGAGACGATGCGGGAAGAGCGGAAGCCGGAAGTGGCGTGGGAGGAAGACGGCACCGCGGTGGTGCGCCTGCCGATCGTGATCAACAACCCGATCTGCCTGAACTGCCACGGCGGCGACGAGGTCGCCGGGGAGACGCATCGGGTGCTCTCGGAGCTCTACCCGGAGGACGAGGCGACCGGCTACTCGATGGAGGACTTGCGGGGCATCTGGCGGATCGAATTGCCACCGCGGCGATGAATCCGCTCGCCATACTCGGAGCGGTGGCCATCGGGCTTTCGCTGGGGCTGACCGGTGCCGGCGGGAGCATCCTCACGCTGCCGGTGCTGGTCTATCTGGCGGGCGTGCCGCCGAAGGAGGCGGTGAGGCTGAGTCTTTTCGTTGTCGGCCTCGCGGCGGCTGCGGGGGCGGTGCAGCGGGCGCGGGCCGGGGATTTCCATGCGCGGGCGGCGGTGATGTTCGGTCTGTCCGGGATGGCGGGCGCGGCCTTGGGGGCGCGTTTCACGGCGATGGTGCCGGGCGAGGTGCTGATGGGCGGCTTCGCGCTGCTGATGCTGGTCGTGGCGGGGCGGATGTTGGCTGCGGGAAAGGAAGGCGCGGAGCCGTCGCCGGACTGTCAGCCGGGTCGCTGCCTGCTGGCCGGGGCGGGAACCGGCGTTCTGACCGGCTTTGTCGGCGTCGGCGGCGGATTCCTCCTGATGCCGGCGCTGATGCGCTTCGCGCGGCTGCCGATCCGGACGGCGACCGGCACCTCGCTTGCGGTGATCGCGGTCAATTCGGCGGTCGGCTGGCTTTCCCATCTGCCGAGCAGCGCCGGACGTCCCGCGCTGATGGCGCTCTTCGGCGTGCTGGCGGTTGCCGGGACGCTCCTGGGCAAGCGCCTCGCGGCGAAGTTGCCGGCGAGGCGCTTGCGTCAGGGATTTGGTGCGATGGTGCTGGTGACGGGTGGGGTGGTGTTGTGGCGGAGTTTTGTGGAAGGAGTGGCTCCTTGAAGGAGCCATGAGGGTCGGGTGGGTGGCCTCCGGCCGCAACGAGAATCGACGGACGGCTGGAAGCCGTCCCATCTGCCATCATGGCGCTTTCAAAGCGCCACCCCTTGTGCGGCTCAGCGGTTCGGGCCGCCCGGGCCTTGGCGGCGTTGCAGGCCGCGGCCGTTTCCGTGCCCCTGACCGTTTCCGCGGCGGGGGGCATCGCAAGAACGGCAGTCGCCACAGGCTCCGGCTTTCTTGCCGGCGCCGCCTTGGGCGCGGTTTCCTTTCGGATTCTCGCACTCTTGTCCGCAGGCGCCGGGCTGCATCCCGCCGTCGACGATGGCGGTGAAGTCGGCGGCGGGCAGTGCCTCGGCTTTGTAGTCGCCGCCGCGGCTGGCCATGTTGCGGTGAAAGGCGCGGAGGTGGTTGTTCGATGCCGCCTCGAGCTGGGCGAGCGCTTGCTTGTGCTTGGGGAAATCGAGCTGGGCCTGGCGCAGATCGGCGATGTCGTGATCCTCGAGGCGGACGCCCGCTTCACAGGCGGCGACCTCCGATTCGCGGCCCTGCCGCAGCCATTGGCGGTAGAGCTTGTCGAGCCCTTCGGTGACGAAGCGGCGACCTTTTGGAGGTTGCGGAAGGGCGATGCCCTCTGCTTCGAGAATCCCGGCGACGACCTCGCGGTGGCGGGCTTCGGAGTGAGGGATGTTCTGCAGCGGGCGGATGTCCGGGAACTTTCTGCCGAGTTCGACGTAGAGGTCGTGGGCGAGAATCTCCTCCTCGTAGAGGCGGATGAGCTTCTCTTCGGAGGCGCCGGAGGCGAGGGTTCCGGCAAGCAGGGCGATGGATAGGATCCTGGTTTTCATGGTGGTGGAGGTGAGACGGGACGACAGGGCGGATATTCGGGAATGCGAGGAAAGGCGTGTCTTTGAGCGTGATATGCGGGGTCCTTGTGGTCGGGTCACTCGCGTTCACGCGGGGCCTG
>CALGOH010000301.1 GCA_937957985.1 uncultured Verrucomicrobiae bacterium
GCATGTCTCAGGCGTGAGAAATGCATCTGGCCGCAGGCCAGACCGATACGGCACTGCAGGGGATTCTGGCGAGTGCTCTTGTTAGACAGTGTGTTTCAGTGCCTATCGGGGCTAACCCCGACAAAGTCGGCCCTTTGGGCGGATTTCTCACGGGACGTGAGAAATCCGGGTTAGAGCATTTTCATCAAATCTGTAGCCGGAGGGAGAAATGAGGTTGGGAAAGTCTGCGGCTCCTCCGATGGGGGAGGACGAGCGGGACGCATGTCCCTACCTTTCGGCTTTTGCTTTCGCGAGATGATCCTTCACCTCGTCGAGGGAGAAGGTGTTGAGGACGTCCCCGCGGCGCAGCCAGCCCTTGCGGGCGATGCCGACGCCGAACTTGAGGAACTGGAGCTGCTCGGTCCGGTGGGCGTCGGGATTGATGCTGCAGAGGACGCCCTTGTCGCGGGCGCGCCGCCACCAGCGCCAGTCCATGTCGAGGCGGCGGGGGTGGCAGTTCAACTCGATGATGGTGCGGGTCTCCGCGGCGCAGTCGATGATCTTCTCGTGGTTCACGGCGTACGCGTCCCGACGCAGCAGGAGGCGTCCGGTGAGGTGGCCGAGCATCGTCACGTGCTCGTTCTCCATCGCCCGGATGATCCGCCGGGTCATCGTTTCCTCGTCGAGGGTGAACGAGGCGTGGACCGAGGCGACCGCGTAGTCCAGTTCCGCGAGGACGTCGTCGTCGAAGTCGAGGCTGCCGTCCTTGAGGATGTCCACCTCGCTGCCGGCGAAGATCCAGAGTTCATCGCCGCGCTCGTCGTTCCAGTCGCGGATCCTTTCGACCTGCTTCATCAGGCGTTCCTCGTCGAGTCCGTTGGCCTGGACCGATGCTTTGGAATGATCGGCGATGCCGAGATAGCGGAGTCCGAGCTCGAGGGCGGCCTCGGCCATCTCCTCGAGGGTGGCGTGGCCGTCGGAGGCGGTGGTGTGGTTGTGGAAGGTGCCGCGGAGGTGGTCGAGTTCGATCAGGCGGGGCAGTTCGCCGTCGTCGGCCGCCTCGATCTCGCCGCGGTTCTCCCGGAGTTCGGGTGGCGGACAGTCGAGGCCGAGCGCCTTGTAGATGTCGGACTCTTCGTGCACTTCCGGAACCTCCGCATCGCCGGTGAAGCCGTACTCGTTGAGCGAAAGGCCCTGCTTCAGGGCGCGCGAGCGGACCGCCACGTTGTGCTCCTTGGAGCCGGTGAAATACTGCAGCGCGAACGGATACTGGTCGTTCGAGACGGCCCGCAGGTCGCACTGCAGGCCGTTGTCGAGGCGGATCGAGCACTTGGTGTCGCCGCGGGCGATAACCTCGTCAACGAGGTCGAGTTCCGCAAACCATTTCGTCAGCGCCTCGGGCGAATCGGTGGCGGCGATCAGGTCGAGGTCGCCCACCGTTTCCTTCGAGCGACGGAGCGATCCGGCGTACTGGCAGCGTAGTACTCTCGGATGCGACCTCAGTTGTTCGAGGAGCGTCTCGGCGGCATGGGTCGCCGTGTGGAGCAGGAAGCGATCGGCGAACTTCTCGCGGCGGGCCAGGGCGTCGAGGATCTTGCGCTCGGTCTTCTCGCCGAAGCCCGAAAGCTTGGCGACCTTCCCCTCCTCGCAGGCGGCCTTGAGCGCGGGAATCGAGTCGATCCCGAGCTCCTTGTGCAGCGCGGCGACCTTCTTCGGCCCCAGGCCCTCGACATCGAACAGGTCGAAGATCGTGTCGGGATAGCCGCCACGGAGCTTTCGGTGGAACTCCAGCTTTCCGGTGGTGGCGAGTTCGTGGAGTTTTTCCTGAAGGGCCTCGCCGATGCCCTTGATTCCCTTGAGGTCGTTGTCGCGGGCGCGGGCGACGATGTCGCCGTCGAAGGAGCCGACGATTTCCGCCCCCTGGCGGTAGGCGCGGATCTTGAAGGGGTTCTCGCCCTCCAGCTCCAGCAGCAGGGCGATCTCCTCGAGAACGGAGGACAGGGTTTCGCGGGTGATGTCGGGCACGGGGAAACTTGAAACTTTAAACTCGAAAATTCAAAGGCCGGAGTCGGGCCGGTCTGGGGGATTGAGGTTTGAAGTTTAGATTTTCAAGTTTCACTCCAGCAGCAGGTCGGCGACGACGAAGCGGTGGTCGGAGTGGCGGGTGGTGACGGCGCGGCAGCGGACCGGGGTGAAGTGGCGGGTGGTGTGGACCTGGTCGAGCCGCAGGACGGGAATGCGGCGCTGGAAGGTGTTGCCCCAGCCGGTGCCGGCGACGAGGAAGGCGTCCTCGAAGTCGCGGTCGAGCTGACGCTGGACAGGATCGGTGGGAGGGGCGTTGAAGTCTCCGGCGAGAATCACGGGCTGCGCGCCGGGGAAGGCGGCGGTGTCCTCGAGGATCCGCAGCGCGATGGCCATCTCGACCTGGCGCTGCCGGCGGTTCTCGCGGTGCGTCCTCCAACAGGCGGGCTGCCACAGCCGGAGGTCGGTGGCGGCCGAGGAGAGGTGAAGGTTCGCCACCTCGATCGTCCGGGTGTCGGGGAGCTGGACGGTGACGTTGTGGTTGAAGTAGTGGAAGCGCGGGTCCGGATTCCGGACCTCGCGGGTGATCTTCCAGCGGGTGGCGACGCCGTTGAGCGCGAAGCTCCGGTAGTCGCCCTGACCGTCGTAGAGGCGGTCCGCGATGGCCTTGATGCGGTAGCCGGAGGCCTCCTGGAGGATCACGATGTCGGGCTCCCATCGTGCGAGATCGTCGGAAGGATCGCCGAAGCGGAAGGTCGCCGCGTTGAGGGTGATGACGCGGATCGGACGCACGCCATCGACCGGTTCCGCGCGGCCGGGCTCGGGGGCGGGGGTGCCGAGGTTGGCGATCACCCGCGCCTCGTCGGCGCCGAGAAGCAGCGTCAGCGCCCACACCGCGGTGGCCAGCAGCGAGAGCGGAGCCCTCAGCACCAGGGAGGCGCCGCGGGGAAGCAGGGGCACGCGGCGCGCCGGGGACGGAGG
>CALGOH010000302.1 GCA_937957985.1 uncultured Verrucomicrobiae bacterium
ACCGCCGTGCTGCTGGAGGACCTCAACAAGGACGCGCCGCCGGAAAGCGAAACCGAGGAGGAAGAGGCTGGCACCGACGGCGCATCGGAAGTATCGGAGGAGTGATGCAGGACATCCGCGCCCTGACCCGTGGTTTGCGTCGCGCCGACGAATCGGCGTGGCGCGATTTCCACGAGTTGTACTACGACCTGCTCGATGGCGTGGCCCGGGCACGGGGGGTCGATCCCGCGGAGATCCCCGACGTGATCCAGCGCAGCTACCTGCGCATCCTCCGAAACGTGAAGCCCTTCGACCGCGAGCCGGACTTCCGCGCGTGGATCTGCTGCGTGCTCCGCTCCGAGGTGATCGACACCATGCGTGGCCGTACCCGGCGGGCCGGCTTGCTCGAGCGGGTGCGCGAATGGATTTCCGGAAAGGTCGACGGCGTCGAGGCCGGGGCTTTGCTCGAGGGCATGCCCGTCGCCGACCGGAGGCTTCTGGAGCGGCACTATGCCGAGGGCTGGAGCCAGGCGGAACTTGCCGAAGAGGCCGGAATTTCGGTGAAGGCGATGGAATCGCGGCTGGCCCGGCTGCGGCACCGGGCGCGCGCCTGGTTGGTCAAGGAAAGGAGCGATTCATGAACGATGCGAAGGAACAGGTATGGACGAACTTCCGCGGCGAACTTCGGCGTCGTCGCATGCGCCGTCGCGCGACGACTTCGGGTGTTCTGGTGATTCTTTTGGTCGCTGCGAGCTGGTGGCTCGCCCAGGTCCGACCCGCGGAGGATTTCGCGGCTCCCGCCATGGCGGAGGTCCCCCGGTCATCTCTGCCGGAGGGCGTTTCCACTGGGCCCCAGCTTGCTGTGTTCGTCCAGGACGGCGATGGGATGCGCCTCGAACTCGTTGATGCCGAGGCTCTCGCCGACACGTCCCTCTCGCTGAGCCTGGAGCCGGTGGTTTGGACTCGGGAGTCGTGGTAGCGGGTGGATCGGAACGGCATCGGTCGAGGATCCGTCTGCCAGTCTGCTCTTGTGGGTCGGTGGCGTTTCGAACAAGGTCGCCTCGACCATGGAAAACGCCCCGCCCTGTCCTCGCTGCGCGGCCCCCAGTCTGGGAACGACGTTCATCGGCGAACTGACCCTCGACCAGTGCGACGAGTGCGAGGGAGTATGGTTCGATCCGGGGGAATTGCGTCATCTGCTTGATGAGGGAGGCGGTGCCGTGCAGGGGACCGAACTGGAGAAGAGCCTGGAGACGGAGGTGGTCCGCGAAGAGGAACCGGGCGGAGAGCATCTCGCCTGCCCGCGCTGCCGGAACGGCCTCCGGCGGTATCACTACGGCTACTCCAGCGAAGTGCTGGTCGATGGTTGTGATGCCGGCTGCGGCGTGTGGCTGGACGACGGTGAATTGCGGAAGCTCTTCCGCTACGCGGCCAAGGCCGCCGAGGAGCTCGATCCCGCGGTGGCGAAAATGGTGAACGAACGTCTCGATGCCCTGGCGGTGAAGCGTGAGGAGAGACGCGAGCGCTTCATCGACTCGCTGGTCGCGCTCGACGACAAGCCCGGCCCGCTGCGACCGTTCGGGGAGCTGATGCAGGCCATCGCCACCACCATTTACAAGGCGCAGCGCAGGTTTTTGCCCTGAAGTTTACCGCGTCCTGACGCGGAACTCCGTGGCGCCCCACGACTTGAGGAGTTCTTTGGCTTCTTCCGCGCCCGCCACGCAGGCGGCGGTGGCGAGGGGGTCGGTGAGGGTGGCGGTCGGTGCGATGACGCTGACGGCGATCGCATCGGTGAGGCCGAGACCGGTCTCCGGGTCGAGGATGTGCGAGTAGCGTACGCCGTCGATCTCGATGAACTGATAGAGGTCGCCGGAGGTGGAGACGGCGGCGTTGGCGAGCGGAACGACCTCGTCGGGCTGTTGAGGATCGAAGGTCTTGAGGCCGACATTCCAGGCGTCGCGGCCGGGCGGCGGGTCGCCGATGGCGATGTCTCCCCCGGCGGTGACGGAGGAGCGGGGGATGCCGTGTTTTCGCATCATCCCAAGCATGCGGTCGGCGGCGTAGCCCTTGGCGATGCCACCGAGGTCGAAGCGCATGCCGGGGCGGTCGAGGGTGACGGTCCGGGCCTCGGGGTTGAGGGAGTAGTGCCTCCAGCCGCAGGCCTCGCGCGCCGCGGCGAGGGTTTCGGCGTCGGGGAGCCGGCGGGTGCGGTGGCTTTCGCGCCACAGGCGGGTGAGCGGACCAAGGGTGGGATCGTAGCGGCCGTCGGTCAGTTCGGCGGTGTGGCGGGCGGTGTCGAGGAGGTCGAAGAGGGTGGCGGAGAGTTCGACGGGCTGGCCGACAGAGGCGTCGGAGAGTTTCGAGAGTTCGGAATCGGGGTCGTAGTCGGAGGCAAGGTCATGGATTTCCCCGGCGATCTCGAAGGCTTCGGTGGATGCCCTTTTCGCCAGTGCGGCATCATCTGCATGGCAGGTGATGGAGAAGGTGGTGCCCATCAGCGGCCGCGAGAACTGGTGTCGGTCGGCGGCGGCGAGCGTGGGGAGGAGGAGCAGGGCGAGCATCTTCATTAGCTGCGGAGCGGGATTCCATAGGTCCCATGGGACCCATAAGACCTATTTCCGAGAACCTGCCGCGAACTCGGCGCGGATCTCGGGGAAGATCATGAGGGTGCCGAGGACGAGCAGGCCGGAGGCGAGGTAGGCCACCGAGGCGGGCCCGAGGTGCTGGAGGCAGGCGTAGGCGATGAAGGGCGCGAGCACGCCACGCACGCCGGTGAGGAAGGAGTGGACGCTCTGGTATTCGCTGAGGCGGTCCTCTTCGGCGAAGCGGGTGGTCCAAAGCATCCACAGGATCTGGCCGCCGGAGCGGGCGATCCCGTGCAGGGCGATGCCGAGGCAGAGGGTGACGATGCTGGTGCCGAGGTAGTAGATGAGGATGCCGGCGATGAAGAAGAGGTTCACCATCGCCCGCACGCGGTAGAAAGGCAGCTTGTCGAAGATGGTGCCCCAGGGGACGACGGTGACGATGAAGGCGAGCATCGGCACGGTGCTGGTGATGAAGCCCGAGCGCTCGGCGTCGAAGCCGAAGCCGTATTGCGGGTTGCCGATGAACTCGACGAAGAGGGCCCACGAGATGAGGTTGCCGAGGCCGATGAGCATCCACATGCCGAGCAGCTTGGCGAAGGGGCGGTTGTCGCCGACGTGCGAGAAGGCGTCGAACCAGCGGATGCGGTTGGAGATGCGCAGACGGACCGGGGCCATGGCTCGGACGCAGACGGCCATGAGCAGCGTGCCGGCGGCGTAGGTGGCGAAGAGCGGACGGAAGCCCTGGCTTTCCACCCACAGGCCGAGCAGCCAGCCACCGGCGGCGACGGTGCAGGCACGGCTGAGCGAGGTGAGCGAGAACAGCCGGCCGCGGTTCTCGTCGGCGTAATGCTTGCGGTAGATCTGGGCCATCAGCGGCGAGGCCGAAGCGAGGCAGACGAAGGCGAAGCAAACGCCGGCGGCATAGACTCCGGCCCGGTCTCCCGACAGGGCGGCGGTGCCGAAGCCGAGGGCGGAGAGGCACCAGAAGGTGGCGGCGACGTTGTTGACCGTCCAGCCGCGGCGTCGGATGAGCTGGACGACGAAGAGGCTGAGCAGCAGCCCGAAGCTGCCGGAGGCGAGGATGGCGCTTTTTACCCACGGCGGCAGCTCGAAGATGCGGATGGCGACGAAGACCGCGAAGGTCGCCATGGCGGTCTCGACGAAGCCCTGCGGGAAGGAGCGCAGCAGTTCGAGCCGGAAGGTGCGCCGCTGCTGGGAGAAGTCGAACTGTCCGGGCGGCGGGAGGGTCATGGGGAAGCGCGGAGTGCGGAGCGGGGAGCGCGGTGGAGAGCGTGTCGGGGACGGGGAGATTCAAAGTCCGCCGAGCGGGAAATGGAAGATGGCAGATGGTGGATGATTGATGAATACCGATCTCCCGATATCCGGCACGGGTTTATGCGCTTGCCGGGTGGGGGGCGGATGGCGGCAAACTCCCGTCCATGGAATCTGATAAAGGTCAGGGCCTGCTGGCGACGCGTCTGTCGGTGATGATGTTCCTCCAGTTCTTCATCTGGGGGGCGTGGTACACCATGGTCGGCCAGTATTTGGTCAAGATCGGCATGGGAGAGGCGATCGGCTGGGTCTACACGGTCGGCCCCATCGCGGCGATCATCTCGCCCCTGTTCCTCGGGATCGTGGCCGACCGCTTCTTCGCCAGCCAGCGGGTGCTTTCGGCACTGATGCTGATCGGCGGGGCCGCCATGTTCCTGGCTCCCATGGTGGCGGAAAGTTGCGCCGGAACCTGGGCCACCACGCTGAAGGAGCTGACCGCCGACGGACGCACCGCGCAGGAGGCGATCGCGGCGGAGTACGGCAACGGGGCGCTCGGCATCTTTCCGCCGATCATTCCCGACCAACTGCCCTTCGTCGGCATCCTTTTCCTGCACATGCTCTGCTTCATGCCGACCCTCGGCCTGACCAACACGATCGCCTTCCGCAACATCGAGAACCAGGAGAAGCAGTTCCCGGTGATCCGGGTGTTCGGGACGATCGGCTGGATCGTGGCCGGTGCCATTCTCGGCTACGGGCTGAAGCTCGACGAAACCCCGATGCCGCTCTACACGGCCGGTGGCTTCTGCCTCGCTCTCTCCGTTTACGGTTTCTTCCTTCCGAACACCCCCCCGCCGGACAAGGGCAAGAAGGCGAAGGTCTCGGACCTGCTCGGCCTGCGGGCGCTGGCCTTGATGAAGGAACGCTCGTTCGCGGTCTTCATGGTGGCCTCGATGCTGATCTGCATCCCGTTGGCGGGTTACTACGCGATCGCAGCGGTCTTCATCAACGAAGCCGGATTCCACTCGGCCGGAGGAGTGATGATCTGGGGGCAGATTTCGGAGATCGTCTTCATGCTCCTGATTCCCGTCCTCTTCGCCCGGCTGGGCGTGAAATGGATGCTCTCGATCGGCATGCTGGCGTGGGTGATCCGCTACGTCTTGTTCGCCACGGCGGCGCCCGACGGGATCGCCTGGATGATCTTCATCGGGATCCTGCTGCACGGCATCTGCTACGACTTCTTCTTCGTCACCGGCTTCATCTACACCGACAAGAAGGCTTCGACCGAGATCCGCGGCCAGGCCCAGGGCCTGCTGGTGCTGGTGACTCAGGGCATCGGCCTCGGTCTTGGCGCCCCGATCATGGCGCGGATCTACGGGGACCAGAAGGCGGCGAACTACGGCGAGTTGGCGGGCCAGGCCCAGGCGCTGCGCGGCGAGTATCTCGACGGCGGTGGGACCGACGGCGCCCTGTGGGACAAGGCTTCCGAGCTGCTCCTGCAGGCGACGAACTGGAAGACCGTGTGGCTCTATCCCGCCGCCATGGCGGGGGTGATTCTGGTGCTCTTCGTGCTGTTGTTCCACGACCGCGTGCGGAAGTCTCGAGACGCCGCCAAGGCGGTGTCGCCGGACCAGGAATCGGCGGTTTGACGGAGCCGGGAATCCGGTCGAAGGGAGCCCACGAACCACGACATGGCATGGTGGATTGCGCGGTCGATGATGTGTTGAGGATGCTCGGCGAGGAGCAGCTCATCGAGCTGCCGTCGGATGCCGGTGCGGAGACGGATCTTTTCGCGGCGGGGCTGGACTCGATGGCGGTGATGCAGCTCATCGTGGTGCTGGAGGAACGCTGGGGCGTGGTGCTCGGGGCGGCGGATGTGGGGCGCGACACGCTGGGAACCCCGGGCCGTATGGCCGCGACGATCAACGCCCGGCGATGAGGGCGGACGTGCTGGTGATCGGTGGTGGCAGCGCGGGACTGGCGGCGGCCGTGAGCGCCGCACGGCAGGGGGCGCGGACCGTGCTGGTCGAGCGCCACGGCATGCTCGGCGGCATGGGCACCGCCTCGCTGGTGCATACCTTTTGCGGGCTGTATCTGATCGACGGCGACTCTCCCGAGTTTGCCAACGACGGCCTGCCGCGGGAGATCGCCGGGCGCATGGAAGCGGCCACGGGCCGCGGTCCGGTGAAGATGGGGCGTGTGTGGGTGCTACCGCAGCACCCGGTGGATTTCGCGACGATCGCCGACGAACTGATTCGCGAGGCGGGGGTCGAGAGGCTTTTCCACAGCGAACTGATCTCGCTGGAGCCGGGATGGAGGGCGCGGGTGGTCTGTCGCGGCGAGTCATTCGAGATCGAGTCCGCCTCGGTGATCGATGCCAGTGGCGACGCGGTCGCCGCGGCGTTGCTCGATGTGCCGGATGAGAGAACGCCGTCCGAGCGCTTGCAGCGGCCCGCGTACGTCTGCGGCGTGCAGGGCGTGTCGGGCGAGGTGTCCGGGCTCGAACTCGCCGGCCGGATCGTCGAGGGGATCCGTGCCGGATTTTTGCCGAAGTCGGCGATGGGCATGCATTTCCGCGCCAGCGGCCGGCCGGGGGAGATCTTCGGGACGCTCGACCTGACCGGCGAGGAGACCGGCAGCTACGACCCCACCGATCCGGCCTGCCTGTCGGCGCTCGAATCGACCGGAAGGGAACACGCCAGGCAGGTGGTGTCGTATTTCAAGGATCACCAGCCCGGCTGGGAGAATGCCTACGTGGCCCACTGGCCCGCACGGGCCGGGGTGCGCGAAAGCCGTCGCTGGGTCGGCGAGGCGTGCCTGACCGGGGACGAGATCCTTTCCGGCGCTCGGCATGACGACGACGTGGCACTGGCGTCCTGGCCGCTGGAGCTGCGCGAGACCAATCGGGGTCCCAAGCTCCGCTATCCCGACGGCGGCGAGGCGGCGGGCATTCCGGCGGGGGCGCTGCGGGCGCGGGGATTCGAGCGGCTGTTCGTCGCCGGGCGCTGCCTTTCCTGCGACCATGACGCCCAGGCCTCGATCCGGGTGATGGGCACCTGTTTCGCCACCGGCGAGGCGGCCGGGCGGATGGCGACCACCTGATTGACATCATGATGCATGGAGGCTACATCACGATGCATGAGAACCACGGTCAACATCCCCGACTCGCTGCTGGAGGAGGCCCGGGCCCGTTCGGTGGCGGAGGGCCGGACCCTGGGTGAGTTGGTGTCTGAGGGCCTGCGGGTCTTGCTGAGCCGCGGGCCTGCGGAAGCGCCGACTCCCTTTGAGCCGCTGGTCACCTATGGCGGGCGCGGCCTTCAGGACGGGGTGGATCTCGACAACAACGCCGGGTTGCTTGACCTGATGGAGGTCCGGTGAAGCTGATCGACGTCAATATCCTCGTCTACGCGCATCGGGAGGATGCCCCGGAGCACCGGGCCTACCGGGATTGGCTCGAGTCCCAGCTTGCCGCTCCGGAGCCGTGCGCGGTTTCGGAACTGGTGCTGTCCGGCTTCCTGCGGATGGTGACCCATCCGAGGACGTTCCGCGACCCCACACCCCTGTCGGACGCGCTGAGGTTCTGCGGGCAGCTTCGTTCGCATCCCCGGGTGCATCTTCTGGCACCGGGCAGGCGGCACTGGGAGGTGTTCGTCTCGCTCTGCGAAGCGGTGGGAGCCAAGGGCAACCTGATCCCCGATGCCTATCATGCGGCGCTTGCGATCGAGACGGGGAGCGCCTGGTTCAGCACCGATTCGGGCTTCGCCCGCTTTCCGGGACTCGACTGGCGACACCCCCTGCGTGAACGATGATTTTGCTCCACGTCCGGACCGACTTGGCCATTGGCAGTCCGGTTGGGACCGGGCAAGGTAGGGCGCGAGGCCGGCGATGAATAAATCCGATCCACCGACGTCGAATGGTTCCCCGGAGGCTGGCGAAGAGCCGGCTGACGAGGAGCTGGTGCTTCAGGCGCAGGCGGGCGACTCCGCCGCCTATGATGCGCTGGTGACGCGTCATCGGGGTCGAATTTTCGCCATGATCCGCCAGATGGTCAAAAATGAAGCCGACGCTTGGGATCTCTCGCAGGAGGTCTTCATCAAGGCGTGGAAGGCGCTGCCGCGCTTCGAGGTGAAGGCGAAGTTCTCGACGTGGCTCTATCGCATCGCCCACAATGCCGTGTATGACTGGGCGCGGCGGAAGCGCCCGGAGGCCGGTGGCGAGCTGAACGAGGAGGTCTTCGGCTCGGGATCGATCGATCCGGCGTCCCAAACGACCCCGGGGACCGTGCGGCGGCCCGACGAGGCGCTGCGCGACGACGAACTGCGCGGCAAGATCGAGGCCGCGCTCGACCAGCTTTCACCGCAACACCGCGAAGCCGTGATTTTGAAGGACGTGCAGGGGCTCGCCTACAAGGAGATCGCCGAGGTGATGGAGTGCTCCATCGGCACGGTGATGAGCCGCCTGCACTACGCCCGCCAGAAACTGCAAACCCTGCTGAAGGATGAATACGAAACCCGATGACGAACTCCTGGCCCTGTGGGTCGAGGACGAACTGGATGCCGGGACCTCGGCCGAGGTCGAAACGTGGGCGTCCACCCAACCGGAATGGGTCGAGCGTCGGGAGCAGGCGCGCTGGAGCCGCGAGTTGCTCGGTTCCTCGCTGGGGGGGTCCGATGAAGTGCCGCATGCCGAGTTTTTCAACGCCCGCATCCGGCGTGAAATCGAAGCCCGTCCGGAGTCGGTCTCATCCGCGGGTGGGAAGATCCGCCGCGGTCCCTGGGTGTGGTTCATGCCGGCGACGGCGGCGGCCGGGATGGCGCTCGGATTTTTTCTGGGTCACGACAGGTCCGGCGGTCCGGCTCCGATCCCGCCGGTATCCGCCGAGCTGGCGCCGGTGCTCTACACGCCCGAAAGGGGGGTCGAGGCCGAGTTCGTCGGCGGCGACGAGGCGACGGTGATCGTGCTGGCCGGAGTCGAGGCGATCCCGGACGAGTGGGAGATCCCGGAGACGGCGATGATCGAGCCGGAGCCGAGCCGGATGGCGAATCACGGCGAGGAATCGGAGGAACAGGTCCGATGAAGGGAATCGTCAGCTTCTGCGTTGCGCTTGCACTTCCGATGACCGCCATGGCGGCGGACTCCGGCAAGGAGGCCGTCGCGGAGCTGGCGGTGGTGGTGTATTTCGGCACCGACGGCGATCCGGCGGTCGCCGGGGAACGGGCCGCGGCGGTGGACGAGGCGACCGCGGAGCGCCTGCGCGGGCATGAGCCGTTGAACTTTCAGGAATACCGCCTGCTCGGCTCCGACCGGCAGAAGGTCTACCGCAGCTACGAGAACTGGGCCCAGCCGATCGCCGGGAGCGACGAGATTCTTTGCCGCTTCGAGACTGAAAGCCGGATTTCCCGCGACACGGTGCGGCTTGATCTCGAACTCTGGCTCAGCCGCAAGAAGATCCTGAAGTCGGGCATCGCGCTGAGCCACGGCAAGCCGGTGCTGGTGCTGGGACCGGAGTGGCGCGGCGGCCGGCTGATCGTTTCGGTCGAACTTGCACCACCACCGGGCGCGGGTTCATAGTGCCGCCGATGAAAATCTTGGTCTTGTGGCTGTTGTTGGCGCCGCTTCCGCTGTGGGCCGGGCTCACCTTCGAGAAGACCCTCAAGGAGGTGCAGGCAGGCTACGACCAGCGCGAGGTGACCTGCGATTTCGAGTTCACCAACGAGACGGACCAACCGGTGTCGATCGCACGCTACGAATCGACCTGCTCGTGCATGAGCGTGAAGGTGAAGGACGGCAAGCTGCTCTACCAGCCGGGCGAGAAGGGGACGATCCGGGCGATCTTCGACATGGGCAATTTTGCCGGCGATGTCGACAAGGCCGTCCGGCTGTGGCTCAAGGGCGACCCGGCGGAGAATCCGTCGGTCCTGCTCACGACGCGGGTCCACATTCCCGTGCTGGTCGGGATCGAGCCGAAGACCGTGCGCTGGGAAGTGGATCCCGATGGCGAACCGGAAACGAAGGTGATCGAGATCCGGATGAACCACGAGGAGCCGATCCACGTGCTCTCGGTTCAGGCCGGCAACGAGAAATTCGACGTCGAACTGAAGACCATCAAGGACGGCCGGGAATATGATTTGCTCGTCACCCCGAAATCGGTGGCCGAGCCGGCCTTGGCGGTGATCCAGATCCGCACCGACGCGAAGAGTTCGCGCCATGCGACGCAGCGTGCCTTTGCTCTGGTCCGCCAGCCCGTGGAGGAGCCATGAAGAGCTCGCTGGAAGTCGCCGTCATCGGTCTCGCCGCCGTCGCGGCGAGCCTCGGCACGTGGATGGCGGGCGGCCGGCCTTCCGGGCTGCCGGAAGCCGAACTCGCGGAAACGGCGCTGCGACCGGGTGAGGTGCGCCTGTCAACGCTCCGGGAGCAGGGGCTGGAGGGCATCCTGTGGGTGGACGCCCGCAAGGAGTCGGCCTGGATGGAGGACGGTCTGGAAGGGTCCATCCATCTGACCATCCAGTCGGACGAAAGCCTCGGCGCCCAGGTCGAGCGTCACTTCGAGAAGCTGGCCGTGGCGAAGCGCGTGGTCGTCTACTGCGACGACCTGCATTGCTCGCTGAGCCACGACCTGGCGAAGGCGCTGGGCGACATGGAACTGGTCCCCGGGGAGATCCTGGTCCTGCAGGGCGGCATGACCGCGCTGCGTCAGGCCGGCATGATCACGGACTCCAGTCCAGGCTCTGGCTCTCGATGAGTTCGAGGTAGGGCTGGCCGGGGTGTTCCTCGGTGGCGGGCGCCTCCTCGGTGTTCCACTTCAGCGTGATCGTCGCGGGCAGCCGCTTGCCCCAGCGCAGGGCCGAATCGGGCGAATAGAGCATTTCGGCGAGCGGCGAGAGCTTCGACGCGTAGGCGCGGACGACTTCCCCGCCGTGGGTGCTCGACGAGATCTTGTAGGTGATCTTGTCGTCGGGATTCGGGATGCCCTTTTCAAAGCACCGGGGCATGGCCTCGATGACGGCGCGGAAGGTGGCGGATTCGCCGGAGGGCTCCGAGGTGAAGGCTTCCAGACGGCCTCCCAGCAGATCGAGCAAGGGATCGATCAGGACCTTGGCCTTCTGGTCGTTGCGCTTGCGGACGACCACCAGGATGGTCTCCTTTGAATTGTCGTCGCGTTCGAAGGTGACCCGGAAGGGGTGGTCGACGAAGCCTTCGCGGGTGTTGCGGACCGGGGCGTCAGGCATGATGCGGTCGGCGGAGAGGAGAGGCGTGTCTACCACGGAGCCTTCAAGATCCTCCCGCTCGTAGGAGGGCTCGATGAGGGGAAGCCGGGCTCCGATCGAGGAGGCGCGGAGGAAGTCCCGGAGCACGTCCTGGGCCTCGAGCCCGTCGGCGGGATCCGGGACATCGGACGGGGGAGGAGGCGGCGGATCCGCGGGATCCGACGCGGCGTTCGCCGGGTCTGGCGTGCCTCCGTGCTCCGGCGGCGGAGCGGGATCGGCCGGATCCACCACGGGTGGCGGGGCATCGGCCTTCGTCGTGTGCTTGCCCCGCCCGTCCATGAAGAAATAGAGGAGCACGTAGGCGAGGGCGCCGCCGATGAAGAGGAAGGCGACGGGAATGAGGAACCGTCCGATAGCGGCACGCGAGCCCGATGATCCCGGCGAACGTTCGGCTCGTGGCGGGGGACGCTTGGCGACGTCGGAGGTGCTGTGGCGGGGGCTGACGGCGGGGCGTGGCGGCCGGTCCGGAAGCTCCCTTGGCTGGGGCCGGATGGACGCCTGCTCGGTCGCCTGGGGAGGAGGGTCGCGTCTTTCCGGCAGCGTCTCGGGCTTCCGGAAACCGGCCGTCGACTCGGGAAGGGGCGGCGCTGTGGCGGGTGCCGCGGTTTCCATGGGCGGGGTGGTCGCCGCGGGTGCCGGGGCCGGTGAATCGAGCTGCGGAGCCCGGATCGTCGCACCGCACTTTGGGCAGGGGCCTTCCACTCCGGCGAGCTTTGCCGGAACCGTGAGTTTCGTCCGGCAGGCTTGGCAGCTGAAGTGGAGAACGTCTTCGGGCATCGAGGGGTCCGGGAGGAGCTACCGGGAACTTGGGATGTTCTAGCGGAAAGCCCGTGCCGCGTCAACGCACCCGCCGGGTTCCCGGATCGAGCAATTCCCGCGCCGCGAATCGGCATCCACGCGAAGCAGCGCCGGGGGCGGCTTGACTTCAATCGGACGATGAAAAAACACGCGACCCTGGAGGCCAACGAGGCCGTGTCGTCCGTCGCCTGCCGGCTCAGCGAAACGATCGCGATCTACCCGATCACGCCGTCCTCGCCGATGTCGGAATTCGCCGACGTGTTCGAGACGCGCGGGCAGAAGAATCTCTGGGGAGCGATTCCCCGGGTGGTGGAGATGCAGAGCGAGGGCGGTGCCAGCGCGGTCTGCCACGGCACGCTGCAGAGCGGCTGCCTTTCGACCACCTTCACCTCTTCGCAGGGCCTGCTGCTGATGATCCCGGCGATGTACAAGATCGCCGGCGAACTCACGCCCTTCGTGATGCACGTCGCCGCCCGCTCGCTGGCGACCCATGCGCTGTCGATTTTCGGCGATCACTCCGACGTGATGGCCGTGCGCCAGACCGGCTTCGCGATGCTGGCCTCGGCCTCGGTCCAGGAAGCCCACGACTTCGCCGCCATTTCCCATGCGGTCACGTTGACCAGCCGCGTGCCCTTCCTTCATTTCTTCGACGGCTTCCGGACCTCGCATGAGGTGCAGAAGATCGAGACGCTCGACGACGAGGTGCTGCGCGAATTGGTCGATGACGACGCCCGCCACGCCTTCTATCGACGCGCGCTCACGCCCGACGCGCCGAGCGTGCGCGGCACGGCGATGAACCCCGACGGCCACTTCCAGGCCCGCGAGGCGTCGAACAACTTCTACACCGCCGTGCCCGGCCAGGTGCAGGCGGCCTTCGATCGCTTCGCCGAGCTCACTGGCCGCAGGTATTCGCTCTTCGATTACACCGGCGATCCCGAGGCGGAAAAGGTGCTCGTCGTGATGGCCTCGGGAGGGGAGACGGTCGATGAGACCGTCAAGTATCTCGCCGCCAAGGGCGAGAAGGTCGGCGTGATCCGCGTGCGGCTCTACCGCCCCTTCGACGAGGCCGCGCTGCTCGCCGCGCTGCCGACGACGGTGAAATCCATCGCCGTGCTCGATCGCACCAAGGAGCCCGGCGCGCCGGCCGAGCCGCTGTATCTCGACATCGTCGCCTCGCTCAACGAGGCCCGCGACACCGGACGCCTGCCCTTCGACATGCCGCGCGTGATCGGCGGTCGCTACGGGATTTCCTCGAAGGAATTCACCCCGGCGATGGTCAAGGCGGTGATCGATGAACTCGACATGCCAGAACCGAAGCGCCGCTTCACCGTCGGCATCGAGGACGACGTGACCCGCCTGTCGCTGGACTACGATCCGGCCTTCTCGATCGAGCCCGACAGCGTCGTCCGCGCCGTCTTCTGGGGCCTCGGCTCGGACGGCACCGTCGGCGCCAACCGCAACTCGATCAAGATCATCGGCGAGGAGACCGAGAATTACGCGCAGGGCTACTTCGTTTTCGACTCGAAGAAGTCCGGCGGCGTGACCGTCTCGCACCTGCGCTTCGGACCGGACCTCATCCGGGCGCCCTACCTGGTCAGCAGCGCCAGCTTCGTCGCCTGCCACCAGTTCGGGTTCCTGGAGAAATTCGACGTGCTCGAGTCGGCTATGGAGGGGGCCACGGTCCTGCTCAACGCGGCCTACGCGCCCGACAAGCTGTGGGACAAGCTGCCGCTCGAGGCCCGCCAGGCGATCGTCGACAAGAAGCTCAAGGTCTACACCATCGATGCCTTCTCGGTGGCCACCGACGCCGGCATGGGCGGGCGCATCAATACCGTGATGCAGACCTGCTTCTTCGCGCTTTCCGGTGTGCTGCCGCGTGACGAGGCGATCGCGAAGATCCAGGAGGCGATCAAGAAGACCTACTCGAAGAAGGGCGACGAGATCGTGCGCCGCAACTTCGCGGCGGTCGACATGGCCCTGCAGCACCTCCACGAGGTGCCCGTCCCCGGCACCCTCGACGGCGAACCACGGGCCGCGACCGTGCCGGAAGATGCGCCCGACTTCATCAAGCGCGTGACCGCCGTGATGATGGAGGGCAAGGGCGACCTGCTGCCGGTCTCGGCCTTCCCGGTCGACGGCGTGTGGCCGACCGACACCACCAAGTGGGAGAAGCGTGCCATCGCCCGCGAGATCCCGGCCTGGGATCCGGACGTCTGCATTCAGTGCAACAAGTGCGTGATGGTCTGCCCGCATGCCGCGATCCGCGCGAAGTTCTACGACAAGGATCTGCTCGCCGGCGCGCCGCCGACCTTCAAGTCGACCGATTTCAAGATGCGCGAATTCGAAGGCGCGGCCTACACGATCCAGATCGCGCCCGAGGACTGCACCGGCTGCAAGCTCTGCACCGTCGTCTGCCCGGCGAAGAACCGCCAGGAGCCGAAACTCAAGGCGATCAACATGACGCCGCTGGAGGATCTCCGCGCCGCGGAGAGGGAGAACTACGAATTCTTCCTCAACACCATTCCGGATCCGGACCGCTCCAAGCTGAACCACGGCGAGGTGAAATCCTCACAGTTCCTGCGGCCGCTCTTCGAGTATTCCGGCGCCTGCGCCGGCTGCGGGGAAACGCCCTACGTCAAGCTGCTCAGCCAGCTCTTCGGCGATCGCACGATGATCGCCAATGCGACCGGCTGCTCGTCGATCTACGGTGGCAACCTGCCGACCACGCCCTACGCGCAGAACGGCGACGGCCGCGGCCCGGCTTGGGCCAACTCGCTGTTCGAGGACAACGCGGAGTTCGGCTTCGGCATGCGCTTCGCGGTCGACCAGAAGACCGAGTTCGCCCAGGTCCTGCTGGCGAAGCTCGCGCCGGAGATCGGCGAGAACCTCGTCGGGGAGATCCTCGACGCCGACCAGTCGGACGAAGCCGGCATCGAGGCGCAGCGCGCCCGGGTTGTCACGCTGAAGAAGAAGCTCGCCAACTGCTCGCAGCGCGAGGCGGTCACGCTGCGCGAACTCGCCGACTACCTGGTGAAGAAGTCGGTGTGGATCGTCGGCGGCGACGGCTGGGCCTACGACATCGGCTACGGCGGTCTCGACCACGTGCTGGCGCAGGGACGCGACGTGAACGTGCTGGTGCTCGACACCCAGGTCTACTCCAACACCGGCGGCCAGGCCTCGAAGGCGACGCCGATCGGGGCCGCCGCCAAGTTCGCCGCCAGCGGCAAGGGCAGCGCGCCGAAGGAACTCGGCCTGATGGCCATGCAGTACGGCAACGTCTACGTCGCCCGCGTCGCGATGGGCGCGAAGGACAGCCAGGTGGTCAAGGCACTGCAGGAGGCCGAAAGCTGGCCGGGCCCCTCGCTGGTCATCGCCTACAGCCACTGCATCGCTCACGGCTTCGACCTCTCGCTCGGCATGGAGCAGCAGAAGCTGCTGGTGAACTCCGGCCTGTGGACGCTGTTCCGCTACGATCCGCGCCGGATCGACGAAGGCCAGCCGCCGCTGATCCTCGACTCGAAGGAGCCGAAGGTGAAGACCGCCGAGTTCATGCGCAACGAGACCCGCTTCCGGATGATCGAGAAGGTCAATCCCGAGCGCTTCAAGGTGCTCGCCGAGGAGGCGCAGGTGAGCGCGACCCACCGCTGGAAGCTGCTCGAGCAGATGGCGTCCATCCATTTCCCGGAAGAAGCCGCCGCCACCACCACCTCCGAAGACTGATCGCCATGAACCTGCAAACCAACTACCTCGGTCTCAAGCTCGCCCATCCGATCATCCCCGGTGCCGGGCCGATCACCGGCGACGTGCCGCACGCCCGTGAACTCGAGGACTGCGGCGCGCCCTGCCTGATCATGAACTCGCTCTTCGAGGAGCAGATCGTGAAGGAGCAGCGCGCCGCCTTCGCCGCGGTTGATGAAATGGAGGACAGCTTCGCCGAGGCGCTGAGCTACCTGCCAGAGCCCGAGGACTACCGTCTCGGTCCCGACGACTACCTTTCCCGGATCTCCCACCTCAAGGCGGCGGTGGATATCCCGGTCATCGCCTCGGTCAACGGCATCAGCCCCGACGGCTGGAGCGAGTATCCGAAGCTGATCGCCGCCGCGGGAGCCGATGCGCTGGAGGTGAACCTCTACCACCTCGCTTCGGATCCTCATGAAAGCGCGGCCGAGGTCGAGGAGCGGCTGTTGTCGTCCATCCGCACCGTGCGCGAGGGCATCGACATCCCGGTGGCGGTGAAACTGTCGCCCTTCTTCACCTCGATCCCGCACTTTGTCTCGCAGATCGAGGCGCTCGGGGTGCAGGCGGTGGTGCTGTTCAACCGATTCTATCAGCCGGACATCGACATCGAGGAACTCCGCACCGAGCCGAAGCTGCGCCTTTCCGATTCGTCGGGGCTCAACATGCGCCTGCGCTGGTTGGCGATCCTGCACGGCAGGACGAACCTCGAACTGTCGCTTAGCGGCTGCATCCACACCCCGGAGGACGTGATCAAGGGCCTGATGGCCGGTGCGACGACCGTGCAGACGGTCTCGGGACTGCTGAAGCACGGCCCGCAACGACTCCGCGAGCTGCTCGACGGCGTGCGCACCTGGCTGGTCGAGCACGAGTACGGCGACCTCGCGCAGCTCCGCGGCTGCATGAGCCATCAGAATGCCCCGGATCCCGAAGCCATCGAGCGCGGCAACTACGCCATGGTGCTGAACAGTTGGACGGCGGGTTGACCGCGCCCGATCCGTGCATTCCCGCAAGGTCAGGCATCTTTTGGCTTTCCGGCTGCTAGCGGTGGCCGTGACGCCCGGTATCGTGCCGGGAGCCGTTTCCACGGGTGACGAGGGTATCTCCGACTCCGAGATTCGGATTCGCTGGGAGGTCCTTGCCGACGATCTGGAGAACGTCGACCGGTTCGAGAAGTTCCGTGAGGAAACGCTGAATCCCGCCGCGCTGATCGAGCCGTCGGATCGGGACCCGCTAGACATTCTCCTCCGGCGCGCACGAGTGCTGCTCGAAGATGTGCGCCAGCTTCCCGCCGCCCCTGATTTGGAGCGCGATGACGTGGAGCTGAAGGCTCTGGAGGAGCTGGCTCGCGGCATCGAGGTTGGGCAGGTCGAGGCGCGCTTCCGGCTCTTTGCCGAGGCCAGCCGTCTGCGCCGGGAGATCGCCTTTGCCAATCCGCTGCTCGACTTCGACCGCCTGCTTTTCATCAAGCGGCACCGCTCGACCTTCAACCACATGTGCGACCAGTACTACGGAGCCAATGCGGTGCCGGGCGGAGGGGTCTTCGTGCTGGCCGATCCATTCTCCGAGAATCCGCGGGTCATCGATCTGCTCGACGGACTGCCGGCGGAAAGCGGCAGACTGGCCGGAACCCCGCTGGAAGGTGGCAGCTTTCTCTCGCCGGAGCTGTCCTTCGACGGAGAGCGATTGTTCTTCGCGTGGACGGAATGCACCGGCCCGAGAAGCCATGTTTCCCACCTCGATCATGCGGAACGGGGCCACTGGGACCGTGGCCGCTGTTATCATTTGTTTTCAGCGAAAGTCGGACCGGACGGCACGGCTCGCGACCTGCGGCAACTGACCGACGGCACCTTCAACGATTTCGATCCCTGTCCGTTGCCGAATGGCCGGGTCGCCTTCATTTCGGAACGGCGGGGCGGTTACCTGCGCTGCGGTCGCGAGTGCCCGTCGTACACGGTCTTCGACATGCGGGCCGACGGGTCGGACATCCGGATCCTCAGCCCGCATGAGAACAACGAATGGCAGCCGAGCGTCGATCATGACGGGATGATCCTCTACACGCGCTGGGATTACGTCGACCGGCACGGCTGCGTGGCGCATCACCCCTGGATCATGACGCCCGACGGCCGCGACTCGCGCGCCATCCACGGTAATTTCTCGGTCAAGGCGAAGCGCGCCGACATGGAGATGGACCTGCGCGCCATCCCCGGTTCGCGCAAGATCGTTGGCACCGCCGCGCCGCATCACGGCCAGGCTTACGGATCGATTGTGATCATCGACCCCACCGTGCCCGACGACGATGCCATGGCACCGGTGAGACGGGTGACGCCGGACGTCGGCTTTCCCGAAAGCCAGGGGGGCGCCCAGGTGTACGGCACGCCGTGGCCGCTTTCGGAAAGGTATTTCCTCTGTGTCTATGACCCCGGGATGAGACGCGGTGGCGGGCGGCAGGGAGAGAAGCACCGGCGCGGTGACTACGGGATCTATCTCGTGGATGCCTTCGGTAACAATGAACTGATCTACCGGGATCCGGAAATCGCCTGCGTGAGCCCGATGACCCTGCGGGCGAGACCGACGCCACCGTTCATCCCGGCGGGACACCGGCGACTGGAGGTGGACCCACCGAAGGAGGGAACGATGGCGGTGATGGACGTCTATGACAGTCTGATGCCTTGGCCGGACGACAGGCGCATCAAGTCGCTGCGGATCTATCAGACCTATCCATGCGCGGTGCCCTCGGGAAATCCGCCTCACGAAACCGGACGCCGGGTCGCCGAGGCCGGCGACTCGGTGAATCTCGCCCGCAGCATTCTCGGCACGGTGCCCGTCGAAGAGGACGGCAGCGCGTATTTCAAGGTTCCGGCGCTCAGGGAGCTGTATTTCCAGGCGCTGGACGAGGACGGCCTGGCGGTGCAGTCGATGCGATCGGCGACCTGGGTCCAGCCGGGCGAGATGCTGGTCTGCCATGGCTGCCACGAACCGCGGAGCCAGGCCCCGCGAAGAAGCGGCGCCGCGGCCCTGGCCTTGAGCCGGCCGCCATCGGCACCCGAGCCCGACGTCGAGGGCACGCGGCCCTTCAGCTACCCGCGGCTGGTCCAGCCGGTGCTCGACCGCCACTGCGTCGAATGCCACGCCGACAAGGCCGACGAGGGCGCGCCACCGCTCGACCGGACCATCGTCGAGTCGAAGCTCGGGCTGCGGAAGACGCGGGTTTACCGGTCCTACGACAGCCTGGTTCACGAGTTCGCCTTCTGGCGCTATGGCGACCACTACCGCACGATCCCCGGCAGCTTCGGCGCGAAGGCGGCACCGCTCTATCAGCTTCTCCGCGACGGCCACCACGACGTCGATCTCGACAAGGAGGAGATGCACCGCATCACGGTGTGGCTCGACTCGTTGTCGAACTTCTACGGCGTCTATGAGAAGGAGGCGGGCGAGGCGCAGTTGCGCGGAGAGATCGCCTGGCCGGGCCTGGAGTGATGAACCGCCATGTTTCCGAACCACGATGAAGACATTGATCTCCCTGCTGCTCACCCTTGCGTTGACCGTCGTGTCCGGCGGCGCGCCGAAGCCGCGCGTGCTGGTTGACCTGCCGCTCGAATGCAACACGCCGGACGGCTGCACGCTTGATGCGACGGGTGCCATCATCCTTTCGTGCCCGAACTTCAACAACGACGCGCTCGTTGCCTCCGGTGTGCTCAAGGAGCCGGCGCCGTCGAGGATGATGAGGATCACGCCCACGGGAAAGCTGGAGACGTGGTATCGCTTCAGGCCGGAGGACCTGCACCCGGAGACCGGCAAGGTCGGTCCGATGGACTGTGCCTTCGGGCCCGACGGCCATCTCTATCTCGCCGACAACCAGGGTGCCGGTTTCAACTCGCGCCTGTTGCGAATCCGGGTCGAGGACGGCAGGGCGGTCTCGTGCGAACCGGTGGTTCTGGGCTTCGGCGTCGCCAACGCCGTCGTCTGGAGGGACGACACGGTGTATGTGAGCGATACGGTCCTGATCCCCGCGGACAAGGAGGCGGGCAGGGGATTGATCAGCGGTGTGTATGCGATCCCGGCGAAGGACTGGGCGAAGGGAGCGGTCGCGCTCGAAGCGCCGACGTTGAAGAGCCACGACCCCCGCCTGATCGCCCGTTACGAGACCAGCGGTCGGATCGGTTTCGGGGCGGACGGCCTGACCTTTGACGATGATGACAACCTCTACTGTTCGATCTTCGAGGACGGGTTGATCTACCGCACCCGCTTCGGGAAGGATGGCACGGCCGCGGAACCGGAGCTTTTCGCGAAAAGCCCCGTGATGAAATCCGCCGACGGCATCGCGTGGCGGGCGAAGGATGACAAGATCTACGTCGCCGACATGCTGGCCAATGCCGTGCAGGTCGTGGCGATGGACGGCTCGGTGAAGACCTTGCATGCCAACGGCGACACCGACGGCACGGGCGGCCTGCTCGACCAGCCCTGCGAGGTGCTCATCGACGGCGACCGCCTGGTGGTGGTCAACATGGATTGGTGGTGGGACTGCGAATGGCTCACCAACACGAAGACCGACCCGCCCTTCAACGTCTCGGTGATCGAGCTGGAATGAGGTGTGCGGGCCGGCCTGTCCTGTTCGCAACGAGCAACGCAGAGATGGCGGGAAGGCACTCGGCCTCGTCCGTTTCGGGAAGCGACCGATTCCCAATGCCCCACACGCCTTCGTTATCACAGGGAGTTCTGTGAGTTGGCATGAATCGCGGAAGTCGTGAAAGGCACGGAAATCGTTGAATCTCCGAAGACTGCCCGTGGTTTGCTGAGATTCCCGGTTTGTCCGGACCTTGTTGAGAGACGGGATTATGAGGTTGAATGCAGAGACCGGTCCGCGTAGGAAAGATAAATTCCGTCCTCATGCATTGCCCGAAGATACTCCCCTGTTTGGATGGCTCGCCGCTATTCTCGGCCTGGTGGCTGGCGCTGGCGAAGAGGGCCTACCAGAAATTCTGGCCTGATTCGTCAGGATCATTTCGCCCAAGTCATGAGTCCTAGCCCTCCCACTCCAGCCCATCCGATCCTGCGGAGTTTGTGCTCTCACCGACTCGTAGCCATCGCCCTGATCCTGACACCTCTGTCCCACGCCCAGGTTGGCCAGAAGACCTATCTTTTCCAAGAGGTTCGCGGCGACCAGAGTGGCAGCGCCACTGGCGGCACTAGCTTCTGGGATGTGGATGACGGAGGCTGGTCATGGTGGTATCAGAACACCTACCAGGCCCGCATTTCTCCTGACCTCGCCAAGGTCGCCTATGTCTTCGCCAACACCCCGGACCCCGACGCCTCTTTCTCCTCGAAGTATCACCTCGATGTGGTTGTGGCGGATCTCAACGGCCAGAATCCCGCCCTCATCGCGCAGCATTCCTTCAACCCGGTTTGGTCCCCGGATGGCACGAAGCTGGCCTATCTGCGTGCCTATCTTGATGAGAATGGCGACGAGCCGATCCAATACCGGCTCTACGTGCGCGACTACCCGGGAGGCGGTGAAACCCAGATTGCACCGGCGGTTTACCCCCACCAATCGGCGCGAGCCATCACTTGGCTGGAGCACTCCAATGCCCTCTCGTGGTCCCCGGACGGGACCACGATCGCCTACACGGGACCCCAAGGCATCCACGCCGTGAACGTCACGGGCGGCGGCGAGCAGATCCTGCTCGAAAACATCAACGCGGACCCGAATGCATCGATCAAGATGTCTGAAAGCTTCACCCGCTGTGTGTGGCATCCGACCGGAAACAAGATGGCGGTGGCCCGCGCCTACATCAAGACCCGGTCCGTCGGGGGCGTTCTGGTCGAGCAAGTCAACGTGCATGCCCAGGTGGTGGTGGTCTCTCTGCCCAGCGGCACGAGGCAGGTCATCTCCCACAACGCAAACGCCGATTTTGGTGACGGGCTTCCTCCGAAGCGCGACATGCCCCTTGCCTGGACCGAGGACGGATCCGCTCTCATCTGGAGCCGCAACAGCGCGGAATCGGACTTCGGAACCTGGATGACCCACCTCGACGGGACCGCCACCAAGATTAATGGATTCGTCCCGGAGTCTGCGCAACTGGTCGCTCCGCTTCCCACCGAACTGGTCGTAAACGTCGATGGCGACGAGAGCGACGCCAGCCCCGCCGACGGCGTCGTCGATGTCGACCTCTCGACCCCGGGCCGCCAGATCACCCTCCGTGCCGCCCTCGAGGCCGCGAACGACAAGTCCGGCATCGACACCATCACCTTCGATATCCCCGCAGCGGGCACGCCGGAAATCACTCCCGCCAGTCCCCTGCCCGTCGTGACGGAGGGTGTCACCGTCGATGGCGGCACCCAGCCGGGATCGGGATGCGTCCGGATCCGCGGAAGCGCCACGGCACCGGTGGGGCTGACGATGGACGCCTCGAGCGTCACCGTTCGCGGACTCATGATCACGGAGTGTCCAACCGCCGCGATCGATGTGGTTTCGGGTGGATATCACGTCGTCGAGAGCTGCGTGATCGGGACCGACGCGGCTGGGACAGCGGGGCTCGGGAACGGGATCGGGATCCGGATCCGGAACGCTACCGACCCGCTGGTGGGAGGAATCCAGGCGGCGGCCCGAAACGTGATTTCAGGCAACACGATCGGGATCGACGCCGCGGCCACCAACGGCTTGCACGTGGCAAGCAACTTCCTCGGGGTGGCTCCGGATGGAAGCACGCCGATGCCAACCACCACGACGGGGATCGTGGCCGAGAATTGCTCCAACCTGCGGGTCGGCGTCGCGGACGCGGTCTCTGTGGTGCATGCGCAGGTGGGCGTGGTGGCGCGGAACATCACGCCGCTGGGGCCTCAGGAGGTTGGTGCCGCGCTGGAGAACGTGAACTTCAACCTCGATGTGGGAGGTGGAACACAGTTGGGCACCTGGATGGAAACGGCTGCTTGCATCGAGGATTCGGAGGCGGTGACGGTCGGAGGGGCGACGGAGAACACCGTGAACGCCGTTGCTGGGGTCGCCCAGAACGCCTACGAGGTCATCCACTCGACGGCAGTTGAAGTAAAGGGCAACCGGATCGGCACGGATCGGGCCGGTATGGTAGCGATGGCGGTGCAGGGTGCCGGGATCCTGGTCGACGGGGGTGAGGACAACGAACTGGGCGCCGGTGAAGGAGTGCTCGTGATCAACGCCACGACGGGGGTGCTGGCGCAAAACATCGATCCGTCTGAAGGTGCGGCCGCCGGACTGGCGCTGCGGAACATGCATCTCAACCTGAACCGCGAGGGAACAGAGCAACTGGGAACAGAGCTTGTGACGGGAGTCCGGGCTGTACAGGTCAGGAACTTTAAGATCACAACGGACACGCAGTCCAAGTTGTTCGAGATTGCGCAAAGCTCAGGCAATGCGATCGAGGCGCAGGACTGCGCAGACCTGGCGATGGAGGCGATGTTGATCGGAACGACACGAGGCGGGACCAGTTCCTCGCCAGTTCAGGGCATCGGTGTTCTGCTCGAGCGCTGTGAAGAGGTAACGCTCGGGGCACAGGAGCAGGTGTCGGTCGTCAACGCGGCAGTTGGAGTGGTGGTTCGCGACTGTACGCCCTCCGCGCCGGAGAAGGTGGCGGCGACGCTGCAGAACATGAATTTCAATCTGGATGAATCGGGTGAGAATCAACTCGACACGGTTATGCAGACAGCAGTGTGCGTGGAGAATTCGGAGGCGGTAACCCTCGGCGGTGAGTCAGTAAGCACCATGAACGCCGTGGCGGGAGCAGCGCAGAACGCTATTGAGGTCATCGATTCAACGCTGGTCCATGTGGCTGGAAATCGAATAGGAACCACCCGTGGCGGGGCAGAGGCCTTGCCGGTCACCAATGGAGTGGTGGTGCAGAGGGGCGGCGACGTTTCGATCGGCACTGCGGAGTTGGCGAGTCAGATTGTGGCGGAAAAGGGGGTCCTGATCCAAAACGTGGCGACCGCGATGGTGGAGAACGTGTACCACGGCATCGAAGAGGCCGGAGCACAGAGCACACCCACAGGCGACTACGATCTCCGGGTGGAAAACAGCGACTTTGTCACGGTTCGGCGGATGAACGCGATAAACTCCGCGGCCCAGACGAATGTCCGGCTGCTGGGAGTGCAGCAGGCAAGCGTGAGCGATTCGGACTTTGGTCATCCATCGACGGCCGCAGCAGTGACGGCGGTCGGCATTAGCTCCGCTCAGGGCGTCGTGCTCAGCAACAACACCTTCCGCCGCCTGGATGGAGATGCGGTCTCGGTCGACAATTCGTCGGGAGTGGATATCGAAGAGAACCGGATCGGAACGGATGACTCGGACGGTGATTTTCCATTGGCTGGTGATGCCATCAAGGTGACCCAGAGTGCTGTCTCGGTCATCGGCAATACGATCCGCAATGCGGGCGGGTCCGGTGTCAGCGTGACGACAGGCGGAAGCAATGCCGTGGTGCGCCAGAACCGGCTCGTTGATTGCGGTAGCGCGATCCAGAGGGCCAGTCATGCGGCGTCGACCGCGGTCACAGCGGCGCAAAGAGGGAGCACCCATGCGGAAGGCACCGTAACCGGCCAGCCGGGTGAAACGCTCACGGTCGACTTCTACGCCTACAACCCGTCAGCAAGCTCGCCGGAGCTGGATCTCTTCATCGGCACGACGGTGGTGGTACTCGATGGAAGCGGGTCAGGCAGCTATGACGTCGATTTTCCGGCGACGGCTCCGCTGGGCTGGCTGTTGACTACAACCGTTACCAGCGCCCTGGAAGGAACGACCGAACTCAGCGCACCGTTGTCGATCGCCCCGCCCGTGGACACCGATGTCGATGGTTTCCCCGACGAGTATGAAGAACAGTTTCCCTCGATCTTCGACGGTGGCGTTTTCAATGATCCCGACATCGACTCCGACGGCGACGGCCTGGGCGACGGCGAGGAATTCGAGCTCGGCACCGATCCGACGGATGGTGGCGATTCAGTCATCGGATCGATTGCGACGTCCGCGGACGGCTTCGACGTCGAGGTGCGGACTGTTGCCGGTCGACGCTACACGCTTCAGCGCCTCGTGGAGAACCCGGATCCGGACCAGTGGGTGCCGATCGTCTCCGAGTATGTCCCGGTTGGTGGCGTCCGGATCTTTACCGACCCGTCGCCCCCACCTCTTCGTGGGATCTATCGGGTGGTTTCCGAGCTGGAGTGATCGGCGCGGCCGGGATCACCCCCCCGTCCTCGGGCCGCGTGGCTTCTTCGGCTTGTCGTTGCCGTCATCGACGACGCGGCCGCGGGCCTGCTTCATCTTCTGCTGCTGTTCGGCGGCCTCGGCCATGCGCTCCATGAAGGACTTCCTCGGCGCGCCCTTGCGCTCCTTGAGTTCCGGTTCCGGCATCTTCTGCGTGATCCAGGTCTGCGCGATGGAGAACAGGTTCGAGGTCGTCCAGTAGAGCGCCAGCGCGGCGGCGAAGTTGTAGCAGAAGATGAGGAAGATGATCGGCATCATCTTCATGATCGCCATCTGGGTCTTGTCGCCCGAGGTGTTGGGCATCATCGCCATCTGGGCGAAGCTGGAGAGACCCATGATGATCGGCAGGACGTTGATCGGGAACCCGGCGATGGTGGCGACCGTGTCGGGCATCGACAGGTCGTCGACCCACAGGAACCCGTGCCCGCGCAGTTCCACGGCGTACTGCAGCATCCGGTAGAAGCCGAAGAAGATCGGCATCTGCGCCAGCATCGGGAGGCAGCCGCCGACGGGATTGATGCCGTACTTGCGGTAGAGCCCCATGACTTCCTGCTGCATCTTCGCCGGGTCGTCGGGATACTTTTCCTTCAGCCGGTCCATCTCCGGCTTGAGCTTCGCCATCCGCTTCATCGTGCGGTTCGAGCGGGCGTAGAGCGGCCA
Source organism: uncultured Verrucomicrobiae bacterium (assembly GCA_937957985.1). GTDB lineage: Bacteria > Verrucomicrobiota > Verrucomicrobiia > Verrucomicrobiales > Akkermansiaceae > Haloferula. Next base: position 25,524 of record CALGOH010000302.1, read on the forward strand.
CATCAGCGTGCGGACGACGAGGGTGACGACGACGATGGCAATGCCCCACGACCACGGTCCGGACACCTTGGCGACGAGGTCGTGGATGTAGACCAGGGCATAGTTAAGCATCCACGAGAACACGCCGATGATCCACCAGCCGTAGTTCATCAGGTCGCCCCAGCCGTCGCCCATGCGGTTGAGCATCCGGTTCTCCTTCGGGCCCATGAAGACCTCGTAGTTGAGCGTCACCGCGGCACTGCCGGGCTCGAGCGCCACGTCCGGCAGCACCATGCCGGCGCGGACGGCGACATTGGTGCCGTCACCATCCGGCGATGGCACGTCGCGCGGCTTGGCCCAGACGCCGCCGGCGGCGACCTCGACGGGCTTGAGCACGGTGGCGAAGAACTGGTTTGAAACGCCGGCGTAATCGAGTTGCCCGACGGTTTCGACGATCAACGACTTGTCGTCCGAGAACCATCCGCCCTTGAATTTGCTGGCCTTGGTAAAGTGGAAGTTGTCGTCTTCCCGCCACAGGAAGCCGGACGGTGTCAGGCCGCTCTCTCCGCGGTGCAGCGGGCCCGCCTCACCGAGGAACAGGCTGAAATTTCCCAGCGGGACGCGCTCCTTCGAGGTCTTCGAGTTCTGCAGATCGACTGAGAGATTCAGCCGATAGGGAGCACCGGGGAGATCCCCGTCCACCAGCGACCAGGTCTTCTTGACGATCAGGCCGGAGGGGTGTCGGGCGGCGAAGACGACACGCCGGCCGGGTTCGGACTCCGCTTCTAGGTAGGTGTAGTTGACCCGTTCCATGCGGTCGGGGCCTTCGGCCAGGGCGCCGACGGCGGCCGCCGCGCCGGTGTTGAGCGTGACGCGGGTGTCCGGATCGTCGAGCGAGACCTGATCCTTCAGTTCGGCGGATTTCACCCCCCCGCCCAGGCTGGTGAGGGTGAAGAGGGTCTTGTCCGTCTCGAGGGTGTGGAGCGTCGCATCGACCACTTCGGCGGGTTCCGGCTCGACTTCCTCCAGCACGCCGGGTGATTCCGGCTGCTCGACCGCCTCCGCGGGCGCCGGGGCGGTCTCGCGTTGTCTGGCTGCTTCCTCGGCGGCGCGCTTGCTGCCGAAGTGGAAATTGAGGGCGAGCAGGACGGCACAGATGCCGACGACGATCCAGGTCTTGCGGTCGTACATGGTGGGGAAAATCGGGGTCGCGCTCAGTCTTCGGCGGGTGGCGTTTCCTGCCCCCGGCGCGGCGGCACGGGGTCATAACCATGCCCGCCCCACGGATGACAGCGGAAAATCCGGCGGATCCCCAGCCATGAGCCTTTCCACGGGCCGTGGATCTCGACGGCCCGGAGGAAATAGTGCGAGCAGGTCGGCTCGAAGCGGCATCCGGTCAGCGGTCCGCCGAGCGCGTGGAGCACCGGGCTGATCAGCCGCTGGTAGAAGCGGATCAGGACTCGGATGACGAAGGTCACGATGCGCCGGGCTTCGGCAGGAGGGACAGGCGGCGGGCCTGTGTGAGCCAGTCCTTTTCCAGATCGGCGAAGCTGGCCTCGGCGCAGCCCGGTCGCGGGATGGTGACGAGAAAGCGCCGCTTTTCCGCGAGGGAGTCGCCGTGGCGTCCGACGATCGCGCGGATCCGGCGCCGCACCCGGTTGCGGTCGTGGGCCTTGCCGACCTTGCGGGTGGTGATGATCCCGACCATCAGATGATCGAGTGAAACATCCTCCAGGGTGCTCAAAACGACGAAACGGCCGGCTTTTGCCCGACCGTCCTTGCGGACCCTGAGGAAATCGGTCCGCCGCGTCATGCTGTGCTTCCTCGGGAGGCGCATGGCCCGGAAGCGCTGGCCGTTCAGCGGCCGTGCTGGGTGGTGTGCCGCTCGTACTTCAGCTCGGCACCCTTGGGCAGGAGGCGCTTGCGACCCTTCCGGCGGCGCTTGCGCAGGATGTCGCGGCCGGCCTTGGTCGCCATGCGGGCGCGGAATCCGTGCTGACGCTTGCGGACACGCTTGGAGGGCTGGTAGGTGCGTTTGCTCATGGCGGTGGAATGGATGGCCGCGCCTCAGCGGAGCGGGCGGGCACTCTAGGGATCGGCCGGACCTTGTCAATCCGCCATCGGCGCCGAATTACAAAATTTTCAACCACCACGGGAGCGAAAGGACGTGCCTCCCCCGGACGGGTGTGTCAGGCTCCCGAGGATGACCGAGACCGCCGCCGCCCGCCCCACGCCGTCCGTCGTCAGCGACACCCTGAGGGTCGAACCTGCGACCATCGAGGATCTCCCGGCGCTGGTGGAACTGGTGATGGAGCTTTTCGAGCTGCAGGGCGAATACCAGCCCGACCGGGCGGCCCAGGAGCGGGGGCTCGCGCTCATTCTCGAGCAGCCTTCGCGGGGGCGCATCTTCGTCATGCGCAACGGCCACCGCATCATCGGCATGGTCAACCTCCTCTTCACGATCTCGACCGCGATGGGCGGCTTCGTGATCCTGATGGAGGATGTGATCATCCACCCCGACCACCGCGGCCAGGGCTTCGGCGGCCGCCTGCTGGAGCACGTGGTCGAATTCGCCCGCCAGAAGGACTTCCTGCGGATCACCATCCTCACCGACAAGATCTCGGCCGAGTCGCAGAATTTCTTCCGCAAGTACGGCTTCGAGTACTCGAACATGATCCCGATGCGGCGGGTCATCGACCTTCCCTCATGATTCCGGCCATCACCCAGTCGGACGCGCTGGCGCTGGCGATGCTGGCGGTGCTCGCGCTGTCTTTCGGGTGCGTGCTGCTCATCCTCGTCGCGATCTACCGCCGCGGGAAAGCCCATGAATGCGAGGTGCAGAAGCTCCTCGAAGAGGTGGCCGACGAAAACCGTGAACCGGAGAAGGCGGGGCCGCCGAAGGAGGGCGCCATCCGCGAACCCTGGGAGCGAGAGGAAGACTGGTGGAAGAAGTGAGCGCGCCGATCACCCAAGTCGGAGAACGGGTTTCTAACGGGTGCGGTTCTTATTCCTTCGAATCGTCACGGAGGGCGGCGACGAAGGCTTCGAATGCCTCGCGCTCATGGGGAGCGAGTTCGGCGATGCTCTCCGAACTTGCGGCGAAACGGACGGCCTTTTCGCGGAGCTTCGGGGTCTGGGTGGTCCTGAGTCCAGAAAGCTCCATCAAAGCCTTGGGTGCCACCTTGAACACACCGGCAAGCTTGAACACGGCGTCCGGCTCGGGCTCGCAATGCGGGTCGCTCTCGATTTCCAGAATCTCTTCAAGATCGATGCCGGCCTCGGAGGCGAGACGGTCCGGTGTCCAGCCCTGGTTCCGCCGCCACAGCGCGACGAAATGGGCGAAGGCGATGCGGGGGGCGATGCCGCAGGCCACTGTCGCCGGCTCGTGTTCCGCAGCCCAGGGGGGCACGCCCGCGCCGATCTCGGCATCACCCTCGATCTCGGCACTCTTCAGGAACCAGTCTTTTGGATAGTTCAGTTTCATCTTCCTCGTCAGTTGCGGCGGAACGCTTCCGCCTGGGTTTCGGTCATCTCAAAATAGGTGAGATTCTGGTGCGCGGCGTCGGGACCCATCCGTCGTCCCAGAGCCGGAGGTGCTCGTCGGTGACCTCATCGCACAGCAATGCCTCGACGGGGTCACCCGTCTCGCCGTCTCGCAGATAGACCGCGGATTCGTCCATCTCAAAGCAGCACGAGTTCGCTCTTGTCCTTCGTTTCCTCGTCTTCGACGTAGAGCTTCCCGCCCATCCGGACCTTGGCATCGACCGCCTGCAGCAGGCGCAGCGCGAGCTTCATCGTCGCGGTCTTGCTGAGATCCTTCTTCGCAGCGAGTTCCTCCAGCACCTCCATCTCGCGGGCGGTGAGATTCAGTGTCATCGTTTTCTTCATGGCCATCCTCCTGACGGGAGCATGGTCGCGGACTGGAGGAATTCAATAAAAAGTAGCTAAATAGTGCTTATATGCCGCAGCGATGGTCCACGGAATGGGGATTCGCTGGCGAAACTCAGGCTCCGCCCAGCAGGTACTTCGCCGCCTGTTCGACGTCCTTGTCGCCGCGGCCGGAGAGATTGGCGATGATGACCGAATCCCGCGGCAGGCTGGGCGCGATCTTCGAGACGTAGGCCATGGCGTGGGAGCTTTCGAGCGCGGGCAGGATGCCCTCCACCTCCGCCAGCTCGCGGAAGGCGGCGAGCGCCTCGTCGTCGGTGGCGTAGGTGTACTCGACCCGGCCGATGTTCTGGAGGTAGGCGTGCTCGGGGCCGACGGCGGCGTAGTCGAGTCCGGCGGAAACCGAATGGGTCAGCTCGATCTGGCCGTCGTCGTCGGCCAGCAGCCAGGTCTTGGTGCCCTGAAGCACGCCGAGCTTGCCGCCCTGGAAGCGCGCCGCGTGGCGCTCGGGCTTGATGCCCTCGCCGCCGGCCTCGACGCCGACCATGCGGACGTTCTCATCGCCGAGGAAGGGGTGGAACAGGCCGATCGCGTTCGACCCGCCGCCGACGCAGGCGACCAGCAGGTCGGACAGGCGTCCTTCCTTGGCCATGATCTGCTCGCGTGCCTCGAGGCCGATGACCCGGTGGAAATCGCGCACCATCATCGGGAAGGGGTGCGAGCCCAGCGCCGAGCCGAGAATGTAGTGGGTGTGCTCGAAGCTGGCGACCCAGTCGCGCATCGCCTCGTTCACCGCCTCCTTGAGCGTCGCCTGTCCGGCGGTGACCGAGCGGACCTCCGCCCCCATGAGCCGCATGCGGGCGACATTGAGCGCCTGCCGCTCCATGTCCACCTTGCCCATGTAGACCACGCACTCCATGCCGAAGCGCGCGCAGACGGTGGCGGTGGCGACCCCGTGCTGGCCGGCGCCGGTCTCGGCGATGATGCGCGTCTTGCCGAGTCGCTTGGCGAGCAGGATCTGGCCGATCGCGTTGTTGATCTTGTGGGCGCCGGTGTGGAGCAGGTCCTCGCGCTTGAGGTAGATCTTCGCGCCGCCGAGTTTTTCGGTCCATCGCTCGGCGAAATAGAGCGGCGTCGGACGTCCGCAGTAGTCGCCGAGCAGCGCGTCGAGTTCAGCCTGGAAACTTGGATCCTCGCGCGCCGCATCGTATGCCGCCGAGAGTTCATCGAGGGGCGTCATCAGCGTTTCCGGCACGAACATGCCGCCGAACTCTCCGAAGTGTCCGGTGGCGTCTGGCAGGGTCGGGGTGGCCATGGGCGGGGAAAGAAAGCACAGCCGACGGCGCGGGACAGGCGAAAAATCCGGAGCCGGGCGCGACCGTGGCTTCACCCTCGGATCGTCTCGCCCGGGTTTTCGCCGAACAGTCGGCGGTATTGCGCCGCGAAGCGCCCGAGGTGGGCGATTCCGTGATCCAGGGCGATCCGGGTCACCGGGAGATCCGTCCGGCGCAGTGCCCGGCGGATCGCGTTCAGGCGCAGGGCCTGGAGGAACTCACGGGGGCTTTGGTCGAAGGTGCCCCGGAACGCGTATTCAAGCTCGCGGCGGCTCACACGCAGCGCCAGGCACACGTCCGGGATGCGGATGGTTTCGGAGAAATGGTCGCGCATCCAGCCCTCCGCCCGCCGTGCGAGCCGGCCGCGGTTGCGGGGCGAGTCCGGCCGCGGACCGCCTGCCATCGCCATCTCCCACACGCTGGTCGCGATCGACTCCATCAGCTCGCCGGTACCCCGCATGACCGACTCCGCCGTTCCGCCATCCGAAGCCGCCCCGAGCAGCAGGCGCCTGGCGCCCTGCAGGCCCGCCTCCATCGATGCACGGAGGGGTTTCGGGACCCGGAAGGTGCTGAACCTTTCGAAGACCGCATCCTCCGCCCCGGCGAGAATCCTGGCGCGGTCCCATGTCGCGCGCGGGATGCTGACCGACATCGATGAAAACCCCGGGGTGATGAAGCCGTCGATGGGTTCCCCCGGGGGATTGCACATCAGCACCCCGGACCTTGTCGGGAAGCCGTACCACGAGGAGTCCGCCGCGCTCACGGTGAGACCGAGCGCCACCCAGTCGTCCGGAAGGGGACCGAAGAGGCGGGCCTTCACATGGGCCTGGTGGAAGTCCATCGCCCAATCCCTCGATTGGAACTGCTCGACCCGCGTCGGCGGGCCCGTGGATGAGAGAAAGTCCGCCCGCAGGCTGACGCCCGTCACCGCGACCTCGAACTCGTCGGGATTGCGGAGACGGTGCACCAGGTGCCGGTAGGGAGGACGAGCCATGGCCACGGACAGATTCAGCCCCTATCCTGTGCGCAAAACGGATTGTGCATCTCAAGGTGAAAATCGTATCCATCGCGCCTTAATCCGATCCGATCATGCCCACCAAACACCTCACCGCCTTCCTGTTCGCGTGCTTCCTTGTCGTTCCGTCCACCCTGGTGGCCCTCGACCGGAAGCCGAACATCATCCACATCGTCGCCGACGACCTCGGCTGGAGGGACGTCGGCTTCAACGGCTGCGCGGACATCAGGACCCCGAACCTCGACGCACTCGCCTCCGGAGGCGCCAAGCTCACGCAGTTCTACGCGCAGCCGATGTGCACGCCGACGCGCGCCGCTCTGATGACCGGCCGCTATCCGTTCCGCTACGGGCTCCAGACCATCGTGATCCCCGGCCCGGCGGGCTACGGGCTCGATACGGAGGAATTCCTCATGCCGCAGTGTCTCAAGGAGGCGGGCTACACCACCGCGATCATCGGCAAGTGGCACCTCGGCCACGCGGACTTCAAGTACTGGCCCAGGCAGCGCGGCTTCGACTACCAGTACGGGCCGATGATCGGAGAACTCGACTACTACACCCATAGTGATGCCGGCGTGCGCGACTGGTTCCGGAACAACGAGCCGCTCAAGGAGGAGGGCTACACCACCCAGCTCATCGGTGCGGATGCGGTGAAATACATCAACGAACAGAGCGCCGACAAGCCGTTCTACCTCTACCTCACCTTCAACGCCCCGCACACGCCCTACCAGGCGCCGGAGGAATACGTGAACCGTTACCCCGAGATCGAGGACCCGACCCGCCGGATCTATGCCGGCATGGTCACCTGCCTCGACGACGAGATCGGGAAGGTCGTCGCCGCCCTCGACAGGAAGGGCCTGCGCGACAACACGCTCATCCTCTTCCACAGCGACAACGGCGGCACGACCAACCCGATGTTCGCCGGGCAGATGACCGATCTTTCGAAGACCAAGCTGCCCTGCGACAACTCACCCTACCGCGACGGCAAGGGCTCGCTCTTCGAAGGCGGCTGCCGGGTGGCCGCCTGCGCGAACTGGCCGGGCAGGATCAAGCCGCAGGCCGTCGACGGCATGATCCACGTGGTGGACCTCTACCCCACGCTCGCCGGACTGGCGGGCGCCTCGACGAGCAAGTGCAAGCCGCTGGACGGCCTGGACGTCTGGGAGACCATCGCCGAGGGCAAGCCGTCGCCGCGCACCGAGGTGATCTACAATGTGGAGCCCTTCCGCGGCGCGGTGAGGCAGGGTGACTGGAAGCTCATCTGGCGCTCGCTGATCCCATCGAGCGTATTCCTCTTCAACCTCGCCGAGGATCCCTACGAAACCACCGACCTCGCGGCGGAGCATCCCGACAAGGTCGCGGCGATGCAGGAGCGGCTCAATGCGCTGGGCAGGGAATCGGAGAAGCCGCTGGCGCTCATCTACGTCGCCAGCGTGGGTCTCGCGCACGGCAAGCCGCTGATGGCCGGGAGCGGGGGTGAGAAGGCGGTGCCGGTCGATGCCGACGGGCGCTCGATCACCGACGAGGCGCTCGGCGAGCGGGACGAATCCCGCTGAGCCGCCTCCCGAATATCCTTGGCCTCCGGGGCGGGGGAGGCACCCTTCGGAGCATGAAACTCCGTTCGATCTCCCTCTTCCTTGCCGCGATGACCGTCCACGTCGCCGCCGGGGAGGAGGTGTTCAATGGCAAGGACCTGGATGGCTGGATGGTGAAGCCCGAGCATCCTCCGGTGTGGCGTGTGATCAAGGACAAGGAGGGCACGCCGATGATCGCGCGCCAGCCGGGCGGCAGCTACCTCTGGACCAAGGAAACCTTCGGCGACTTCGTGCTGGAGATGGAGTACAAGGTCAGCCCGGGCTGCAACAGCGGCGTGTTCTTCCGCACCGATCCCGACAACCCGGTGCAGGGTGGATTTGAGATCCAGATCTTCGACTCCCACGGCCAGGAGCCGACGACCCACAACACCGGCGCGCTCTACGACGCCTCACCCGCCTCCAGCATGCCGGAGAAACCCGCCGGCGAGTGGAACACCTTCCGGCTCGAGTGCGTGGGGCCGAAGATCACCGTCACCATCAACGGCGTGCAGGTTCAGGACCTCGATCTCGACCGCTGGGACACGCCGAACAGGAATCCCGACGGCTCCAAGAACAAGTTCAAGACGGCGCTCAAGGCCCTGCCGCGCACCGGCCACATCGGCTTCCAGGACCACGGCCACGACGTGTGGTACCGCAGGATCTCGATCGAGGCCCGCTAGATCGAATAGCACCGCGTTAGAGTGCGATGCCGGCTCACCTCCCGGTGGCATGACCGTCCCGGTCATGAAGGAATTGGGCTCATGGGCGCATACGGTTTCGCATTTTCCAGCGCGCCTCAGACTCATGACCGGGACGGTCATGCCACATGGCTCTTCCGCCTGGCTCCCGCTGGGGAGCTAATCAATCCCCCAGACGTAAGCGCCCAACAGAGCACCTCTGGCATTTTTGCCAGAGCTTCAGCATCTCTG
>CALGOH010000303.1 GCA_937957985.1 uncultured Verrucomicrobiae bacterium
TCCGGCGTTGGAGGAGTTCCTTGATGCGGGGGATCCGCCGGTGGCGATCACCCGCGGGTCCGCATTCCGGCAGTCCGACGAACTGGTCGAGCAGGTGCTCGGGGCGTGCGAGGCGCTCGGGTGCCGCACGCTGCTGCTTTCCTTCGACCATGAAGGTCCGCCGAGGATCGAGGGCAAACACTGCGTGTCGGGCCCGGTCGCGATCGGGCGGGTGCTGCCGCGCTGCCGCGCACTCGTGCATCGCGGCGGCATCGGTGCCGTGGCCGACGGTTTGCGGCACGGCATACCGCAACTGGTGCTCGGCCAGGTGGTCGATCATCCGGACAACGGCGAGCGGGTCACCCGCATGGGAGCCGGTCGCTGGGTCTACACGCTGACGTCGAATGCCGCCCAGATCCAGCGGGAGCTGGACCGGGTGCTGCACGATCCCGAGATCCGCCGGGGTGCCGAGGCGGCGGCGGCACGTTGCGATGCCGAAGGATGGCGCAGGGAATCGGCTGATCTGATCGAGAATCTGGGGACGGGAGCCTCCTGATCTGCCTTCGCGTGACATAAGTTGAAATCCGGCACGGAAGCCGCTTGTCGGGGCGCCATGAATCGGCATACAGACTCCGCGGCGCCTACGGGAGTCCTCCCGTCCGCCGCTGCATCTGTTTCACGCGAGCATGTCCTCTGAACCCATCGCCATCGTTGGCATCGGCTGTCGTTTTCCTGGTTCCTCAGATAGCCCCGAAGCGTTCTGGAACACCCTCTGCGAAGGCAAGGACACGGTGACGGTCCTGCCCAAGGAGCGCTTCAACAAGAAGACCTTCTACCACCCCAAGCTGGGTGTCGAAGGGAAGAGTTACTCCAAGTGGGGGGCGCTGGTGGACGACTTCGATGGCTTCGACGCGTCGTTTTTCGGGATCTCGCCGCGTGAGGCCGACTTCATCGACCCGCAGCAACGGATGCTGCTCGAGAGTTCCTGGCGGGCGCTGGAGGACGCGCGCGAGGTGTTCGACTTCAAGAAGGGCCGGCACGTCGGGGTGTTTTCCGGTGTCTCGACCTTCGACTACCACCTGATGCAGTCGGGCCTCGACACTTCGAGCAAGACGGACATCTACATGGCGACCGGCTCGGTTCACAGCATCGCGGCCAACCGGATTTCCTACGTCTTCAACTTCAAGGGCCCGAGCGTGGCGGTGGACACGGCCTGCTCGTCGGCGCTGGTGGCCGTCCACCTCGCCTGTGAAAGCCTCCAGCGCGGCGACTGCGAGATGGCGCTCGCCGGCGGGGTGAACTCGATCATCGGTCCTGTGCCCTACCTCGCCTTCTGCCGGATGGCGATGCTCTCGGCCACCGGTCGCTGCCGGCCGTTCGACTCGCGGGCCGACGGATTCGTCCGCGGCGAGGGTGCGGGCATGGTGCTGCTCAAGCCGCTCGGGCAGGCGCTCAAGGACGGCAACCGGATTTACGCCACGATCGCGGCGACCTCGTCGAACCAGGACGGCCGGACCAACGGCATCACGGTGCCGAGCCCGACCTCGCAGGAGGCGCTCACCCGGGAGGCACTCCGGAGGGCGGGCATTCCGGCCACCAAGATCGCCTACATGGAAGCGCACGGCACCGGCACGCCGATCGGCGATCCGATCGAGGCCCATGCCCTGGGCATGGCGCTCGGCGACGGGCGACGTGCCGACAATCCGTGCCCGGTGGGTTCGGTGAAGGGCAACATCGGCCACCTCGAGGCGGGTGCGGGAGCCGCGGGCATCATCAAGGCGGCCCTGTCGCTCTATCACCGGCAGATTCCGCCGAGCCTCCATTTCAAGGAGGTCAACCCGAACATCGACCTCGAGAAGCTCAAGCTGCGGGTGGTGACCGAAATGGAGGAGATGCCGAACGGCAGCGCCCAGCCGTATGTCGGGGTGAACTCCTTCGGATTCGGCGGTGCCAACGCCCACGCCATTCTCCAGGGGGTGCCGTCTCCGAAGCGTCGCTTCCGTCCGACGCCCGCGCCGAAGACGGACCGTCCGGCCGCGTCGGGTTTCCTGCTGCCGATCTCCGGCGGATCGCCCGAGGCGCTTCGGGAAATCGCCGGTCAATTCCGCGATCACCTTTCCTCGGAGCCGGAGCCGAACGCCGCCGAGGTCTGCCTCGACGCCGCCACGCAGCGCGTCCATTTCATGCACCGCGCCGCGGCCGTCGGCCGCACCCGTGCCGAGCTCATCGAGCAGCTCGACCTGATGGAGACAGGGGAGGCCGCGCCGGGCGTGGTGGAAGGCACGCCGATGGACATCGAGCACCCGGGACCGGTGTTCGTCTTCTCCGGTCAGGGTCCGCAGTGGTATGCGATGGGCCGCGACCTGCTGAAGCACGAGCCGGTCTTCCGCGAGGTGCTCGAGCGCTGCGACAAGGCGATGGCCCGGTGGGGCGACTGGTCGCTGATCGAGGAACTCCGCAAGACCGAGACGAAGTCGCGGATCAACGAGACCGCCATCGCCCAGCCGGCCATCTTCGCGATCCAGGCCGGACTCGCCGAGTTGTGGAAATCGTGGGGTGTGAAGCCGGTGGCGGCCGTCGGCCACAGCGTCGGCGAGGTTGCCGCGGCGTTCGCCTCGGGCGTGCTCACGCTCGAGGAAGCCTGCCGGGTGATCTTCTGGCGGGGCGCCTGCATGGAGGCGGCGAAGCACCAGGAAGGCAAGATGCTCGCGGCGTCGCTGACCGAGGCCGAGGCGATCGAGTTGCTCAAGGACTACCGCGGCAAGGTCAACGTCGCGGCGATCAACGGACCAAAGTCTGTCACGCTTTCCGGCGATGCCGAGCCGCTCGAGGAAATCGCGGCGGAACTTTCCGCGCGCCAGGTCTTCAACCGCTTCCTGCGGGTCAGCTACGCCTTCCACAGCCACCACATGAACGGAGCGCGGGCCCAGCTTCTGAAGAAGCTCGGCACGGTGAAACGCCGCCGTCCGGCGATTCCGGTCTATTCGACCGTCTCCGGCAAGCTGGCCGCGGCGAGTACCTTCGATGCCGACTACTGGTGGAAGAACGTGCGCCAGTCGGTGCGCTTCGCCGGGGCGATCGAGGGGCTCATCGACGAAGGCTACCGCCTGTTCGTCGAGATCGCGCCGCACCCGGTGCTGTCGGCGTCGATTTCCGAATGCTTTGAGCACAAGGAAACCCGCGGCACGGTGGTCCACACCCTGCAGCGCAAGACCGACGAGCGGCTGGCGATGCTGCGGGCCGCCGGACGCCTTCACATCCTCGGCCAGCCGATCAACTGGCAGGCGCTCTTCCCGGTCGAGGCCGGCCGCCAGAATCTTCCCACGATGCCTTACCGGCGCGTGCGCCACTGGAACGAGCCGCCGCGCTACCACCAGCTCCGCGTCGAGGACGTGCCGCACCCGCTGCTGGCCGACCGCAAACCCACCGCTTCGCCGACCTGGAGCACCAAGCTCGACCTCGAGGTCTACGATTTCCTCCGCGACCACGTCATTCAGGACCACCCGGTGTTCCCGGCGGCGGGCTACCTCGAGGCCGCCACCGCCGCCGCCCACGAGATGCACGGCGACGTGCCGGTCCGCGTCGAGAACGTCGACTTCGTGAAGGCGCTGTTCCTTCCTGAAAACGCGGGCGAGTCGACGGCGATGGAATTCCGGCACCAGCCGGCCACCCCCTCCTTCGAGATCCACAGCCGCAGCGACGAGGCGTCGGACGACTGGACGCTGCACGTGAAGGGCAACTTCCGCCCCGACAACATGCCGGTGCCGACCGAGCGCTTCGATCCGAAAAGCATCATGGACCGCGCCGAGAGCGAGATTCCCGGCTACGTCATCTATCGTACGTGCGACTTCGTCGGGCTCCGCTACGGGCCGCAGTTCCGCGGCATCCAGAAGCTCTACCACGGCGAGGAGGAATCGCTGGCGGTGTTCGAGATTCCGCCGGTGGTCGAGCGGACCGCGAAGACCTTCCACCTGCCCCCGGCGCTGCTCGACTGCTGCTTCCAGGCGATGCCGTCCTCGGCGCCGAGCCATTTCTCGCTGATCCGCGAGACCGGGTTCATGCCGGTCTACTGCGACTCGTACCGGATCTTCCGTCCGGCGACGGGCCGGAAGTTCTACTGCCGCATCCGCATCGTCCACTGCGGCGGCAAGACGCTGCGGGGCGACATGGACCTCCAGGACGAGAACGGCGAACTGATCGCCGAGATCAAGGGCCTCGAGAGCCAGGCCGTCGTCCGGACCAAGGAATTCCGCGCCACAAGCGCGGAGGAGTGCCTTTACCAGAACGCCTGGATCGAGGCGCCGCTGGAAAAGGTGGAGACCGGCGAGGTCCTGCTTCCCGAGCCCGTGTGGCCCGAGCCCGACGCCGGCGTGAAGAAGCGCCTCAACCGCCTGCACCGGGCGCTCGACCGCATTGCGGTCTCGCACCTGGTGGACCTGCCGGCAACCGAAAGGCGGCGCCAGCCGGTCCGCGAGAAACTCGAGGACCTGATCGAGGGCGCCAAGCTGCCGAAGTCGAAGCCCGAGCCGGGCGCCGCGTTCCGCAAGCTGCTTTCTGATTTCCCTGACGCCTACCCCGAGGCCTTCTTCGTCGAGCGGCTCGGCAGCGAGCTGCCGGCCGTGCTGCGCGGCCGCAGGAGGGTCGGCGAGGTGCTGATGCCGACCGGATCGATTTCGCTCGAGGAGCACTTCTCGCAGGACTCGCCGACGGTGCGTCACGAGCACCTGGCCCTGCGCGACGCACTGAAGGCCTCGCTCGAGGCGATTCCCGACGGCACGCCACTGGAGGTGCTCGTGCTCGGTGGTGGCAGCGGTGGCGCGGTTTCGGAACTCCTTTCGTGCTTCGATCCCGACTGCACCAAGGTCGTCTTCGCCGAGCCCGACGAGAAGCGCGCCGCGATGGCGGAGCAGAAGTTCTTCGACCACCATTTCGTCGAGTATGCGACCTCCGGGCTGACCAAGGGCCCGGCGAAGGGCGTGTTCGATCCTCAGCGCTACGACCTGGCGATCGTCCTCGGTGGCGAGGCCGGGGCGGCGCGCACCGAGAAGGGTTCCCGCCGGCTGCTGCGCACGATGAAATCGCGCGGGCTCTGCCTGCTGGAAGCCACGGTGGACCCGCCGGTGTGGGCGCGGCTTGCCTTCGGCTTCGGCGAAGAGACCGCCTCACGCTTCCTGCCTGCGCGGGCCGAATCCGTCGGCGCCCTTTCCGAGGAACTCGGGGCGCTGGGCTTCGACTCGGTGTCGGTGCACCGGGCTCCGTCGTTCGGCCGGGTCTATGCCGCGGCCCGTGCTCCGGAAAAGCGTCGGCTGCAGCGCAGGGACCCCTTCAAGCTCGAGATGCTCCAACACCATCCCTCGGTGGTGCGGGTGGTCTTCACCGACGAGGGTGGCCGGCTCGACCCGGTTGTCGAGGAACTCGCACAGGACCTGAAGGACCTCGTGATCCGCGTCGGTCGCGGCGAGCGCTTCGCGCGGAAGGGCGACGGCGGCTATGTCATCCGGCCCGGCGACCTGCGCGAAACCGCACGGCTCTTCCGCGAGCTGGACCGGCGCTTTTCGCTGAGCCGGCTGGAACTGATCTACGGCTGGAGCCTCGACCTGCCGGACGCCGGCGATTTGTCGACCGAGGCGCTGGAGGCGGCCCGGACGCTGACCACCGCCCCGCTGCTCGCGATTTCCCGTGCCCTGCCTCCGACGCAGGACGAACTGCCCAAGGCGCTGACCCTGCTGACGCGGGGTGCCCAGGCGCTGAAGGAGGGCGACAAGTCGCTGAACCCCGCCGGGGCGCTGGTGATCGGTGCCGGCCGGACGATGGTTTCCGAGAATCCGCGGATCAAGGTGCGCCTCGTGGACCTGCCGCCCGTGGTCGATGCCCGCGCCGCGAAAAGCCTCGTCGCCGAGATCCGCTCGGGCTCGAACGAGGAGGAGGTGGCGCTGCGGCGAAACGGACGGATGGCCCTGCGCTTCCAGCGCAAGGAGCTGGTCGCCAGGAACGGAAGATCAAACAGCAAGGGATACCGCCTCGACGTGCTGTCGCCGGGCATCCTCGACTCGATGACCTTCGTCGAAGCCCCGCGGCGCAAGCCGGGCGAGGGCCAGGTGGAGATCTCGATCAAGGCGGCGGCGCTGAATTTCCGCGACGTCATGAAGGCGCTCGGGATCTACCCGTCCGACAGCGACATCGACATGCTGATCGGCGACGAGTGCGCCGGCGTGATCGAGCGCGTCGGTCCCGGGGTGAAGGGTTGGAAGGTCGGCGACCGGGTGATCTCGCTCGGGGCGGGATGCTTCGGGTCGCACCTCACCGTGCCCGGCGAGCTGTTGCTCCCGGTGCCGGACGACATGACCTTCGAGGAGGCCTGCACGCTGCCGGTCGCCTTCATGACCTCGGTCCATTCGCTGGTCGATCTCGCGAAACTCCAGCCGGGAGAAACGGTGCTGGTCCAGGCCGGCAGCGGCGGCGTGGGCATGGCGGCGATCCAGCTCGTGTGGGCCCTCGGCGGCAAGGTGATCGCGACCGCCGGCAATCCGGAGAAGCGCGAGTTCCTCCGCCGCTTCGGCGTCGAGCACGTGTTCGATTCCCGCTCGGTGACCTTCGCCGACCAGGTCCGCGAGGTGACCGGCGGACGCGGTGTCGATGTGGTCCTCAACTCGCTCGCCGGCCAGGCGATCGAGAAGGGGCTCTCCTGTCTCGCGCCCTACGGCCGCTTCATCGAGATCGGCAAGCGCGACATCTACGGCAACACGCCGGTCGGCCTGCGGCCCTTCCGCCACAACCTGACGATGTCGGTCGTCGATCTCGGCCAGGCGATGAACGACGGCGGCGAGCGCCTGCGCGGCCTGCTCGGTGAGGTGACGCGGCAGTTTGAAAGCGGCGACCTCAAGCCGCTGCCGCACCGCGTGTTCCCGATGAGCCGTGCCAAGGACGCGTTCCGCTGCATGGCCCAGGCGCGCCACATCGGCAAGATCGTGCTCAGCGCCCAGGGCTCGGAAGTCGGGCCCCTGCCCAAGCCGAAGGAACCCGGCCAGTTGTTCCGCGGCGACGCCGCCTACGTCGTGACCGGCGGACTCACCGGCTTCGGCCGCGAGGCCGCGCTGTGGATGATGGCCCGCGGAGCGCGCCACCTCTACCTGGTGAGCCGCAGCGGACGTCCGGACGATGAGCTGAAGCGCATCGCCCGCGAGGCACCCGAGAAGGGAGCGCACGTGTATTTCGACGCTGTCGACGTGACCAAGCGCAAGGACGTCGACCGGCTGCTGGCACGCATCAGGAAGTCGGGCGTGCGGCTTGGCGGCATTCTCCACTCGGCGATGGTGCTCGACGACAAGACGATGAGCCGGATGCGCCCCGAGCAGATGGAGCGGGTGCTGGCGCCGAAGGTGCAGGGTACCTGGAACCTGCACGAGGCGACGCTCGGCGAGAAGCTGGATTGCTTCATCATGTTCTCCTCCGTCAGCTCCGCGCTCGGCAACGCCGGGCAGGGGAACTACTCGGCGGCGAACGCGTTCCTCGACTCGATGGCGCACTACCGCAAGGCGCTCGGCCTGCCGGCGCTCACGGTCAACTGGGGGCAGCTCGGCGAGGTCGGGGTGGCCGCGGCCGACGAGAAACTCCGCGAAAAGCTCACCCGCCAGGGCATCATCCCGCTGCCACCGGCGCGCGGGCTCGAGCTGCTAGCCCAGTTGATGGTCAACCGCCACGTCCACACCGGGGTGATCCCGATCGACTGGAAGGCGTTCCGCTCGTCCCATCCGCAGCTCGAGAAGTCGTCCCGCTACGAGGAGGTCTTCCGCCACGCGGGCGACGACGGCGGCGACACCGGCGCGCGCTCGGCGCGGGAGATCCTGATGGAAGCGGCCCCCGGCGCCCGTCGGTCCCTGCTCACGACCATGCTCAAGGAGGAGGTCGCCAAGGTGCTGCGTTCGTCACCGTCGAAGATCCGCGAGGACCGTCCGCTTACCCAGCTCGGCCTCGACTCGCTGATGACCTTCGAGTTGCTCATGCGTCTGGAAAGCCAGTTCGAGCTTTCGGTCCCGCCGACCAAGATGAAGGAGGGCACGACGCTCGCCGACGTCGCCGCTCACCTGTTGGAGATGATTTCCGGCGGAGCGGCCGAAAGCGGATCGTCCGAGCGTGCGGCGTCCGGCGGCACCGACCGCCAGGAGGGCACTGCGGCGATGACGCTTCCGGAAGGCTGCCTCGTCGACCTCAAGAAGGCCGGCACCCGGGAGCCCCTGTTCATGATCCACCCGGCGGGCGGCCTGGTCAGCATGTATGACGGCCTCGCGGCCCGGCTGCCGGAGGACCGCCCCGCCGTGGCACTGCAGTCGCGCGTGTTCTTCAGCGACGGCGGCGAATTCGAGGACTTCGACGCCATGGCCACCGCCTACGCCGATGCGATCGCCCTGCGCCAGCCGCGCGGTGATCTGCACCTGTTCGGCTTCTCCTTCGGGGCGCTGATGGCCCACGCCGTCGCCCGCAAGATGGAGGAGCGGGGGAGGAAGGTCGCCTGGCTTGGCATGGTCGACCCGCTCGAGGCGGTGGCGGCCGTTCCCGAGGAGCGCAGCGACGAGGTCTATCGCTGGCACCTGGAGGACATCTTCGTGCTGCTCGGCGAACTGCTTGGCGACGACGTGCTCAACGACGAGGCCCTGACCAAGGACCTGGAGAACCTCGTCGGCGACCTGATGGGCGTTTCCGGCAAGGTGCGCGAGGCACGGATCAAGCGCTGGTTCAAGAGCCGGCCGAAGCTGGCCGAGTTGCTGGATCCGCGGCTGATCGAGTTCGTGCTCGGAGTCCACCTCCAGCACGCGGTGCTCGCCCACGCCGCCACGCTCGACCCGGTCGAGGCGCCGGTGAACGTCTGGCGCGGCAACCACGAGTGGGCCGCCGCGGTGGATGACCGTCCGCTGACCCGTGGCAAGGTCGTCGAGGCCGTCCGCGACCTGGGCCACTTCGAGTTCTTCGGTCCCGGCAACCTCCTCGAACTCGCCGACGAGGTCTCCGACGCGCTCGCTCAGTCCAGTTCGTAACTCAGCCCCGGCTCGGGGATGATCGCTTCGGTCTGCGGGAAATCCTTCCGCAGGCGGTCGCGGAACCATCCACTGGCCTCGGGATCGCCGTGGACCAGGAAGGTGCGCTTCGGCCGCACCTTCTTCACGTAGGCGAGCAGGTCCTCGCGGGTGGCGTGGCCGCTGAAATCGAAGACATCCATTTCCGCCCGGAACGGGACCGGCGGATGGGCGGGATCGAGCACGATCTTGTCGCCGTGGGCCGCCGCGCGGATGTGCCCGGCCGGCGAGTCGGGATCGGCATAGCCGACGAAGAGCAGCGAGTTCTTCCGGTTCTCCAGAAACCCGGCCCGGGCGAAGGCGTTGGAGACGGTCTTCTCGGTCATCATGCCGCTCGACAGGCAGTAGATGGTGCCGGCCTCGGGGATGATCGGCGCCCGCTTGCGGCGGCGGCTGCCGGCCTTGAGGTCCATGTCCTTGAGGATGCGGAAGTCGTCGTCGCTGCGTCGCGTCCGGCCTTCGGCATACTTGTCGTAGATCACGGTCATCTTGGTCGAAAGCCCGCCGATGACCACCGGCGCGCGGCCCGGGATCATCCCGCGGCGCTTGAAGCGGTGAAGCATGGTCAGCACCTCCTGGGTCTTGCCCATGGCGAAGACGGGGATCAGCACCGACCCGCCGCGGTGCAGGGTGCGTGCGATCGTTTCCGCGAAGCGGGCCTCCTCGGCCTGACGGCAGTAGTCCTCGCCGCGCGGGCTGGCGCCGCGGGTGGTCTCGATGATCAGGGTGTCGACCGGTTCCTCGGGAAACATGGCGCCCTTGATCAGTGTCGACGGCTCGAAGTTCACGTCGCCGGTGTAGAGCAGGGTGTGGCCGTCGGTTTTCATCGTCACACCGATCGATCCGAGCACGTGGCCGGCGTCATGGAAGGTGGCGCGGATCGATCCCTCGGGGTCGAGATCAAAGGGACGTTCCAGCGCGCGGGTCTCGACGGCGGCCTCGATCTCGTCGAGTTCGCGGTGGGTGAAGAGTGGATAGTCGGTGATGCCGAGTTCGGTGCGCTTCGACTGCATCACGTTCACCGAGTTGTGCAGCATCGCGAAGCCGAGTTCGGCGGCGGCCTGGGAGAAAAACACCCGCGCCTGTGGCTGGTCGCGCAGCAGCACCGGCAGCGAGCCGATGTGGTCGAGATGCGCGTGGGTGATCACCGCGGCATCGACCGAGCCCTCATCGAGCCACTCGAAGTGCGGGATTGCCTCCTGGCCTTCGTGTTTCGGGTGCATGCCGGCGTCCAGAACGACGCGCGCCCTGCCGGTGTCGACGAGGTAGGAATTGGAGCCGATTTCGGCGTGGCGGCAGAGGCTGCGGAAAAGCACGGCTTCGGACCTTGGTCGGGCGGCCGGTTTTGTCGATGGCGGATTTGCATTGCGGCGGCATGAACCCACACCATCCCGGGCTCCCCCGCTGCTGCTTCCGGATGTGATTGGAGTCGTGAGATTCCCGGAAGCCGGAGTGATCCCGCTCCCGAAGAACCTTACACCGGTGCGGTGTTGCTATCGCGGCACGGGCCCGATGGTGCCGCCTTTCACGAACTCCGCCTTGATCACCGACTTGCGGCGCGGTTGCTTGTTCTGCCTGATCTGATGGGCCCAGCGGAGTACGTTGCGGACCAGCGGCTCCGGCTCCCAGCGGATGTGGGTGGCCATCGGTTCGAGGGCGCGGAGAGCCGGATCCGAGTCACAACACAGCATGGAGACATCGCGCGGAGCCAGAATACCGCGTCGGGCCAAATGGATTTGCGCCGCCAGAAACAGGTGCGCTTCCGCGATCACGAGCGCCGTGGGCGGCGTGACCTGATAAAGGGCATCCAGACAGCGCTGCAATCCCCCGGGGCCTTCGTCCCAATCCGGCAGATTGTAGGCCCCGGACCGGATGCCATGCCGGGTCAGCGTCTCCAGGAAGAGCCGCTCGAACCGGCCGGGACCGGGATGGCGGCGTTCTTCGCGGGTCAGCGTGACGATGCGCCGGTGCCCGAGAGCGATGAGATGTTCCACGGCCGCCACCAGGGTCGATGCGTTGGCGACCCAGCTTCCGGCCATCGTAACATGGCTCTGACGCCCGAATAACGCGTAGACGGGCTCCGGCCGACGGGCAAAGTACTCCAGGATCTCACGGCTTCCCCCGACCACCACCCAGGCATCGGCTCCGATCCCATCGGCATAGCGGGCCACCCGTTTCGCATCCATGCCGAAGCCGGTCAGCGTCTTGTTGCAGAATGCGGTGGAATGCCCGGCCAGCTGCAACTTGTAGGCGATCTCGACCAGGAAATCCAGTTTCCGGTCGCTCTCCTCGTAGAGCAGAATCTGAATGTTCCAGCTCCGTTCGCGACCGGCACGGTCCGCCGCGATCCGTCGGGACCGACGGTCTCCCTGAGGGATCAGGAGGCCTTCGGCTTCCAACCGGGCCAGCGCCCCTTCGATCGTGCTCTTGCCCACCCCGAGTTCCCGGGCCAGGCGACTGCCGCCCGGCAGCCGTCCGCCCCACTGCCGGTGGCTGATCGCCTCGCGCAGATGATCCGCCACCTGCTCCGTCGCCGTGCGCACCCGGAAATCCGCCATGCCCAAGACTGCCCGATTTCGGGGTCAGGTGGCAAAATTATTCGTTTTGCATGGCTGCGACGTTTGGGCCGAGTCTCGACGCAACGTGGGCACGTGCTCCGAAGTCCACAAACTTCAACTCCAAGAATCCATGAAGCGATCGGCATTGATTTCACAGTTTCGACATGGCCGACCTCCTCTGTGTCCAAGGAAACCGTTAGCGTTGGTTTTGGCGTTGTTCTCAGCCCAACTGCCTTTGATGGCCGCCTTCATCTACCCCGACTCCGGTTCGACGGATGGAGGCCAGTTGAACAACGATTCCTACGAGGTGGCCGATCTTTTCGATGAGGGTTTCACCAGTGCGGCCGACACCGCTGACGGCACCTTGTCAAACCTGGGGGTGGCCTACGCCAGCGCCGAGCCGCCGAGCGCGGGATTTCCGATGACGATCACCCTGGAATTCGACGCCGCGGTGGATATCGAGGCCTTCCACCTCTGGAACATCACCCATCCAAGCGCCACGGGCCCGAGGCAACGCGGCGTCAAGGACTTCTCACTGACCTTCTATGATGGGACCGGAGGCAGCGGAAATCAGATCGGACCAGCCTACAACGGAACGGCCGTCATCGGACCGGATCCCGGTGAGACCATCAGCTCACAAACATTCAGCTTCGCATCCAGCTACAACGGGGTCCGCTCGGTGGAATTTCAGGTGATCAGCAATCAACTGGAAGACTCGAGTGAATGGGTGGGTCTGCGGGAGCTCGGCTTCGAGGTCATCCCCGAGCCATCCTCGGTCCTTCTCACTGGCGCGGCAGGTCTGTGCTTGCTGCTGCGCCGCCGCCGGTGAGCGGGGGGCGTCGATGATTTCGCAGAGCCGGAGGCGGTGATCTCTGGCCTTGTCATGTGATCGCACCGCCGGTGCTCTGCCATGTCCACCCTCCTGAAACGTCGTCAAGTTACAACCTTCCCTCGATCCGGGGGCATTCATTTCCTTTGATATGGATTGTCTCGCATTCATGAAGCGATTGCCAATGATTGTCCAGTTGCTGCGTAGCCGGTCTGCTCGCTCCGGTCCCGAGTCCTGCAAGACTCCTGGCGCTCTGCGTCAGGGGAAACTGTCCTGGCTGTTTCTTGCGTTTTTGTCATCCCAATTGCCTTCGGCGGCAGAATTCATATACCCGGACTCAGCCTCCACGGATGGTGGTCATTTGAATGATGACGACTACAATGAGGCATATCTTTTCGACGAGGACCTCACCAGTGCGGCCGACACCGCTGACGGCACCTTGTCAAACCTGGGGGTGGCCTACGCCAGCGCCGAGCCGCCGAGCGCGGGATTTCCGATGACGATCACCCTGGAATTCGACGCCGCGGTGGATATCGAGGCCTTCCACCTCTGGAACATCACCCATCCAAGCGCCACGGGCCCGAGGCAACGCGGCGTCAAGGACTTCTCACTGACCTTCTATGATGGGACCGGAGGCAGCGGAAATCAGATCGGACCGGCCTACAACGGAACGGCTGTCATCGGACCAGACCCTGGTGGGCCGATCAACTCGCAAACATTCAGTTTCGCATCCACCTACAGTGAGGTCCGCTCGGTTGAATTCCGGCTTACCAACAACCAGATGGGAGATGCAAACGAGTGGGTGGGTCTGCGGGAACTCGGCTTCGAGGGTACCGCCTCCGGCAGTGATGCCATCGATCGCATCTCCGTATACTTCGTGGCCGGACAGTCGAATGCCAGGGGGCAGGGCGACAGTGGCGAATTGAGCTCCGAGCTGGCATCGCCCTTTCCCGATGTCCTATTCCGCCAGGGAAACAGTGGATTGGAGATGCCGGCCGATACCTGGGGAGCGCTTGATGTGGGCAGCGGAGCGGATGGAGGATTCGGCCCGGAACTGCTGTCCGGGCGTGTGCTGCACGACAAGATCGGGTCGCCAACCACCCGGATCGCCCTGATTAAATATGCGAAGGGGGGAACCAGCCTCAACACCGACTGGCTGCCTGGAGGCGACGCAAGCCTCACCGACGACGGACCGGAATACGCGGCCTTCCAGAATACGGTGGAGTCCGCCCTGCAGGCGCTCACCGTGACGTATCCCGATGCGGAGATCGTCCTTGAAGGCATGATCTGGCAGCAGGGCGAAAAGGATGCCTTCGATGGCCGGCACGCCGACTATCAGAACCTCCTTACCGATTTTATTGCCGACATCCGAGCGACCTATGGGCCCGACCTGAGATTTGCCATTGGCCAACTCTCGGATGCACAGACCAGCATCGACCCGATTGCGCTGCAGACGATCCAGGATGCCCAGGTAGCCGTCGCGGCGGCCGACACGCTGAATCTGCTGGTAACGACCAACGACCTATCAATCAAGTCGGACGATCTTCACTTCGATACGGCAGGGCAGATCGAACTGGGCAAACGCTTTGCTGAGGCGCTCCTCCCGATCGACACCGCCACCCCGGGCGGCGTCATGCCGCTGAGCGGCGGCACGGATTGGACACTCGAATTCAGCGACGAGTTCGACGGCACCGCGCTCGATACCTCCAAATGGGGCATCGATGTCAGCACGAGCAGCCGGGACCCGCGCTGGGACCGCGGCATTCACGACTGGTGGTGGGTCGAGGGAAACGTCTCGCTCGACGGCAACGGCAATCTTGTGCTCGACGCGACCAAGCACGACGCCAACACCATGTATTGCGGCTCAGTCAGCAGCGATGGCAAGTATGAGCCTACCTACGGCTACTTCGAGGCGCGCATCAAGGTCGCCGACAACACCAAGGACACGCACACCGCGTTCTGGCTGCAGAGCGCGAACATGGGCAGCGGTGCGCCCGACGACGACAGCGCGGCGGACGGCGCCGAAGTGGACATATTCGAGTCGGCCTGGTTCGGCGACTACACCAAGGCGGTGGTGCAGATCGACGGTTACGGCGCCGGAAAAAACGCCAACACCAAGCAATATGACACACCGAACCTCCATGCCGGCTACCATGTATTCGGCATGGAATGGACGCCCGACGTCCTGAAGATCTACTACGACGGCGAACTGAAAACCACCTACACCGGCGACTGGGTGCCGCGGGTGCAGGAGTGGCTCTGGCTCTCCTGTGGGGCCAGTTTCGGCGATATCGGCACCTTTCAGAGCGAGCCCGACGGTTACCTGACCAGCGCCTATGTCGACTACGTGCGGGTCTGGAAACATCCGTCCGACACCACCGGGCCGGTTGTCAGCTCGATGAGCCCGGCCGACGGTAGCACGGGTGTTCTCGCAAGCAGCGATCTGGTCCTGACCTTCGATGAAAGCATCATGGCCGACACGGGTTCGGTCACGATCAAGAACCTCACGGATGGCACGGAGCACATCATCGACATCACCGACGGCTCGCAGGTATCGATCGATTTCCAGCAGTTGATCATCAATCCGGACTCCGATCTTCTTGCCGGCAGGGCCTACGCGGTCCGAGTCGACGCCTCCGCTCTCGATGACCTTGCGGGCAACGGTTTCGCCGGCATCACGGACGATACCGGCTGGAACTTTACGGTGGCTTCGAGCACCGAACCCATCGTGTTGATCGGGGGCAGCATCCGCAACGGCGACTTCAACGCCAACCCGGGCGAGGCAGTCAACTTCAGCTCGACCGATGTCTGGTATAACACCAAGGGTGAGCAATCCCAGGTCGCAACCCGCTCGGACGTTGCCTACGACGGCAGCCAGAACGGCACCCTCATTGGCGGCCGTGGATTCGGCGCGGACACGGGATACGCCATTGTCGAAGGGCACAGCTTCGACATCAGCTACGTCTGGAAAGACGACTGGAACTGGAACGACACCGGTGACGAGGTGGCCGTCTCGCTCTTTGTCACCGACGACGACACGATTACCGGAACCCGGACCGACCTGGTAACGCATGCCTCCGGCACCTCGAATTCGGACTCCTACGTGGCCGTCTCGCAGCCGTCGGTCTACACCGCGACAGCCACCTACGCCGGCAAGCGGCTGTTCGCTGCGATTGAAACCACCTCTTCCGGTTTCGCCCGGATCGACAATTTCGTCCTAATCGCCCATCCGGCCTCCCTCTTCGAAAGCTGGATCCGCGGTTTTGATTTCGGCGAAGAAACGGGGCCCGCCGACGATCCGGAGGCAGACGGCATGCCCAACCTGATGGAATTTGCCTTCGGCACGAATCCCTCCGCCGCGGATGCCAAGCCGCTCGCTGCAGACGGTTCGGACAATGGCTTGCCGCGTCTCGAATCGGCTGGTGGCAGTGATTTCGAACTGCTCTTCGTCCGCCGCGATGATCACGGCACCTCGGGCAGCCTCCGCTACACGCCTCAATTCAGCAGTGACCTGGAAACGTTCTACGACAGCGCCGACGCGCCGGACTTTGTTGCCGACTCCTCCGACGATCCGGATTACGAAGTGGTCAAGGTGCCCTTTCCCACCTCATTGCCCGACAGTCAGCCCGCCCGTTTCGGGCGAGTGAAGATTGAGGAGGAGCCCTGATGTTTTTTCCCATATTGGGGCCAGATGAGCTAAGAATCACTGTGATCAGGCTCAGCGGCTGACATGAATCCCCTCGCGGGAAAAACAAGTGTGCCTTGGTCCGAATGGCGCTTCTTCAAGCCAACTCGCCGGTGAATATCCCGAAGGGATGAAAACGATTGATCGGGCGGGTGAGAGGCTTGCTAAGCAGGTGACGAGACCCTTGGAGCGCTTGCGAAATCGGCAGCTACGGGCTGTGGGTTTTGCGGGAGTGGTGACGCGTGTTGGCAGGATAGGGCGCGGCGGAGTTCGGATGCTGCGGGATGGACGGGACGCGGGGAATGTGCAGGCTTGGGCCCACGATGTTGAAGGTGTTCAGGAAAAGATCGAAACGGCGCAAGCGTCCGGCGGAATTCGTCGAAGTCGAAGGGCCGTGGGACGAGGCTGCGAAGCGGCACGAGGTGCAGGGATGGGACACCGGGTCCTGCCTTGAGTTCGTCACCCGCTCCACGTCAAAGACCGAGGAGCGCTGGGCGGGAGGCCAGGTCCATGAACCGGTCACCGCCGCCCTTCATGCCGCGGCGTCGATGCTTTCCAACGGGGAGAACAGCGTCCTCGACTACGGCGGCGGGCTGGGGGTCTACCGGCACATCGTGTCGCGGGCCCTGCCCGGTGTGGTGCTGGACTACCACGTGGCGGAGGTGCCGGTGGTGGCGGAGCACGGATCGAAGCACGTTCCAGGCGTCACCTTCTGGGGCGACGACGGATTCGACGATCGCCGGTTCTCGATGGTGATGGCGCTTGGCTCTGCCCACACGAGCCCCGACTGGCGGGCGATGCTCCGGCGGTTGGCAGGTGTCACGGATCGCGTCCTCCACATCCAGCTTCCGCTGGCGGACAAGGAGCGGTTGCTGCTGGGAAGCGGCTGGGAGACGAAGTTTCTCGCCTGGGCCCTTCCGCGTGAGGAACTGGTCGCCGAGGTCGAGCGGACCGGCTTCAAGCTGTCCTGGTGGTGCACCGTCGGAGCCGTCGCCGTCGGCGAAGGAACCTTGGCGCGCGGGGCGTTCACATTCGTCCGATAGCGGGCCTCCGAAGATGTGCCTGGCGGACGTAATCCTCCCTTTCATGTGGTCTCCCATGCGGTGATCGCGGGAGGCGCAGCCTTTTACGCGACCACCCGGTCGAGCGGACTCACCACTTCGGATGTCGACTGTTAGGGAGGGGTAGACGCGCCTGGTTTCCCGCAATTCGGGGATCTCCATGGCGATGACCGGTGACGAGGCACTGGATCGAGGCCTCGTGGAGAAGAGGTGCCAGGGGACGGCTTTTTCGTTGCCAGCCGGGGAAGGGGGAAGTATTCAAGCGCCCGCCGAAAGACTGGCCGAGATCACCTGATTCTGCGCAACAGGGCAGCATGAGGGCATAACAAGGCCTAAATCGTCTCAAGCCTGTGTAGCTCAGGGGTAGAGCAGCTCATTCGTAATGAGCAGGTCGTCGGTTCAAATCCGACCACAGGCTCCAGCCCGGCCCGTCAGCCGGGTGTGCCGGTGAGGCGAGCGGCGGCCCCGGGGTCGAGAGGCTCGCAGCGTCGGTAGCCGTCACCGGTGACCGGCAGCTCCTCGATGAAGCGATCGCGGCTGGCGGCGTCGGTGAAATCGAGCCCGATCAGCGCGCGGCCGATGCGTTCGCCCGACTGGCGGTAGTTGAAGTAGCAGAGGTTCGCCCGGTCTCGGACGCGCTGGTGGAGGAAATCCCGCAGGGCACCGGGACGCTCGTAGAAGTCGAGGCGGAGAAAGAGCGGGTGCGCGAGCAGTTCCGAACGCAGGGGAATGGCGCGGAACTGGACGTCGGCGGCACCGGCGATGTCGATCCATTCGAAACCGCCGCCATCGAGGCGCGATTCGATCGCATCGAGGTCGGCCGGATCCTCGGCCGCCAGGGTGAAGACCGGCCAGGCGTCGGCCTGGTCGATCTTGCCGTACTGGAAATCGGTGATCGTGAGGCCGGCGAATCCCCGGTCGAGCAGGTCGAGCATGGTGCCGGCGCGCTCGGAGATCCGGACGCGCAGGGTGCGGCTGCGGGTTTTCGAGGCGCCCTCGGAGGCCGCCATGTGGCCGAGCTGGAGGAAGTCGACATTGGCGCCGCAGAGGATGACCAGCACCCGCTTGCCGGCGAGCTCGGCGCGGTTCTTCAGCGCCGCGGCGAGGCCCATCGCGCCCGAAGGTTCGGCGACGCAGCGCAGGCCCTCCCAGAGCGCACGGATGGCGCCGACCACCTCGGCGTTGCTGACCGTTTCGACACGGTCGAGGTGGAGCTTGCAGATCTCGAAGGGCAGCGTGCCGACCTTCCGGACCGCGGTGCCGTCACAGAAGATGTCCACCTCCTCGAGCAGCGTCGGTTCCCCCGCCTCCAGCGCGGCTTTCATCGATGCCTGACCCTCGCCCTCGACGCCGACCAACCCGATTCCGGGCCAGTAGGTGCGCAGCCATTCGGCCACCCCGGCCGCCATCCCGCCGCCGCCGATCTGGAGGTAGGCGAGGTCGAAGGGGCCGTGGCCGGAAAGCACCACCTCGTCGGCCAGCGTGCCCTGCCCGGCCATCACCTGGAGGTCGTCGTAGGCGTGGACGTAGACGGCGCCGCTTTCCGCCTCGTCGGCGCGGGCCGAGGCGACGGCTTCGTCGTAGCTGTCGCCGGCGAGGATGATCTTCACCCGGTCGCGACCGTGCTTGAGGACGGCCTCCTGTTTGACCCGGGGCGTGGGGCGCGGCATGTGGATCCGGGCGTCGATGCCGAGTTTCGCGGCCGCGAGGGCCACGCCCTGGGCGTGGTTGCCGGCCGAGGCGGTGACAACCCCGCGGCGACGCTCGTCCTCCGAGAGCACGGCCATGCGGTTGCAGGCGCCGCGCCACTTGTAGGCCTTGATCGGGGAAAGATCCTCGCGCTTGACCCAGACATCGAGCCCGGGCAGGTCGAGCCGCTCGAGCGGCGTGGGGCGGGCGAAGTGATAGATCCGCTCGCGGGCGAAGAGGATCTCCTGCCGCAGGCGGCGGTCGAGGGGCAGATCGGCGTCGCGCTCCATGGCTGGAAGATGCGTCGCCGCGGGGCGGGGCGGAAGTCTCGATCTCGGCCGAACTGCCCGCCTCTTCAACCCCGGCTTGGTTCAGCGACGTCGCCGATGAAGAATCAGAAGAACCCCGCAGCCAGCCAGCAACGAAGTGGTCGGCTCGGGCACCGCATTGATCTGGACGAAATCGACCTCGAACTTGTTGCCGCCGGCATCCGGGGCGCCGATTGGATCAAACCGAAAGTAGCGGATGTCATTGTCGGTGAAGTTGGAGATATCGAGGGTGATGGTGAAGAAACCATCGCCGGAATCGACAGCGGACAGGAAGCTCGACACGAGCGCGCCACTCCCCGAGTTCGTGTCGTGCAGGGCGGCGAGCACTCCGGTAGCATCGAAGGGAGTCACCGTGGCCGACGTTTCGTCGGTTTCGCGGACCCTCATCACCACCGTGCTCCACGTTTCATCGGAGAGTTTGCTCACCATGGGGGCGGCACCCTGTTTGATCAGCCGGGGATCGCCTGACGAAGCGGTTCCCGAGAGCAGGCCGCCGGAGACCGAGAGACCGGCGCCGGTGACGTTCACGGTGGTGAATCCTTCGACATTCCCGTTGGTGTCAAACCCGATGGTAAGAGAGGTTGCGGCCTTCAGACCGGTTGCTCCGAGACCCAGGAAGACAGCGCTGAAGATGGCGAAGTGAAGCGAGCTGGATTTACGGACTGTCATGGCTGGTGTTGGGGGACTCACACGGAATCCGCGCCGGGGACGGGGTTGTGGGTGAACCCACTTCCGGAAGTTCAGGACAGGCTAATGGCAGGCGGAGAAGTGAGTCCATCCCCCGAGGGGGTGAAATCGCTGCGAGGCGCAGCTCTGGTCTGAACATCCGGACAGCGTCGGTGTCCGCGGCAATCGTATCCGCCATCAGAGGGCGATTGCTGACGAGCATGCGATCAAGCGGTGCTTGACTCTCCGGGCCTGGCCGTGCGGCATTCGGCGCATGGCGAAGCTCTCGATTCAGGATCTCGACGTGCAGGGCAAGGAAGTCCTGATGCGTGTCGACTTCAACGTGCCTCTCAAGGATGGCGCGATCACCGATGACACCCGCATCCGCGCGGCGGTGCCGTCGATCCAGCACCTGCTTGCGGGCGGGGCGAAACTGGTCCTCTGCTCGCACCTCGGGCGTCCCAAGGGGAAGGCGAATCCGGAGTTCTCGCTGGCACCTGCGGCGGTGCGTCTCGGCGAGCTGATCGGTGCCGAGGTGAAGCTCGCACCCGACTGCATCGGCGACGCCGCCGCGGCGATGCGTGCCGCACTCGAGCCGGGCCAGGCGCTGCTGCTGGAAAACACCCGCTTTCACGACGACGAGGAGGGCAACGATCCGGCCTTCGCGAAGCAACTCGCCGGCACGGCCGAGATTTTCGTCAACGACGCCTTCGGCACCGCCCACCGGGCGCACGCTTCGACCGAGGGCGTGACCCACCACGTCTCGAAGAGCGCCATGGGTTTCCTGCTCGCCCGCGAGCTGGAGTATCTCGTCGGCAAGCTGGAGAATCCCGAGCGCCCGTTCCTGGTGATCATGGGCGGGGCGAAAGTTTCCGGAAAGATCGACGTGATCTCCAACCTCATGGACAAGGCCGACGCCTTCCTGATCGGCGGCGCGATGGCCTACACCTTCCGCAAGGCGCAGGGCTACGAGGTCGGCGACAGCCTGGTCGAGAACGACAAGCTCGACCTCGCGCTCGACATCCTGAAGCTCGCCGAGTCGAAGGGCGTCCGCTTCGTCCTGCCGCCTGACTCGTTGCTGACCCAGGAGTTCAAGGAAGGCGCCGAGACGCGCGAAAGCGGCATCTTCGGCGAGGGCGGCACGATCGAGGCCGGATGGGAAGGCATCGACATTGGCCCGGCGTCGATCGACCTGTTCGTCAAGGAGGTCGCCTCGGCCAAAACCATCGTCTGGAACGGCCCGATGGGTGTCTTCGAGATTCCGACCTTCGCCAAGGGCACCGAGGCGGTGGCCAAGGCCGTGGCGGCGACCGACGCGGTGACCATCGTCGGCGGCGGCGACTCGGTGACGGCGGTCAACCAGTTCGGTCTCGACGACAAGATGACCTTCATTTCCACCGGCGGCGGCGCTTCGCTCGAGCTGCTGGAGGGCAAGGAGCTGCCCGGCGTGGCGGCATTGAGCGAAGCTTGAAACTCCCAACCGATCCCACCATGCAACGCAAGCCGATCTTCGCCGCGAACTGGAAGATGAACAAGGGGCCCTCGGAGACCGAGGACTTCGCCAAGGCGATTCTTCCCAAGGTCCAGCACACCACCTTCCCCTGCGACATCGTCATCGCTCCGCCCTTCGTTTCCATCGCCAAGGCGGCGGAGATGTTCGGCAACATCTCGTCCGTCGCACTGGCCGCCCAGAACTGCTCGCAGTTCGACTCGGGCGCCTACACCGGCGAGGTGAGCCCGATGATGCTCAAGGAATTCTTCGTCCACTACGTGATCCTCGGCCATAGCGAGCGGCGTGCGATCTACGGCGAGAGCGACGAGTTCATCAACGCCAAGGTGCTGAAGACCCTCGAGGTCAACCTGCGCCCGATCTTCTGCATCGGCGAGACGCTCGAGGAGCGCGAGGGCGGCAAGCTCGAGGAGGTGCTGCGCCGGCAGGTGACCGTCGGCCTGAAAGGCGTGACCGAGGAAGGTCTGGCCAACGTCGTGATCGCCTACGAGCCGGTGTGGGCGATCGGTACCGGCGTGACCGCCACGGCCGAGCAGGCGCAGGAGGCGCACGCCTTCGTTCGTTCGCTGGTGGCCGAGATGTTCGGCGGCGACGCCGCGGCCAAGATCCGCATCCAGTACGGGGGCAGCGTGAAGCCGGGCAATGCCAAGGAGCTGATGGCCTGCCCCGATATCGACGGTGCGCTCATCGGCGGGGCGGCCCTGGAGCCCGCCAGCTTCCTCGAGATCATCGAGAACGGCACGGCGGCCTGAGGGCTCGGATCAGGCCCTCGCGACGAGGACGACGGCGACGATGAACGCCGCCGTTCCGGCGATGCCGATGCAGATCAGGACCGCCTTGGCCTTGGGGCTCAGGCGGCGGTGGCGCGATCCCTTCGCACTCGGTTGATTGCCCGTCGCAAAACGCTGCGCGAGATCATCGAGATGGAGGTCGGGATCGTTCTTCATTCAGGGGGAACTGATCCCAATTGCCTGAAAACCAATCGCTTGGCAAGTCAGCGTTTTTGGCGACCCCCTTCGACAGGCGATCCTAAGCCGCCGTAGCCCTTGAAAAGGCGAAGGCCGCTGCCTTTCGGCAAGCGGCCTTCCTGGTACCCCGTCTAGGACTCGAACCTAGGACCAAAAGATTAAGAGTCTTCTGCTCTACCAACTGAGCTAACGAGGCATTTCCCCGCACGCGGCGGGGACAGGAAGGAACCAATGGTCCAGCTTGCTGTCAATCCACAAAAAGGCGGTTCGACACACCCGGTTTGTGGCGATTCGCCGAATCCACGGCTTGTCTCTGGACCTTGCCGCGACGCGGCGTTAAACGCGGCGCGTCATGGCGAAGAAACCGGTGGTGCTCATCATTCGAGACGGCTGGGGTGTGAACCCCGGGGGCGAGAAAACGGCGAAGAAGGACGGCAACGCGACGCTGCTCGCGGCCACGCCGTTTCATGACGAGATGATCGGGAAGTACCCGAAGGGCTTCCTCAGCGCCTCGGGCATGGATGTGGGGCTGCCGGACGGACAGATGGGCAATTCGGAGGTCGGGCACCTGAACCTCGGGGCGGGCCGGGTCGTGTACCAGGACCTGACCCGCATCAACAAGGCCATCGAGGACGGCAGCCTGGCCGACAACGAGACCTTCAAGGAATCCCTGGCCACGGCGAAGGGAGGCAAGCGGACGCTGCACTTCATCGGCCTCGTTTCCGACGGGGGCGTGCACAGCCACCAGGATCACCTCTGCGCGATGGTCGCCATGGCCGCCGAGGCGGGGGTGGAGAACATCATGGTCCACGCGATCACCGACGGCCGCGACACCTCGCCGACGGCCGGAGCGGGCTACATTTCGGAGGTCGAGGACCGGATCGCCGCGCATGGCGCGACGATCGCCACGGTGGTCGGCCGCTACTACGCGATGGACCGCGACCGCCGGTGGGAGCGGGTGAAGCTGGCGTGGGACGCGATCGTCCACGGCAAGGGCGAGGCGAAGCAGGTGCTGGCCTCCGAGGCGGTGCGCGAGTGCTACGCGGCGGAAAAAACCGACGAGTTCCTGATGCCGATGGTTTTCGGCGAGCCGGACAAGCAGCGCATCCGCAGCGGCGACGTGGTGCTGTTCTTCAACTTCCGGGCCGACCGTGCGCGGCAGCTCTCCGAGGTGTTCCTGCACGAGGGACGCTGGACCGAGTTCAAGGCCGGCCGCCGGCCGAAGGTCCACTACGTGACGCTGACCGAGTACGACGCCGACTACGACTGCGACGTCGTGTTTCCGCCGGAGGACCTGAAGAAGGTGCTTGGCGAGGTCGTTTCGGCGGCCGGACGCAAGCAGTTGCGGATCGCGGAAACCGAAAAGTATCCGCACGTCACGTATTTCTTCAACGGCGGGGTCGAGAAGAGCTTCAAGGGCGAGGACCGGGTGATCATTCCCTCACCCAAGGATGTGGCGACCTACGACCTGAAGCCGGAGATGAGCGCGCCGACGGTGACCGAAACCGTGGTGAAGAACCTCAAGGACTACGACCTCGTGATCCTCAACTTCGCCAATCCCGACATGGTGGGTCACACCGGCGTGGTCGATGCGGCGGTCAGGGCCTGCCAGGAAATCGACGGTGACGTGAAGGCGGTGGTCGAGGAGACGCTGAGGCTGGGCGGCAAGCTGCTCATCACCGCGGACCACGGGAACTGCGAGTTCATGATCAACGCCGACGGCTCGCCCCACACCGCGCACACCACCAATCTCGTGCACGCGTTCTACGTCGCGGACGACGCGGGGAAGGTGAAGGTGGAGGACGGCATCCTCGCGGACGTCGCCCCGACCCTGCTCGACATGCTCGGGATCAAGCCGCCATCGGAAATGACCGGCAAGTCGCTGTTGAGCCGGAAGTGATCAGGCCCACGGGGCGGTCATGAAGAGCGAGAGGACGACGATCACCGAGAAGGCGATGCCGGCCAGCGCGAGCGTGGTGCGCGACTGGAGCTTGCGGTAGTCGTCGGCCATCTGCTGCTCGGCCTCCTGCATCTTCGAGAAGAGCGCCTCGAAGCGGCCGGTGACGTCCTCGATCCGGTCGCCGACGCGGCCGATCGCCGTGGCGGTGTCGGCCTGGGTGGAGCGGACTCCGGCGAGGGTCTTGTCGACGCTCTGGACGGCGGAGGTCAGCCGTTCGTCGGTCTTCTCGGCGCGCTCCATGTGGCGGCTGAGTCCGGCGAGGCCTTCGGAGATTTCCTTCTGGCCGGCGCTGATGCTTTCGATCCCGCGGATCACGGGCATCGGATCGATCTCCATCGCAGCGGAGGCCGGGCCGCCTTCGAGTCGCTCGTTGAGCTTCTCGAGCGCCTCGACGAGGCGGTGCTGGTCTTCGCGCAGCTCCTCCATCATCCGCCTCCGGGCGCCGAGCCAGGATCGGCGGGTGCGTTCGCCGCGGGGGCGGTCGGCGCGGGTGAAGGGGTTCCACCAGCGGCGGGTCTTGGTCGGGGCGGCGGCGGAATCGAGCGCGGTCTGGTCGGTAAGGGTGTCGGTGGTCATGGTAGCTTGGGAGTTCGAATGCGCATGCGAATGATCAACTTATTTTAACCATTCCAGGGATGGCTTATGAAAAGTTTGGCCGCAGGGGTGTGGGCGGCCACATTCAGCGACCGGGCTCGATCTCGGCGAGCAGCGGGCGGTGGTCGGAGGCGCGGTCGGCGGGGGGCGTGTCGATCCGGCGGAAGCGGAGGTTCCGGATGTTTCCGCGCACGGCGATCCGGTCGAGGGCGATCAGCGGCCATCGGGCGGGAAAGGTGCGGCAGCGTGAGACGTGCGGAAAACGCCTCCGCACCGCCCGCATGAAGCGGGTGCCGGGCCGCCATTCGTTGAGGTCGCCCATCAGGACCTGCAGCACGTCGTCGTGCCGGTCGTCGGCCTTCGCAAGCTCGGTGTCGAGCCGGCGGATCTGGCGCAGCCGTTCTCCCGGCGAGAGGCCGAGGTGGATGCCGCAGACATCCAGCGGCCCGTCGGGGAGATCGAGGTGGAAGCGGATCGCGCCGCGTGGTTCGAGGCCGCCGGTGTCGAGGTCGATGCGCTGGATCTCCGTCGGCTCGATCTTCGACATCATCACGTTGCCGTAGGCCCCGCGGGCATGTTTCAGGACCGGGCCGTGAATGGTCGCCGCGTAGCCGAGTCCTTCGAGCTTCCGCAGGAAACTTCCGGGTTGGCCTTCGTCGTCGTAGACCTCCTGCAGCGCGATCACGTCGGCATCCGCCCGGCGGATCACCTCCAGCACCGCGCCGGGATCCTCGCGTCCGAGACGGCCGATGGTGCCGTGGATGTTGTAAGTGAGCAGGCGCAGCATGGCGTGGGATCAGGCGACCCGTTTCCGCAGCCACCACACGGCTCCGGCGATGGCGGCGAGGCTGGCGGCGAACCAGGCCCAGGTCGCCGGGTTGGGATGTTCGAGGGCGGCGAGGAAGCGGCCGGTGGCGAAGGTGACGGCGGCGACGCCCGGCAGCAGGCCGATGGCCGAGCCGAGGATGAAGGCGGAGAAGCGCAGGCCGGAAACGCCGGCGACGAGGTTCATCACGCCGAAGGGGGCGATCGGCAGAAGCCGGATGGCGGCCACCGACAGGACGCTCCGGTTGGCCATGGCACGGGTCAGGGTTTCCAGTCTTTCGCCGGCGATCCGGCGGGCGAGGGGCTTGCCGAAGTGGTGGCCGATGCCGAAGGAAGCCGCGGCCGAAACCATCGCGCCGAGGAAGCCGCAGGCGAAGGCGGGCCACGGGCCGAAGGTCACCGCGGCGCCGATGATGAAGAGATTGAGCGGCAGGCCGATCACCCCGGCGGTGATGATGACGAGCAGCAGCAGCGGCAGGGTGGAGGGGGACTCGCGAATCGGCTCGCGAAAGCCGGTGACGCGGGCTTGATCGATGGGGGCGATTCAGCGGCGGCTGAGGGCCCGTCCCGCGACGATCAACCCGGCGATCCACCCGGTGACGGTGAGCCAGCGGCGAAGGTTTCCCGGGGTGCCTTGCTCGATCTCGCGGCGCTCGTCGAGTGCTTCCCGCAGATGCCGGGCCGGGCTCACGGGTTCGTCGGGGTCGAGGAGCTGCGTGTCGGCGAGCCTCCGTTGCACCGGCGAGTTGCAGCCGCCGCGGAGGACGCGCAGCCGGTGGCCGCCGGAGCGGCGGAGTTCGACGATCGCGCCGCGGAGGGAACCGGCGTTCCCGATCGCGCGGTCGATCTCCGTCCGGTCGACCTGGAAATGCATGGCCAGCAGGTCGTCGCGCAGCCTGCGGATGAAGGGCCGCGGCTGGTCGTGGAGGAAGGCGAGATCGAGTTCGGAATCGACCTTCATCGAACGGTTGCTGAGATTCGCCGAGCCGCACAGCAGCATGCGGTCGTCGGCGATCAGGAGCTTGGCGTGGACGTAGACCTGGCTTTCCTCGCCATCGACATCCTCGGCGTGGGGAAAGCAGCTCGACAGCCGCCCGTGCTCGTCGGCCTCGCCGAGAATCTCCAGCAGCCGGTCGCGGAGGATGCCCAGCGTCTTTTCCTCCGCCCAGCCCGCCGTGCGGGTGAGCACGAGCACGACCTCGGGGCCATCGGGATCGCGGAGCCGGTCCGCCAACGCCTCGACCAGCGTGTGCGAGGAAAGGTACTGGTTTTCCAGATAGAGGTAGCGGCGGGCTGCCCGGATCATCTCCAGATGCAGCCGCTCGATGTGGCGGGACTCCTCGTATTCCTTGTAGCGGGCGAAGGTCAGGGCGATGGCCAGAGGTTCGTCCTCGAAATCGACCGTCAGGTCGTCCGGCCACGGGGCGGCTCCCGTTTCGCCGAGGGGCGGCAGCGCATCGCCGGTGGCGCGCTGCCAGCGCATGGCGGCGAGTTCGCGCAGGTCATCGACCACTTTCCCGGTCAGGGCGAGCTGCAGGTCGTGGTAGGGCTGATAGAGTTCGCCGTCCGGATTGATCCGGCGTGGATCCCGCGGGTGGTGTTCGCCGGTGTCCCAGCGCCACAGGCCGAGATCCATGCCGCCGCAGAAGGCGAGGGTGCCGTCGATCACGACGAGCTTCTGGTGATGCGAGCCGCCGACGTCGATGGCGTCGTCGGTGGCGAGCTGCAGCCGGGGATGTCCCGGGTTTCGCCAGCGGCTGAAGGGCAGCCACTCGCGCTCGGCGAGGTAGACGACGGAGTAGTCCCAGAGGAGGATGCGGATCGTGAGGTCCGGCCTTTCGTCGAGCACCGCGATCAGGAAATCGGCCAGCGGTGCGGGGTAGCCGTCGTCCCCGTCGGGTCCCCGCACCAGTTCGAGGTCCTGGCTGATGTCCCAGGCGAGGATGATCACCTCGCGCTCCGCCTTGAGAACCGCGCGCCGGAAGGCGAGAAAGTAGGCGCGGGAATCGAGCAGGAAGGCACCCTTCGCGGCCCGGCTTTCCCGCCAGCAGTTTTCGCCGGGATCGAAGGTCGGGGCGGCTTCGGATGGGACTTCGGGCATGCGGGACGAGACGGCTGGCGGACGGAAGCCGCAGGGTTTGAATCACATGGTCGGGCTCGATCATGAAAAAGCGGAGTCCCCATGACGAGAACTCCGCTGTCTTCAAGACGGATCCGACGGTTGATCAGCGCATGCGGTAGTAGCCGTCCGGATTGTAGAGGAAATAGACGTCCTTGGGATTGATGCGGGGCAGGATCGCGTAGGGGCGTCCGTCCTCGTCGACTCCGGTCTCCATCTCGATGGAGGTCTTTTCGGAGGCGGCGGCGGCCTTCTTCGCGTCGGGGTTCTTGAGGAAGGAGGTCTCGTCGATCCCGTCGACGATGTGGTTCACCCAGCCGAGCTTCTGGGCGTCGGCGCCGAACTCGCTCCAGTCGCCGCTGGTCGAGTGTTCGTACATCTTCTTGATGAACTCTTCCTTGGTGATGCCCATCTTGTCGGCGATCGGGGTGGCGAGGCGCTTCCACCAGCGCTGGCTCTCCTTGTAGAACTCCTCCTGCTGGGTGAGGTTCATGCGGCCGAAGATGGTGGAACTGATCTGGTGGTGGAGGATCACCGCATTGGGATAAGCGTAGGACTCCTCGGCCAGCGTGGTGATTCCGGCTGCCATCGAGGCGGCGAAGGATTTCACGACGACGTGGATCGGCGCGTCGCTGGCCTCCATCGCCTTGAGGATGCGGTAGCCCGCCATGACCGAGCCGCCCGGGCACTCGTCGATGACGATGAAGATCGGGTGCTTCCGGTTCTGGTTGTTGTAGTAGTGGATGCGGTCGGTGACGTGGTCGGCGGTGGAGGTCGAAATGACGCCGTTCAGCGTGATCCGGCGGTCGGAGATCACGACCGTGTTGTCCTCCTTGCGCAGCGGGTTCTCGAGATACTGCGGCTCGGCATCGGCGTAGGCCTTTCGCTCCTCGGCGGCCTCGAGGCGTGCCATCTCGTTCTTCAGCTTGGTCAATTCGATGGTCGATTCGGCCTGCACCGCCTTGAGCTCGTTGGCCATGGCCTCGGCGCGGGCCTTCGCGACCTCGGCCTCCTGGTTCAGCCGGGCGGCCTCGGCCTGGAGCTTGGCGCTCTTCGCCTCCTCGTCGGCCTTGCGCAGCATCGCGGCATGGGCGAGCCGCTCGGCGATCAATTCCTTTTCGGCCTTCAGACGCGCGGCCTCGGCCCGCATTTCGGCCGTCTCCTTGCGCACCTTCTCGTCGAGCAGGGCGTTCTCCAGCGCGAGGCGCTCCTGCTCCTCCTTCATCAGGGTCTCGGCGTCCTTTTCCTCGGGAGCCCCGGCCGTGGGTTGCGATGCGGGCTCGGCGGCGGTTTCGGCCGCTTCCGTCGTTCCCTCGGTCTTCAGTTCGATCGGGGGCGTGGTGGCGGTGGACGAGGGTTTCGTGATCTCTTCCGCCTGCGAGGTGCCGGCGAGGGCGAGACCCATCAGGGTGATGCGGGTGATGGTGTGTTTCATGAGATGCTCGGTTTGGGAATGCACGGATACGGGGCGTTCCCCGGTCGCTCTGTCAGCGCCCGCGACCGTCGTCGTCGTCTCCCGAGGTGTCAACTTCCTGCGCGATTTTGCGGAGCTGGGCCTTGTAGCCGATGAAGAGCACGGTGCCCGCGAGGATGAGGAAGACCAGCATCGCGCCGCCGATGAAGATCGCGACCTTGCCGCCGGCGGCGCGGAAGGACTCGTCGCTCACCGTGCCTGGGACCGGGTCGCCGGGCACGCGGGCGAGGATCAGCCTGTCACCCTCGACCGCGGCGCGGGTGAGCAGCGCCATGAGCGGACCCACCTCGGGATCGTCCAACGAGCCCTCGAAGATCCGCAGCGTCGAGAAATGGCCCATGAAGCCCTCGGGAATCTCGGCACCGTCGACCTGGAGGTCCTTCACCTCCAGCGCCAGCTCGCGCTTCCCGAGGCGGGGCGTCGCCTCGATCGTGCCGACGAGATAGCGGGGATCGGCGGTGACCGGGCCGTCCTCGCCCTCCCGCGCCAGGCGCGGCCGGCCGTTGAGCTGGTAGCAGATGTCGATGAAAAGGCTGCCGTCGCGGATTTCGTCCACGTGAAAGGTGCCCCGCAGTTCCTTTAGCGGCTCGAAAAGGGCGATGGCGAGATTCAGGTCATCGGCACCCAGCGCGATGCGGGCCTCGCTTTTCTCGTCGCTGAGCTGGCTGCGGAATTCCTCGAGGCGTTCGACGAGTTGGCGGGCGTCCGTCTCGCGGGCCTCGAGCGATTCCTGCGGCACCGGCTCGGGCGTTTCGCGGGTGAATTTCTCGATCTCCGCCGCCTGGCGGAAGGGCACCCAGATCGAAAAGCCGATCAGAAACGCAAGCATCACCACCGCGGCAATGAGGATCAGGCAGCCGGAAAGCGGTGAGCGGGCGGAATCGGACACGGGGCGAGCCTCTGGCTCGAAGTGCCAAGTGCCAAGTGCCAAGTGCCGTGCCACGTGCCTGTCGGAAGCCATTGTGCGGATCGTGACGTGGCGCGCCCTCGTTCGGCCGGGTGCGGGGTTCTCGCGCCCGGGGCGAGCTGCGCGGCGGGCTCGGATCGGAACTTGGACATTGGACCTTGGAACTCCGGAGCCGTAGGCTCCGGGCATGGCGAAGGTGCTGGTGGGGCTTTCCGGCGGGGTCGACAGTTCGGCCGCGGCGGCCCTGCTCGTGGAGCAGGGGCACGAGGTGACCGGTGCCTTCATGAAGAACTGGATCAATGCGGAGGGCCTGCCGGGCGACTGCCCGTGGGAGGCCGACCTCGAGGACGCGCTGGCGGTGGCGAGGAAACTCGGGATCGAGTTCCGGGTGATCGACCTCATCGACCAGTATAAGGAACGGATCGTCGATTATCTGGTGGAGGGCTACCGCAGCGGGATCACGCCCAATCCCGACGTCTGGTGCAACCGCGAGATGAAGTTCGGCGTGTTCCTCGACTACGCGCTCGAGCAGGGCTTCGAGCGGGTGGCCACGGGTCACTACGCCCGCCGACGCGAGCTTTCGAACGGCCAGGCCGCGGTGCTGAAGGGGGCGGATCCGAACAAGGACCAGAGCTACTTCCTTTCCCTGATGACCCAGCACCAGGTGGCGCACGCGATGTTTCCCGCAGGGGAGATGCTCAAGCCGGAGGTGCGCGAGGTGGCGAGGTGCCACGACCTGCCGACGGCCGGCAAGAAGGACAGTCAGGGGATCTGCTTCATCGGCGAGATCAGGATGCGCGACTTCATCCGCCACTATATCCCGGACTCGCCTGGCGAGATCGTCGATACGCGCGGCGAGGTGCTCGGAACGCACGACGGCCTGCATCTCTACACGCTCGGACAGCGCAAGGGGCATGGCGTCGCCTCGCCCCGCGAGGGCATGGCCTACGTGGTGGTGGGCAAGGATCTCGAGCACAACCGGCTGATCCTCGGCTGGGACGAGGCGGCGACCCCGGGCCTCTACGCGGCGCGGACGGTGATCGGGTCGGTCTCGACCATCAACGAGGCCTTCGACGCGCCGCGGCGGGTCGAGGCGCAGCCGCGCTACCGCTCGAAAGCCGAGCCGTGCCGGGTGGTTCCGCTCGACGACGCCAGGGTGGAGGTGGTCTTCGAGAAACCGCAGCGGGCGCTGGCGGCGGGACAGATCTGCGCCTTCTACGACGGCGGACGGCTGCTGGGTGGAGGCGTGTTCGAACGGATCGTGAACGAAGAAGACTGACGATGGGACTATTCTCCAACTTCAAACGCGAGGATCCGATGGCCGAGGGGCCGCCGGAGTGGCCGATCGATCTCGGGGGGTTCCGCATCGGACCTCACGTGCTGGGCGAGCCTCCGGCCGCGTCCGATCTCTGGGGTCGTTTGATGCGGGGCGACGTGGTTTGCAAGCCGGCCGGCACGGGGATCGAGGTCGGACTGCGCAAGGGGGTGGTCGATTCGGTCTTCGTCGATCTCGCGGAGTTCTCGGCCGGTTTCCGGTTGGACGGAGAGGTGATCGAACTCGGGCCCTCGACCACCGAGGCGGAGGTCCGGAAGCGCTTGGGCGAGCCCTACTGGACGGATCGCTCGGATGGGGAGGTGATTCTCTTCTACGAATACCGCGGCGGCGAAGTGGAGTTGCAGTTCGAGTTTCCTGATGAAGACGGGCTCGGCTTCGTGACGCTGACCCGTGACGGGGTGATGGCCGATGCCTCGCAACGAGCCGCCTACGGCTGCGACCGCCCGTGGCCGCCGGAGTAGGCGGACCATCTCCGGCACACGGGGGTTTTCACGAATGCCGGTGAGGCTTCCGTTCCTTGCGTTTCGCGCGGGATTTGGCACCTTCTCCGCCAGTGCCATGATACGTTTGCTTACGCTCTGCCTGCTGTTTTCCGCCGCCTTCGCCGAAGAGGAATGGATCCCGCTTTTCG
Organism: uncultured Verrucomicrobiae bacterium; assembly: GCA_937957985.1. Classification (GTDB taxonomy): domain Bacteria; phylum Verrucomicrobiota; class Verrucomicrobiia; order Verrucomicrobiales; family Akkermansiaceae; genus Haloferula. The sequence goes on from CALGOH010000303.1 coordinate 32,192, forward strand.
ACGGCAAGTCTCTCGAAGGATGGACCACGCTCGACGGCGATCCGGTCACCCGCGGCTGGGAGGTGAGGGATGGCGCAATCTACCGCGCCGGGCGGGGCGGCGACATCATCACCACCGCGGAGTTCCAGGATTTCGTACTCGAGTTCGAGTGGAAGATCTCGGAGCGGGGGAACAGCGGGGTGAAGTACCGGGTGCAGCGGAACATCGGGATCGAGTACCAGGTGCTCGACGACCAGGAGCATCCGGACCGCAGGAATCCCACCCACCGCGCGGCGTCGTTCTACGACCTGCTCGCGGCGCCGGACAGCAAGCCGCTCAAGCCGGTCGGCGAGTGGAATCACGCCAAGATCGTGGCCGACGGTCCGAAGCTCGAGCACTGGCTCAACGGGGAACTCGTCGCGTCGCTGGACCAGTCGACGGAGGACTGGAAGAAGCGCTTCGAGGCGAGCAAGTACCGGAAGCGGGAGAACTTCGGCCGGCCTGCCTCGCCGATCCTGCTGCAGGACCACGGCGACGCCGCCTGGTTCCGGAACCTGCGGATCAGGAAGCTCTGACTCAATCGTCGAGTCCGTTCGGAACCGTCGTCCAGCCCCGGGCCGGGCGCAGTGGCCAGCCGGGGGATTCCGGCGTCCAGACCCGGTTGCCTGCCCGCTGGAGCCAGGCCGCCCACCAACTGAACGAGCTGTTGGCCACGATTGCGTGGCGGCACAGGGTCATGAGGCGGAAGTCGATGAGTTCGTCATCGGAGGGATCGTGGAAGCGGGCCGCGTGGCCGCCGAAGTCGAAACGGTCGCGGGCCCATCCGGGGTCGTCGCCGAAGACCTCGAACCGCGGAGCGCCGAGGACCTCGGCCGCCGCCGAAATACTGCGCTGGTAGTAGTCCGCTGCGAGCCGCGGCGAGTAGCGGACGCGCCGGACGTGGATGAAGACGCTGTCGCCATCTCCGAGCGACCGCTCAAGTTCATCGTTTCCGGAAGGCGGAGGCTGGAACTCGCGGCGGATCGTATCGGCGGCGTCGGAAAAGCAGGCCTCGTCCTGCCAGTAGCCGTTGAGATAAATGGTCGGCCGACGGGAGTGGAATCCGGCAAGCTGCGCCGCTCCGTGACCGGGCCTTTCCTTCAGGTAGGATTTCGCCGTGCAAGGAAGCAGCTTGTTCATCGTCCTGACGAGCCGGTGGCGGGGACCCTTTGGATCGCCCAGGCGGATGTCGGCCGGGGCTGGGGAGGCGGCGATGGGAAAGCGGCCGAGCCGGAACGCGCGGCCGTAGCCGTCTCCGACGAAGCCCGAGGCGTCGTCGACCAGAAGCTCGCGGCCTTCACGAAGGGCGAAGGCCCGGGCGGCGGCGTAGGCAAAGAGCTGGTTGCCGAGGCCGCCCTTGATGATGGCGACGACGCGGGGATTCACGGGTCAGAACTGGAAGTAGATGAACTCGCTGATGTTGTCGAAATCGCGGCAGACCGCGTAGAGCACGATGAGGATGAAGACGAGCCACGGCAGGGTGGGGCGCCACTGCCAGCGGCGGCGCGGGCCGAGCTCGCCGCCGGGCAGCCCGGGGAGGCCGAGTGCCGGGAAGTAGCGGCGCATGAACTGCTGGGTGTTGGGCAGGCACCAGACGAGGATGAGTCCCAGGACGATGGGGCGCCAGGCGCGGGTGGAGCTGGCGACGATGACCGACTTCGGCGGCCAGAGGTCGAAGCCCTGGAAGCCGAACATCGAGGCGAAGAGCGTGGTGGTGGCGTTCCATGCGTCCTTCATCGAGCCGGTGGCGGTGAGTTCGTAGCTGCCGGCACGGAACGGAATCCAGGCGACGACCACCGCGAAGAAGGTGATGAACACGGCCACCGGGCGCGGGATGCGCGGCAGGGAAAGGCGCCGCCCGAGCCAGTGCCAGGCGTGGTTGATGCAGAGGTAGAGCCCGTGGAGTCCGCCCCAGAGAATGAAGGTCCACCCCGCGCCGTGCCACAGGCCGCCGATGAGCATGGTGGTCATCAGGTTGAGATAGCGGCGGGCGTTGCCGAGGCGGTTGCCGCCGAGGGGGATGTAGAGGTAGTCGCGCAGGAAGCGTGACAGCGTGATGTGCCAGCGGCGCCAGAAGTCGATGATCGAGGCCGCCTTGTAGG
>CALGOH010000304.1 GCA_937957985.1 uncultured Verrucomicrobiae bacterium
TTGACTCTCCGCGTCCCGGAATCGGAATCGCCTCAGCTCGAGCTTGCCGGCGGCGAACCGAGCCTGGGCGGCCAGGTGTCCCTCGCCTCCGATGCGGTCCAGCAGGGCGATCGCCTCGTCCTGGCGGCCCCGGGCCATCGCGAGTTGGGCGTGGAGCATCCGATCGGAATCGGTCCGGTCTCGCACCCGGTCGAGCCGGGCGGCCACGAGGATCCCGCAGCCGTACGAGACGACGAACCAGACGACCAGCAGCGCGCCCAGCCAGGTCAGGTTCTTCTTCCAGTATCGCAGCTTCTCTTCTTCGGTGGGTAGGTCTGGATTCTCCATGGGTTGAGGGAGTGCCTACCAGCCCCTCCGGACAAGGGAAAGGATTTTGCCGACCGGCACGCTCCGGCCCTGGCCGCTACTCCACCTTGAGCCTGACAAACAGCCGCGTGCCCCCGTGCGGAAGCTGGCGTTCGCACCACTGATACCCGGTCGGAGCCGGCGCCGGGGGTGCCGCCACCGCCTGCTCGGCCGCGGTGACCGGAGACCACGCCTCCGGATCGATGAGGGTCCCGGCGCATTCGGGCTCATAGGAAAGGCCGGGATCGTCGGAGCGCCGGAGATACCGCACAAAGGCACTGCCTTCGCGCAGATCAATCTCGATCCGCGCGAGCGAACCCGGGGCGGCCGGAGCGGATCCGAGGGCATACTCGAGAAAGTTGCTCCAGCCATCCCGATCGGGATCGGCTTCCGCCTCCAGGTCGGATGGAGGTTGATCCACCGGAAACTGCCCGCCGATCCAACTGGCAAAGCCATTCGCACCTCCGAAAGACGCGGTCGAGAACCCCGTCGCGGTCGGGCTTCCATACACCACCGTCGCTTCCTTGAGATCCACGGCGTGATAACCCGGCAGACCACTCAGATCATCGGCGGGCACCTCGCCCGGCAACCGCAGGACCAGCACCTCCGTCGCATCCGCCGCCACGGAGGCATTCCAAGCAACAAGGTGAAGGGCTCCTGAAGCACTTTCTTGCGGGGTGCTGGCAAGGAACTCAAGCGTACCGGGCACATCGGTCTGGCCGTCGCCCATGGATGCGGCATCACCAAAGCGGGTCCCCACCCCTTCCAACTCTCCGGAAGCCGCCAGCGCGGCGATCTCCGAATCCGTCAGACCTTGGAAGTCGATTACCTCTACGAGACAACCTTCCGCAAGCGGACTGCCGCCGGAACCCGCGAGAACCGTCCTGTCCGATGACTGCTCGCCGATCCCGGAGACGACAAGATTGGCGGCCGACAGGCAGCCGGCGGTGAAGATCCCCGCCGAGAATGTGGCGAGCAACCTAAGGATCCCGGTTGTCATGGCAACTCGATCACCCGGACCGTCCCCGAGCCCTCCAGTGACAGACACCGCACGGAGCACGTCGGCCCCCGGCCCTCCACCACCCCGGCCTGATCAAGCCATTCTCGCTGACCCAGCGGGCGGACTTGCACCCGGTAGTTTTTTCCCTCGGCACCCTTCCAGCTCACCACAAGCGCATCGGCCTCGGGCAGCACTTCGAAATCCGACACCTCCACGACCGGAGCCTCGCGGCTGGACGGCCCGAAATCCTCGGAGAGACCCTTCAACCCAATGAATCCCGCTTCCCCCTTTCGCTGAAGATCGACGGCCATGACCAGATTGACGGCAGTCGCGCCAGCATCGCCCTCGCTGCCCACCGCCCGCCACGTAAGCGACGGATCCAAGTAGAGGACGGGAGACTTGCTCCCATCGACATAGGACAACTGGATGGTGTCGGCCCGCGCCGCCGAGTCACCAGGAAGAAAGGTGTTGGACAGTCCAGCATGCCAGACATCCAGACGCAGCCCGCTGGTGGCCGGGCTCGTGATCACGTTGCGCCCCGGATAGACGTATGCATATCTTGAAAAGCTTGGCCACGGCACCAGTCCGACGTTGATGAATTCAAGCTTGGTCTCCGCCCGTCGACGATAGATCAGGCCGGCCGTGAAGGGAATCACGGCATCCGAACGATCGCCGGCAGCCTCGTTACCGACCTCGATCCACTCGTCGGAGACCGTCAGGTAGAACGATCTTCCCTGCTGGGACTCGCCTTGCCAGATCGTCACCAGATCACCATCCTGACCGTTGCTTGCCCGCATCACACCGACAGTCGCCGGTTCCAACAAGTCACCCAGAGCCCACTGCGTATGGAACTCCACCGTATCGCCGACTTGAACATACCCATCGACCGCGTCATCGAGCGTCACCACCGGGCCAGACGCATCGACCACCGCCGATGCCAGTCCGTTGAAATCACCATGGCGGACTCTGAGGGCGATCCGACCACCGCCGACCACCCTCGGTGAAATGTTCTGGTCGCACGTGACTTCATTGCCGCTGACCGAGATGACCTCCGCACGAAGAATCGAATCGGGAACGAGGAGAAGTGGCAGCAGCCCCGTCTCGCCGGCCGACACCTCAAGCATCGCATAGCCAACAGGATCGGTCACATCCGCCCTCGACACGATGGTCGCGAGCGTCATCGCGGTAAAAGCATGCCAACACGGCCGGAACGTCGCCACGCGCGGAGTCTGCCTCGGTTGGCCGGATCGGGAAAGCGAGAACGCTCCGCAGATCGCCTCCAAATGCCCGCTTCGTTTCTACTGGCGTGCCCCGGTGGGCTGAACCATGGTCGCCGCGAACCGCTTCTCCCATCCCATGGCCCAACCATCCGGACCTCCCGATCTCCCTCCCTACCGGCGCGCCGAGCGCCCGCAGCTCCCCAAGCTCCCGAAGCTGCCCAAGCTCCCCTTCTCACCGAAGGTGCTGCTCTACCTTCCGGTCGTCCTCGTCCTGCTCATCGGCGGCTGGAGTTCCTTCTACACCGTCGAGGCCGAGGAGGTGGGCGTCGTGCTCCGCTTCGGGCGCTATCAGTCGACGCAGGAGCCCGGCCTTCGTTTCAAGATCCCCTTCGGCGTCGATCGCGTGTACAAGGTGCCCGTCCGGCGCCAGATGAAGCAGGAGTTCGGCTTCGGCACCGAGGGCGCGACCAACCGCTACCAGTTCAAGCGCGCTCCCGAACAGGAAAGCGAGAAGGAGATGGTCACCGGCGACCTCAACGCCGCGCTCGTCGAATGGGTCGTGCAGTACCGGATCAGCGACCCGCGCGAGTATCTTTTCAATGTCCGCAATCCCGACGAGACGCTCCGCCACGTCTCCGAATCGGTGATGCGCGAGGCGGTCGGCGACCGGACGGTGGACGAGGTCCTGACGATAGGCCGCCAGGAGATCGAGGCCGAGACGCTGGCCAAGATGCAGGAGCTCACGAACAAGTACGCGATGGGGCTGCGCATCGACCAGGTGCAGTTGAAGAACGTGAATCCTCCCCGGCCGGTGCAGGCATCGTTCAACGAGGTCAACCAGGCCCAGCAGGAGCGCGAGAAGTCGATCAACCAGGCTAGCGGCGAGTACAACCGCGCGGTCCCGAAGGCCCGGGGCGAAGCGGAGCGCAAGATCAGCGACGCCCGCGGATACGCGATCCAGCGCGTCAACGAGGCCGAGGGCGACGCGGCCAAGTTCAACGCGCTCTACGCCGAATACCGCAAGGCCCCCGAAATCACCAAACGGCGCCTCTATCTCGAGACCATGACCAAGGTGGTCCCGGCCATGGGCAGGAAGATCATTCTCGACGAGGAGGCCGACCAACTCCTGCCGCTCCTGAACCTGAACCCGGAAACCGCCAAGTAACATGAGCGAGAATCCTTCCGCCAAGAAAACCGCCGGTGGCTGCCTGGTCGCGATCATCGCGTTCGCGGTCATCCTGCTGCTCGCCTCCTCGATCTACCGGGTCAACGAGACCCAGCAGGCCATCATCACCCAGTTCGGCAAGCCGATCGGCGAGCCCATCAGGGAGGCCGGCCTCCAGTTCAAGATGCCCTTCATCCAGAAGGTCAACATGATCGAAAAGCGGATCCTCGAATGGGACGGCACCTCCAACGAGATGCCGACCAAGGACAAGACCTACATCCTGGTCGACACCTTCGGTCGGTGGCGCATCTCCGACCCGCTCAAGTATTTCGAGCGCCTGCGCGACGAACGCAGCGCCCAGTCGCGCCTCAACGACATCCTTGGCTCGGAAACCCGGAACACCATCGCCAAGCACGAGTTGATCGAGGTCGTGCGGACGACCCAGGGCCGGAAGCCGACACAGGCAACCGAGATCGCCGACGCCGACATCACCGGCAAGGTCGGCGTCCTCAAGCCGATCAAGCATGGCCGGACCAAGCTCGAGCAGGAGATCCTCAGCAAGGCGGTGCCGAAGCTCGCCGAGTTCGGCATCGAGCTTCTCGACATCCGCTTCAAGCGGATCAACTACAACGCCTCGGTCCAGGCCCGCATCTTCGACCGGATGATCTCCGAGCGCCAGCAGATCGCCGAGCGCTTCCGCTCGGAAGGTCAGGGAGAAGCCGCGAAGATCCTCGGCAACATGGAGCGCGACCTGCGCGAAATCGAATCGGGCGCCTACCGCGAGGTCGAGACGATCCGCGGCGAGGCCGACGCCAAGGCGACCGCCATCTACGCCCAGGCCTACAATCAGACGCCCGACGCGGCCGAACTCTACGATTTTACCCGCACCCTGCAGGTCTACGAAGAGGTGCTCGACGACAAGACCACGCTGATCCTTTCCACCGACAGCGAACTCTTCAAGCTGCTCAAGGACACGGAGGAAAAAGCAGATCCGTAGCCCCCCCAAGGCGTGGCCCGCCGGGATGGCGGTTGATTCCGAAGACCTCGAAAGAGGTCTCCGTGATCGCGTTATATACTGATAATCAATATTCGTTGATTATCCGGACGTTCACCCCATCCCCGCTCCCCGATGCGTGCCCCCACACGACGCGGGATGCTCACGCGTCCCCGCCCCCTCACTCCCGTTCTGTTCACCGTCCTCGGTCTGAGTTGCGCTTCCCTGTGCGCCCAGACGATCACGGGAACGGTGGAAGCGATCGACCACCCGTCGTATGCCGGGATCGCGTCGAGCTTCCAGATCAGCAACGCGGAGGCCGACGGCACACTCATCTACGACGGGGATCTGCTGATCTTCTGCGCGGACCTCGATGGCACGTCGCTCGACGAGGACATCCGGAACTATCCCTACCAGCTCAATGCCTACAATTCCCCCTTCGAACTCGGGACCCTGGAGGAGTTCGACATCTGGGACCGCTATTCAAAAACCCAGGACGAGGAGCTGGCGATTTCCACGCTCCACTGGTTTGTCGACAACTACTACGAGGACGCCTTCCTGAATGGAGACGACACCAGCCGCTACGCCTTCCAGAACGTGGTGTGGGAGATCTTCGGGGACGCCGGCACGGCGAACGGGCTCAGCTTCAACAACGGAAACATCGACCGCTCCAAGTTCAGCGAATACGGACCGAAATCATCGCCCGAACTCTGGAGCGAGATGAATGCGATGCTCGACGCCGTGAAGGACGCGAACGTCACCCTCGACTACGATCCCCGGAACCGGATCCTCGCGATCAACGACACCCGGGCGGGCTACCAGGACTACATCGGTCTCGCGGCGGACCCCCGACTCATGCAGATCCCGGAGCCGAGCGTCATGTCGATGTTCGGGGCCGCCGGTATCCTGCTGCTCACCCGCCGCCGCAGGACCTGCTAGGGCAGGAACCCGAGCCACTGACGTCCGAGCAGGAGGATCAGCGGCATCGTAAGCAGGCTCACGACGGTGGTCGCGACCACGATCTCGACGGCGACGGCAGGCCGCCCCCCGTAGAGCTTGGCGAGCAGGATCGGCGTGATCGCCGCCGGCATCGAGGCCTGCACGATGAGCACCTGCTTCAGCGGCTCGGGAGAGGGCAGGAAACGGGCCGCCGCGAGAATTACGCAGGGCAAAATCGCCAGGCGAACGGCGATGCCCCCGAGGCTCGCCCTCAGGGTCGGACGCTCGCGCCCGATCAGATCCATGACGACCGCCCCGGTGGTAAAAATGGCCACGGGAAACGCCCCGCTTCCCAGCCACCGCATCGTCGTCCGCAACACCCCCGGCTCGGCAGGCCCTCCTCCGGCCGGCACCCGCATGCCTTCCCACCCGGTCGCAACCAGCACCAGGCCCAGCACCACCGCCACCACCGGGCCGTTGATCAGACGCCGCCAGGGAATCTCCCGCTGGCCGGAAATGAGCATCACCCCCACCGACCAGATCGCCAGTTCCACGCCGAGATTGTGGACGAAGAGCATCGCGATCGCCCCGGTGCCGACCCAGATCTGCTCGACGACCGGGATGGCCGTGTAGCCGAAGTTCTGCACGCCGGCCGACAGCGCGAAGGTGCGCTTGCCCGTGCCCCTCTGGAATCGAAGGAGACCGGCGATCAGCCAGGCGATGCCGAAGCCCGAGGCGGTCAGGGTGAATCCCGTGCCGATCCCCCAGGCCACCGCCGACACGTCGCGCACGCTGTCGCTGCCCAGGATCTTGTCGATGATGAAGCAGGGGTACAGGACGTGGAAGACGAGGTGCAGGATGCCGTCGTCGTTCTCCCGACGGGTCAGGCCGAACCGCCGCAGCAGCGCGCCGAGCAGCATCAGCAGATACACCGGCATCACCTGCCGCAGGACCTCGATCATCATCTCCACCGCCGCGAGATTCGTCGCCATTCGCGCGGCCGACAAGCCCGGCCTCAAATTCCCTCTTGGACATCCCGGGGCTCAGCGCGTAGCTCCGCGTCGTGCCAGAGTCCCTGCCGGTCGAGGAATTCACCCGCGTCGAGTCCATCTTCGTGCGCCACCGCAACGTGCTCGCGCTGCGCGCCCAGTTGACCCCGATCTACACCGACTACTACCTGCACCTGATGCAGCACGGGCTGAAGCAGCCTCCCGAGCTCGACGGCATGCTCAAGGACCTGCTCGCCGCGCTCACCCTGCACTGCGTGGCCCGCCCGTGGGCCGAGACCATCGCATGGACGGCCAACCTCCGCGCCCCGCGCGTGAATCTCTTCGCCACCGGCAGCTCGCTCGAGGAAACCATCACCGGCCGGCTGTTCACCGAGGACGTCCGCGAGCCCGACCGCAATTTCTTCTACTCGCAGACCCTCACCACTCCCGGCACCGAGCCCCGGACCTCGACGCTGCAGGTCGATGGCAATGATCCGCTCTTCTGGATCGAGCAGTACTACACCCAGTCCGAGCAGCGCCCCGCCAAGGCCTTCCGTCTTCCCGACGAAACCTTCGTCCTGGTCGCCGCCCAGCCGGACTTCGACGAGGAGTGGTTCGAGGGCCTGGACCACGAGCGGGTCGGGAGATTGGAATCCGCCGAGGAAACCAAGTTGCTGGAAACCCGGAAGTTCCGGTTCACCTGTGGCTGCAATCTCGAAAAGATCCTGCCGGTCCTCGGTAGCTGGCGCGATCGACCCGAAGACCTCTTCCAGGGCGAGGACCAGGTCATCGTCCAGTGCCCCCGCTGCGCCGCAAGATATCTGGTGACGCCGGACATGCTCTAGATGGATCAGATGTCCGACCTCTCCTCCATCTCCCGCAAGCTACCCTCCGTGCCATCCGGCTCCCCTCAATCCGTCTCGGGAGGCTGCATTCATTCGAGCTACGTCTGGGAACGGTATTTCATCAAGACCAACGACTCCTCGCAGGCCGACAACTTCGCCGCCGAGGCGGCCGGCTTGAGAGCCATCGCCGCCACCGGAACGATTCGCGTTCCGGAGGTCATCCTTCAGGGCTCCGAAGGTGCCATGGCATTCCTGGTGCTGGAGCGGCTGGATCTTCGCTCATCCGGCGACGAAGCCCTTCTCGGCGGGCAACTCGCCGCCCTTCACGCGCACATCGCGGATGACTTCGGCTTCGACGCCGACAACTTCATCGGCGCGACCCCGCAGCCGAATCCATGGACCGGGTCCTGGATCGAGTTCTTCACCGAGCACCGCATCGGGCATCTGCTGCGGCTGCTGGCGGCGAAAGGAATCCGCTACTCCGCCGCGGACCGCTTTCTCGACCGTCTCCCGGACCTCCTTCCCGCGGATCCTCCGGCCTCGCTGATCCACGGCGACCTGTGGGCGGGCAACAAGGCCTTCCTCGCCGATGGAACGCCGGTCCTGTTCGATCCCGCCGTGCACCACGCCGACCCCGAATGCGACCTCGCCATGACCGGGCTCTTCGGTGGATTCTCCCGCCGCTTCCACGACGCCTACCGCGCCGTCCGTCCCGCCCCTGAGGATGAGCACAACCGCCACGAACTCTACCGCCTCTACCACCTGCTCAACCACGCCCTGCTCTTCGGCGGCGGCTACATCGACCAGGCGGGCACCATCCTCCGCCGATTCGGCTAGGCCGAAAGCCACGCATTCCCCTTGCCTCCGTCGCGGTGCGTGTCGAACCTCGGGCCATGCCAAGCAGCGCATTTCTCAAGGAACAATTCGGACTGGAAGGCAAGACGGCGGTCGTGATCGGCGGCACCGGCGAACTCTGCGGCATGATGGCCGAGGGGCTCGCCCGCGCGGGTTGCGAGGTGGTCCTCGTCGGCCGCATCCGGGAAAAGGGTGAACTCAAGCTCAAGCAGATCGCCGATCACGGCGGCAAGGGCTACTTCGTCGCCGCCGACGTCACCAAGCGCGACTCGCTCCAGAGCCTGCTCGACGAGGTGGTGAGGACCTCCGGCAAGGTGGACATCCTCGTCAACGGAGCCGGCATCAACGCGCCAACCCCCTTCCTCGAGATCACCGAAGAGGAGTTCAAGCGCATCATCGACACCAACCTCACCGCGGTTTTCCGCACCTGCCAGGTCTTCGGTCGCTACTTCATCGACGAGGCGATTCCCGCCTCGATCATCAACCTCGGATCGATGTCCGGCCTCGTGCCGCTGTCGCGGGTCTTCACCTACTCCGCGACCAAGGCCGCGGTTCACAACCTTTCAAGAAACCTCGCCCGCGAGTGGGCGGAGCACTCGATCCGGGTCAACACCCTGGTGCCCGGCTTCTTCCCCGCCGAGCAGAACCGCAAGGTGCTCGACGAGAGCCGGGTGCTCGACATCCTCCGCCAGACGCCGATGAGCCGCTTCGGCAACCCCGAGGACCTGATCGGCGCCACGCTGCTGCTGGCCTCGAACAGGGCCGGGAGCTTCATCACCGGTTCCGAACTGGTCATCGACGGCGGCTTCAACGCGATGAAGATCTGAGCCCGGCCCCTCGCCGCCGCACGGAGCCGGCAGCCGGTTTTCCTCGGCAGGGAATCCCCACCCCGCCGCTTGCACCTCGTCCCCTCGGGGTGTATGGCCTCCGCCGCGGCGGTCGGATGTCCGGCCGCCCCGATCCTGCTTTCCCATGATCAAGTGGATTCTTCAGAAGATCGTTGGTTCCAAGAACCAGCGGGAGCTGCGCCGCATCCGGCCGACCGTCGAGCGCATCAAGGAAATCGAGGAGGCGCTCCAGAACGAGCCCGAGGAAAAGCTCCGCGAGCTGACCGACAAGTGGAAGACCCACCTCGCCCGCTATCACGAGCTCGAGGCGCCGGCGAAGCCCGCACTCGTGCGGGGCGACCGCGAATTCCTCCAGAACGCGGCCGCGAAGATCGAGGAGCGCTTCGTGGCGCTGAGAGAGGAGTTCCCCGAGCTGCCGCTGAGGGTGGACTCGACGGTCGAATCGATCGAGGCCGCCAAGGAGGCCTTCCGTGAGATCGAGCCGCGGTTCCCCCAGATCCGCGCCCGCTATCTCGACCAGATCCTGCCCGAGGCCTACGCCGTGGTGAAGAACGGCGCCCGCCGGCTCTGCGGCCAGACGATCAGCGTGTGTGACCAGGACATGCTGTGGGAGATGGTCCATTTCGACGTCCAGCTCGTCGGCGGCATCGCCCTGCACAAGGGCATGATCGCCGAGATGCAGACCGGCGAAGGCAAGACGCTCGTCGCCACCCTGCCCGTCTATCTCAACGCCCTCACCGGCCTCGGGGTCCACGTCATCACCGTCAACGACTACCTCGCCCGCCGGGACTCCGAGTGGATGGGCTCCCTTTTCAAGTATCTCGGCCTGACCGTCGGCTGCATCCAGAACCAGATGCCCCCGTGGGAGCGCCGCGAGCACTACGGCTGCGACGTCACCTACGGCACCAACTCGGAATTCGGCTTCGACTACCTGCGCGACAACGGCATGGCCGCGAGCCGCGAGGATCAGGTCCAGCGCGAGCACTACTTCGCCATCATCGACGAGGTCGACTCCATCCTCATCGACGAGGCGCGCACGCCGCTGATCATCTCCGGCCCGTCGACCGTTTCCTCGCACCAGTTCGACCGCTACAAGCCGCTGGTCGAGCAACTCGTCAAGCGCCAGACCCACCTCTGCAACGAGCTGGTCACCGAGGCCAAGGAGTTGCTCGAAACCGATCCGGAAACCGCCGGCCGCAGCCTCTTCAAGGTCAAGCTCGGCCAGCCGCGCAACCGGCAGCTCATGCGCCTGATGCAGGAGCCGGACGTCCGGAGGCTTCTGGAGAAGACCGAGCTTTCCTTCTATCAGGACGCGCAGAAGAAGGAACTCTTCAACCTGAAGGAGGAACTCTTCTTCACCATCGACGAGAAGGCCAACGACGCCGACCTGATGGAGAAGGGCCGCGAGTATCTCTCCCCCGACGATCCCGATTCCTTCGTCCTGCCCGACCTCGGCACCCTGCTCGCCGAGATCGACGCCGACCCCGAGCTGACCGACGAGCAGCGGACCATCCGCAAGGAGCAGGCCCAGGACAAGATGGACCAGCAGGCGGAGAAGATGCACAACATCTCCCAGCTCCTGAAGGCCTACTGTGTCTTCGAGAAGGACGTTCAATACGTCGTCGAGGAGGGCAAGGTCGTCATCGTCGATGAAAACACCGGCCGCAAGATGCCGGGGCGCCGCTGGTCCGACGGGCTGCACCAGGCCGTCGAGGCGAAGGAAGGCGTGGTGATCGAGAAGGAGACGCAGACCTACGCGACGATCACCATCCAGAACTACTTCCGCTTGTATGAGAAGCTCGCGGGCATGACCGGCACCGCCGAGACGGAGGCCGCGGAGTTTCACGACATCTACAAGCTCGACGTCCTCCCGATCCCGACCAACCAGCCAAACCAGCGCGAGGACCTCAACGACCAGGTCTTCAAGACGCGCCGCGAGAAATACAACGCCGTGATCGCCAAGATCGAGGAGGCGCACAAGAAGGGCCAGCCCGTCCTTGTCGGCACCGCCTCGGTGGACGCCTCGGAGACCGTCTCCCGCATGCTCAAGCGGGCGAAGATCCCGCATACCGTCCTCAACGCCAAGTTCCACATGCAGGAAGCCGAGATCGTGGCAGCCGCCGGCCAGAAGGGCGCCGTCACCATCTCGACCAACATGGCCGGCCGCGGCACCGACATCAAGCTGGGTCAGGGCGTCGCCGATGCCGGCGGCCTGTTCGTGATCGGCACCGAGCGCTACGAGTCGCGCCGCGTCGACCGCCAGCTCCGGGGTCGCTGCGCCCGCCAGGGCGACCCGGGCATGAGCCAGTTCTACATCTCCTTCGAGGACGACCTGATGCGGAACTTCGCCGCCGCCGACCGCATGACCAACATGATGGAGCGCTTCGGCATGGAGGAAGGCGAGGCGCTCGAGCACTCGTGGCTCAACAAGTCGGTCGAGACCGCCCAGAAGCGCGTCGAGCAGCGAAACTACACGTGGCGCAAGCGGATCCTCGAGTTCGACGACGTGATGAACAAGCAGCGGGAGGTCGTCTACGGCTACCGCAACGAGGTACTCGGCACCGAGACGCCCCGCGAACTGGTCGATGAGATCATCGAGAAGACCATTCCCGACCGGGTCCAGGAATTCCTCTCCGGCCGGGACGAGGAGTCGCCGGACTACAACGAACTCCTCGGCTGGGTGAACTCGACGCTTCCCATCCGGGTCGAGGCCGGGGACCTGAACCTCGAGTCCGACTCCGCCGAGGAGATCTCCGCGTTCCTCATCAAGAAGGTGAAGGAGACCTACGAGACCCGGGTGGCGAACCTGCCGCCCGAGATCCTCGAGAGCGAGGAGCGGCGGATGATCCTGGTCGCGATCGACAAGCAGTGGCAGGCCCACCTTTACAACATGGACGCGCTCCGGGAGGGCATCTCGTTCCGCGCCCAGGGCCAGAAGGACCCGCTGGTCGAATACAAGAACGAGGCCTACAAGCTCTTCGAGGTCCTGATGGACAGCATCGACCGCGAGGCCCTGCAGAATCTCTTCCGCTCCGCCTCCAAGATCGAGGAATACCTCAAGCAGCTCCACTCCCAGCAGATGCACATGCAGAGCGCGGGCCAGGGACTGGGCGAGGCGAACATGGCCTCGACCGGCAGCTCCGGAAACCTCAACCCGGCCAGGGCCGGAGCCGGCGGCGGCAGCAACTTCAAGCTGAACATCCCCAAGCGGAAACCCAGCTTCAACGTCGAGAACGTCGGTCGCAACGCGCCCTGCCCCTGCGGATCCGGGAAGAAATTCAAGCAATGCTGCGGTCGCGAAGCGTAGCGCCTCGACCATCAACTCATTGGATTTCCGGAGGAGGAAATCCACAAACCGGCATGGACCGAGCGGAGCGAGGCCAATGCTGCGGCCGGGAGGCGTGAACCGGCGCCTCCCTGGCGCCTCGACCGCTCCGTGGCGGACGCTTCACTCCCTGCTTGACAGACGGCCCCTCGCGGCTAGCCTCCGCGCCCCGACTCGAAAGGAACTGAAAAACGAATGAGCGACAAAGGCATGCGTGGTGTAAGCGTCAAAAAGAACGAACCGGTCGACAAGGCCCTCAAGCGGCTGAAGACCAAGCTGGATACCGAGGGCATCCTCGAAGAAATGCGCCGCCGCCGCGCGTTCGAATCCCCGACCCAACGCCGCCTCCGCAAGCAACGCACCGCTCCGAAGCGCCACAAGGTGCGCTGGCGCTACATCAGCCCCGCCCAGGACGCGAAGGCTGAGGAAGCCAGGGAGGCCTGAAGCCCCGGATCATCCGAGCGAGTCGATTTACCAGGGCGGACCCACGCGGGTCCGCCTTTTGCATTTCCCGCCCGCCGCCGGGCAGGCGTGGCGCATCAGGCGAAGCGCTTCACCAGCAGTGACGCGTTGTGGCCGCCGAACCCGAAGCTGTTGCTCAGGGCGACATCGACCTTCCGTTCGATCGCGGTGTTCGGGACGCAATCGACATCGCACTCCGGATCCTGGTTCTCGACATTGATCGTCGGAGGAATCACCCCGTCGCGGATCGCCATCAGGCAGGCGAGCAGTTCGGCGCCCCCGGCGGCGCCGAGCATGTGGCCGGTCATCGACTTGGTCGAACTGACCTTGAGTCCTCCCTTCACGTGATCGCCGAAGGCCAGCTTGATGGCATGGACCTCGGCAACGTCGCCCAGCCCGGTCGAGGTGGCATGGGCGTTGAGATAATCGACATCCTCCGGATTCACGCCGGCATGCCGCAGGGCCATCTTCATTGCCCGGGACGGTCCGGTGCCGTCCGGTGAGGGCGCGCTGAGATGATAGGCGTCGGCGCTGGTTCCGTAGCCCGACAGTTCGGCGAGGATCGTCGCGCCCCGCTTCTTCGCGTGCTCGAGTTCCTCGAGCACCACCACGCCGGCCCCCTCGCCCATGACGAATCCGTCGCGGTCGCGGTCGAACGGACGCGAAGCCGCCTCCGGGTCGTCATTGCGGGTGCTGAGGGCCTTCATGCTGCCGAAGCCGGCCAGGCCGCAGGGCAGGATGCTCGCCTCGGCTCCCCCGGCCACCATCGCGTCGGCATCACCGAACTTGATGATCCGCCAGGCCTCGCCGATCGAGTTGTTGGAAGTCGCGCAGGCGGTGACGATGGCCATGTTCGGCCCGCCGAGGCCGAACTCCATGGAAAAGATCCCGCTGCCGATGTTGGCGATCATCATCGGGATCAGGAACGGCGACACCTTGGCATCCTCCTTCACCACCAGCTTCGCATGCTCGTGCTCGAGCGTGCCGAGTCCGCCGATGCCGCTGCTGACGATCGCCCCGATCCGGGTCGGATCGAAATTCCGGGCTTCGCTGATGCCCGACTGGTCGTAGGCCATCCGCGCGGCGGCGACGGCGAGCTGCACGTAGCGGTCGGCGCGCCGCGCATCCTTGGAATTCCTGAAGAATTCCGCCGCCGAGAAGTCCTTCACCTCGCCCGCGATCTGGCAGTTGTAGGGCGACGGATCGAGATGCGTGATCCGCCCGATCCCGCTCCGACCCTCCTTCATGCCGGACCAGGTCGATTCCGCGTCGTTGCCAAGCGGGCTGACGCAGCCCGCTCCCGTGATCACCACTCGTCGTTCATTCATCATCATGTTTCCGCCCCGGAGGGCTTCCGTCGTCCTTAGATGCTGCCCCAGCGCCGCGCAAGCCTCATCCCAAAGGTCGGGCCCCGCCGCGGTCGGTCGAACCTCCACAGTCCGGACACACCTGCACCGGATCGCGGCTGGTCGCCTCGAAGACCGACAGGCAGAGCCGGCAAACCACCCGGTCGCGGGCCGCCTGTCGCTCGCGGCGGCGGATCCTCCGCCTTTCCTTCAGGACCAGCAGCACCAGCAGCAGCATCGGCAGGCCGATGGCGAAGAAGGCCAGTTCGGTGAGAGTGAGCTCGATCATCTTGCGACGACGGTCTCCACCGACAACCAACCGGGCTTCCCTTGATGGCCCGTGACCAGTCCCCGGGAAAGCCATTCCACCACCGCCGGCTGGCGGAGCCTGGGTGACAGGGCCACCACGTCGAGAATCCGGCCCTCCGCATCATGCTCGATCACATAGCGACCCCCGATCACCGGACCCGCCTCCTCAGCATTCATCGCCAGGGAGGCGTGGGTGAAGCCCTTGACCCCCCCGCTGTCCAGCACCCTTGCGCCCACCATGACATCCCGGTCCAACCGCTCCCGCGCGGAACCGGCCGATCGTGGCAGCGGCGGGAGATCGCCGCCATCGAACGAGGGATCATCCTTCGCGCCGGCCCGCAGCCAATCGGTCTGCCGGAGTTCCGGACGGTATTCGACGTCGCTCCGGCCCGCCTCCTTCAGCGCCTGCCGACGCAGGGCGACGTACTCCGGATCGGCCGCCGGATTCCAGCGTGCCGGGAAGGGTCCGGCTTCCATCGCACGCCGCGCGAGCGCCCGTCCTCCGACATCGGGCGGCACGATCACCAGGGTGCCCTGCTCGGGCTCGCCGCGGCTGGCCGGGGCAATGCTCACCCGGACGACGGTCGCGAGGCCGACCGCGACCGCGGCAATGAGAAGGAACGCCACCACGAAGGAACCCGTGCTGGAGACGGGCACCCGCCAGTTGAAGGCGAGGCCGGACTCGCGGTCCCGGCGCTGGAGCTGGCGGCGACCCCGGAACATCACCCGCCCTCCTCCGCCTGGCCGAGAAGATACACCCGGAAGCCCGCGGCGAGCGCCATCTCGGCGATCCGGCGCTCGTGTCCGGCGGCGATCGACGCATCGGAACGCAGGTACACACTCGGAACCCCGGCGGTCTTCTCGCGCATCTCGGCCAGGGTCTGCGGGAGCTGCTCCTCACTCATCCGGTTCCGGTCCAGCCAGATCACCGGCGGCTCGCCCTCGGTGAGCGTGATGACCGACGCGTCGGACATGCGGGAGAGTTGGTAGCGGGACACCGGCAGTTCGACCTGCACCCCCGCCTCACTCATGAACGACTGACCCAGCAGCAGCGCCACCAGCAGCAGCGCGAACAGGTCGAAGATCGGGACGGCCTGCAGAAAGCCGACCCGCTCGGGCAGGGTCGATTCCAGCTTCATCCCTTTCTTTTGCGGCGCGAACCAAGCTCGTCGCGGATCGAGACGATCCCCGTCTCCGCCCGGGAATCGCAGATGATGTTCACCATTTCGATCCCGGTCCGCTCGATGCGATGAATGAGCCGCTTCGAGCGACCCACGAAGTAGAGATAGAAAAGATAGGCGGGGATCGCGACAATCAGCCCGAATCCGGTGGTCACCAGCGACTGGAACACCCCTTCGGAGAGCTTCACCGAAGACACGGCCTGGCCGCTGTCACCCAGCTCCTGGAACATCTCGGTCAGCCCGAGGACCGTGCCCAGCATCCCCGTCAGCGGCGCCAGCAGGGCGACGGCGAGGATCCCGCGCACGTTCTTCTCGATCCGCGGGACCTCGAGCTGCCCGGCTTCCTGGGCGACGTCCCGCAGGTCGGAGC
The DNA here is from genome assembly GCA_937957985.1 of uncultured Verrucomicrobiae bacterium. Classification (GTDB taxonomy): domain Bacteria; phylum Verrucomicrobiota; class Verrucomicrobiia; order Verrucomicrobiales; family Akkermansiaceae; genus Haloferula. The sequence goes on from CALGOH010000304.1 coordinate 16,194, forward strand.
GTTCCATGTGATGCCGCAGCAGGATCGCATGGGCGACCCGCGCGACGGGGCCCGGAGCCCGCGCGGCCTCGTGCAGCGCCTCGGCATAGGCCTTGCGGCGGGCGTGGTTCGAAAGCCCGACCAGCAGGTCGCCGACGTTGATCCGGGCCCGATGGAAAAAGAACAGCCTTTCGACGACGAACACCGCCCCGAAGAACGCGAGCCCGAGCTGCAGCCAGATGATCGGCCCGCCCCGCTCGAGCAGGCCGGACTCGCTGAACAATTCGATCGGCATGGGGAGAGGCTAAACGTTCCGCGCCTTCATGACCAGCCCGGGAAACCGGCCTACCACAGCCCGTATTTCCCGTAGGCCATGGCGTAGAGGCCCATCAGCAGGTTCGCCACGAAGTGCATGACCACGCAGGCTCCGAGATTCCGCGACCAGATGCACAGCAGGTAGGTGAGGCTGCCGTAGATCAGCGCTCCCAGGTAGTCGACCGGCAGGTGCGCCGCCATGAACAATCCGGTGACCGCGACATACGAGAGCCACGACGCCCTTCCGAACGGCTGCTTCCAGTAGTCCCCCTCCCAGTCGAGCGCCAGGCGCATCGCGAACGAGCGCCAGAAGATCTCCTCGACCAGGGCCACCACCACCGCGGCCCGCAGGAACCGGAGCAGCAGCGAGGTCCACCACGCCGCGCCCCCCTCGGCGAACAGCTCGCCGGGATTGAACCCGTCCCGCCGCGGCGCGAAGCCGAACCATTTCCACCAGCCGTCGCTGGTCAGGCTGAGCAGGTCGAAAAGGTGCGTCGGCAGGATCCAGAAGCCGATCCCCACCACCCCGAACACCACGCCGGCGAGCGACCACTTCAACGACCAGTCGAACTCGTACGACCGCCACCAGCGCACCAGCACCACCAGACAGGCGATCGACTGCAGCGGATAGATCCAGTATTCCGGCGCCCGGCGCCACCATGGCTGGCTCGGAAGGTCGATCTTGAAGAATCCCCCCGCGATCTGGAGCAGCAGCAGCCCGCCCATGAAGATGGCGAAGGGGATGACCTGCCGCCGGACCCACACCGTGGGCGCCTCCCGACGCAGTCTGTCCGCCTCGCCGCTCATCGTTTCAGCCGAGGCGCCCGACAAAGGCCTCCATCCGGTCCATCGCCACCTTCAGGTCGTCGTAAGCCGTGGCGTAGCAGCAGCGCAGGAAACCCTCGCCCGAGGGACCGAAGGCGGTGCCGGGGACCGCCGCGACCGACTCCTCCTCGAGCAGGCGCATGGCGAAGGCCCTGCTGTCGAGCCCGGTCGGACGGATGTCGGGGAAGACGTAGAACGCCCCGCCTGGCGAGTGGCATTCGAGCCCCATCTCGTTGAGCCGGCGGACCACGAAGTCGCGCCGCTGCGCGTAGCTTTCACGCATCCGCTCGATCGAAGGCAGGCCGTTCTCGAGCGCCTCGATCGCCGCCATCTGGCTCATGATCGGCGCACAGAGCATCGAGTACTGGTGGATCTTCATCATCGCCTCGATCACCGGCTTCGGCGCGCAGGCGTAGCCGAGGCGGAACCCGGTCATCGCGAAGGCCTTCGAGAAACCGTGGAGCAGGACCGTGCGTTCCCGCATGCCCGGCAGCGAGGCGATCGAGACGTGCTCCTCGTCCTCGTAGCGCAGTTCGCAGTAGATCTCGTCGCTCAGCACCATCAGGTCGTGCTTGAGGCAAAGCTCGGCGATGCCTTCGAGATCCTCGCGCCTGGCGGTCGCTCCGGTCGGGTTCGTCGGAAAGTTGAGCATCAGCACCCGCGACTTCGGCGTGATCGCCGCGGCGAGCGCCTCGGGCTTCAGCGAGAATCCGTCGCGCTTGCGGGTCTCGACCGGAACCGCGCTGCCGTAGGCCATGACGATGCTCGGCGAATACGAGACGTAGCACGGCTCGTGATAGATGACCTCGTCGCCGGGATTGAGCAGGGCGCGCAAGGCGAGGTCGATCGCCTCCGACACGCCGACCGTCACCAGCACCTCGCCGGCGGGGTCGTAGTCCACCCCGAAGAAGCCACCGACGTAGCCGGCGATCGCCCGCCGCAGCGAGAGCAGCCCGAGGTTCGAGGTATAGCTGGTGTGACCCTTCTCCAGCGAATAGATCGCGGCCTCCCGGATGTGCCACGGGGTCACGAAGTCCGGCTCGCCGACGCCGAGCGAAATGACGTCGTCCCGGCCCTGGACGAGTTCGAAGAAATCACGGATCCCCGAGCGCGGCACGGCCGCGACCTGACGGGCGATCTTGTCGTTGTAGTTCATGGGGAAGCAGGGCCTGCCACCGGGGCGCGGCATTCCAGAGGCAATCCCGCCGACAAGCAATGCCGGAATCGCGACCAAGCCCTGACGCCCGCCACGGGCGTACGCAGTTCCTCCTTCAGGAGGTCCCAACGCCAGGTCTCGGACATTCCGCCCGCAGGGGCGATCATCGTCCCCGTCGGTGTGAAGTTCTCATCAGGTCTCCCGGGACCGGACCGGCCCGGAAGACCTCCTGAAGGAGGAACTACATACGCGATCAAGCCGCATCTCCGGCGGCTTCAGACGTCGTATTCCCAGCCCTCGCGCACCGGCTCCCTGATCCACGGGTCGAACTCGGGCTGGCCCTTGACCTTCATGTTCTCGGCGTCCCACTCGATCGTCTTGCCGCTGCGCTGGGCCAGCGCCCCGAGCAGGACCATTTCGGTCAGCGGCGCCGCGTAGTCGAAATCCGAACCCGGCTTGCCGTTGCCCTTGATCGCCTCCAGCCATTCCTCGATCGGCCCGCCGGGAGCACTGGGCAGGCGCTCGATCTTCGACAATTGCTCGCGCAGTTCGCGGAACCGATCGGCCGGCACGATCTGCGGGCTGTTGGGACGCATGCCTCCGTGAAGCAGGATGTTGTTGCTGCCATTCATGTACATGCCCCCCTCCTCGGGAAGCGGCTTGTCCTTCTCCCAGCCCTCGGGCTTGGGCACCTCGAAGCCGCGCTCGTACCAGGTCAGCTTCACCGGCGGCTTCTCGCCGCGCGCGGGGAAATGATAGGTCACCTTCGAACTCATCGGGATGAAACCCGGGCCGGGTGGGTCCTCGCGCTCGACCTCGACCCTTTCCGGCATGCCGAGATCCAGCACCCAGAAAGGCGCGTCGAAGGTATGGCAGCCGATGTCGCCCAGCGAACCGCAGCCGTAGTCCCACCAACCGCGCCACAAGACCGGAAGATATTCCGGGCTGTATTCCCGTGCCTCCGTCGGCCCCTGCCACAGGTCCCAGTCGAGCTTCTCCGGCACCGGCGCCGTCTTCGGCGGAAAGGACTTCGGCGGCACGAACCACGGACCGATCGGGCGGTTGGTCCAGGTCACCACCTCCCGCACCTCGCCGACGATGCCGGCATCGTACCATTCCTTGATCCGGCGCATGCCGTCCATCTGGTGCCCCTGGTTGCCCATCTGGGTGACCACCTTGTACTTCGCGGCGGCCTTCCGCAGCGTCCGGCACTCCCAGATGTTGTGCGCCAGCGGCTTCTGCACGAAGACGTGCTTGCCCCTCTCCATGGCGGCCATCGCGGCGGGAAAGTGGGTGTGGTCCGGCGTCGAGATCGCCACCGCGTCGATCTGGTCGCCCATCTTGTCGAGCATCACCCGGAAGTCCTTGAAGTGCGGAATGTCGGGGTGCTTGTTCAGCGCCCTCGACGCGCGGGCGAAATCCACGTCGCAGATCGCCACGAGATTCTCGCGAGCGGCCGCGGTGCGGAAGGCATAGCCGCCCATGCCACCGGCACCGACCACCGCGACGTTGATCTTGCCGTTGGCGGATCCGCCGGGCTTGCCGATCGAAAACAGCGGGAAACCGGCGACTCCCGCCGCGGTCCCGGCGGCGGTGCGTTTGAGGAACTGGCGGCGGTCGAGTGGATGGGTCATGCGCTTGGATACCCGGCACTCCCTCCCGATCTATCGCCACCGACCAGCCTGCGGGCGGGACTCAGGCGTATGTGGTTCCTCAGGAGGTCTTCCGCGTTGGTTCGCTCGCGGAAGACCTCCTGAAGGAGGAACTACGTACACCACTGGCCCGCTTGTCTGATATGGTCGGAGTTCACCCGCGCACCCGCTTCGCGAACATCTCGCGCACGTCCTCGAGAATCAGGTAGATGCTCGGCACGAGGAACAGCGTGATCACCGTGGCAAACAGAATGCCGAAGCCGAGCGACACCGCCATCGGTATCAGGAACTTCGCCTGCATGTCGGTTTCCAGCAGCATCGGCATCAGGCCGACGAAAGTCGTCAGTGAGGTCAGCAGGATCGCCCGGAAGCGCCGCCCGCCGGCGACCACCGCCGCCTGACGGATCGTGCCCTCCTCGTCGCGGTGGCGGTTGACGTAGTCGACCAGCACCAGCGAGTCGTTCACCACCACCCCGGCCAGCGCCACGAGCCCGCACATCGACATGATCGAGAGATTCATGCCGAGCAGCACGTGACCGCCGATCGCGCCGATGACGCCGAAGGGAATGACCGACATGATGATCAGTGGCTGCCAGTAGGAACGCAGCGGAATCGCGATCAGCACGTACATGATCACCAGCGCCCCGAGGAAGCCGATGCCGATCTCCCGCACGCTGTCCGCCTGGTCCTTCTGCTCGCCCTCGAAGGCGTAGCTGACGCCGGGAAACTTCGAGGAAAGCTGCGACAGCGTCTTCTCCTGCAAGGAGGCGGAGACCTCCGTGCCGTTCGTTTCGCCGATCGTGTCCGCCGTGATCTTGATCGACCGCCGCCGGTCGGTGCGGTTGATCACCGCCGGACCCCGACCGAAGTCATACTCGACCACCTGCCGGAAGGGCAGCTCCTCGCCGTCGCGGGTGCGGATCTTCATCTCCTCCAGCGAGTTCAGCGTGCGCCGGTCCGACTCGGGGAAGCGGATCATCACCTTCACCTCGTCGCGCCCTCGCTGCAGGCGCTGCGCCTCGTCGCCGTAGAAGGCTCCCCGCACCTGCGCCGCCACATCCTGCAACGTCAGGCCCGCCGCCCGGCCGGCGGGGGTCAGGCGGATCAACCGCAGCTCGTCCTTGCCGATCCGGTCCGAGTCCGAGATCTCGACCACGCCCTCGTACTCGCCGAGCGCCTCCTTGACCCACTCGGTCGCCTCCCTCACCCGGTCGAGATCCTGACCCGTTAGATTGAGGTCGATCGCATTGCCGCCGCCCGCCGTCTCGGTCGTCACCGACAGCTCCGCCAGCCCCGGGATGTCCCCCATCGTCCTGCGCCATTCGTCGATGAACTCGTCCGAGCCGAACGTCCGCTCGGCCGCCGGGATCAGCTCGATGGTCACCTCGCCGAGGTGGGTCGCCGTCGGCGGACCGTCGGGAGCGAAACTCGTGATGAAGGGCTGGCTGCCCGCGCTGGTGAGATAGTGGCGCAGGACCGGCTTGCCCTCCTGTTCGGCGAGCCGCGCGGCCGTCGCCTCCGCGGCGGCCTCGATCCGGCGCGCCGCCCGTTTCGTGTCCTCAAAGGGCGCGCCCAGGCCCAGTTCGAACTTGGCCGAGACGACGTCGCCCTCGACCTCCGGGAAGAACTTGAACTTGATCCGGCCACCCGCGACATAACCGATGGTGGCGAACAACAGCGCGACGAATCCGGCCACCGTCACGTAGCGCCAGCGCAGCAGGAAGGCCAGCGCGGGCTTGTACACGCCGCGCACGAAGCGCTCGAGCCCATCGGCGATGTGGCGCTGGAGGCGGAAGATGGGATTCTTCGGCTTCTCCTTGCGGTGCGGCGCCAGCAGCGAGAGGTGGGCGGGCAGCACGAACTTCGACTGCAGCAGCGAGAACAGCAGCGTCGGGATCACCACCAGCGGGATGTTCGGCCAGATCTTTCCGCTCACCCCGCTCAGCCCGAGCATCGGGGTGAAGGCGACCATCGTCGTCAGCACCCCGAAGACCACCACCGTGCCGACCTCGTGCGTCCCCTTCCAACTCGCGACCTGAGGATGCTCGCCGCGCTGGATGCGCGAATACACGTTCTCACCCGTCACGATCGCGTCATCCACCACGATGCCCAGCACCAGGATGAAGGAGAACAGCGAGATCATGTTGATCGAAATGCCCAGCGTCGGCATCAGCCACAATCCGCCGGCGAAGGAGACCGGGATGCCGAGGGCGACGAGAAAGGCCAGCGACGGACGCAGGAACATCGCCAGCACCAACAGCACCAGCAACAGGCCGAATCCCGCGTTCTTGAAGAGCAGGTGCAGCCGCCCTTCGAGATACTCGCTCTGGTCGTTCCACACCGAGAGCTTCACGCCCTCGGGCAAACGGTCCGCCGAGTTGGCGATGTAGTCCTCCACCAGCTTGACCAGCCTCAGCGTGTCCTCGTCGCCGACGCGGAAGACATTCACCAGGACCGCCGGGCGGCTGTCGAACCGGGTCATCAGGTCGACATCCTCAAAGCCGTCGATCACCGTCGCCACGTCCTCGAGCAGGATCTGCGAGCCGTCCGCGCGGGTCGCCACCGGCACGGTGCGGAATTCCTCGGCCGTGAAGCGCTTCCCGAGCGCGCGCAGGATGATCTCCCCGCCCTCAGTGCGGATCGACCCGCCGGGCAGGTCGACCGAGGTCCGCCGCACCGCGTCGGCCACCTGGGCGTGGCTCAGGCCGAGTTCCCGCAATCGTTCCTCCGAGACCTCGATCGACAGCTCGTAGTCGCGGGTGCCGGACACCTCGACCTGGGAAATGCTCGCCTTGCCGCCGAAGGCGTCCGCGAGGAAGTCGAACAGGCCCTCCGGCTTGGGCGGCTCGTAGACGAGGAGGTCGTCGCGGATCTGCTCGGCGAGACGGCTCAGCGTCATCTCGTCGGTCTCGCCCTCGGTGGTGATCGCGATCTTGAGCACCGGACTCTTCACCACCAGCTCCTCGATCACCGGCTTCTCCGCTTCCTCGGGAAAGTTGTCGATCGCATCGACGCGGCTCTTCACGGAGTCGAGCAGCGAGCTGACGTCGTAGCCGGTCTCCGCCTCGATGGTCACCGTGCCGATGTTCTGCGCGGCGGTGGAGCGGATCTTCTTGATGCCGGTCAGGTCGGCGACGGCCTCCTCGACCGGCACGTTCACACCCCGCTCGGCCTCGACCGGCGTTGCATTCGGATACGGGATCGTCACCAGCACCGCATCGATCGCGAGTTCGGGAAAGATCTCCTTGCGCAGTTGATACCACGACGAAAAGCCCGCCAGCAGCACCGCGAGCATCAGGAAATTGCCGGCGACGTGATTCCGGCTGAACCATCTGACGGCACCTTTCATCCCTCGTCAGCCGACGTGCTCTCCTGCTCGACCTTCATCCCGACCAGCGGCGCGGCCAGCCGCGTCAGCACCAGTCGGTCGCCCTTCTCAAAGTTCCCCCTGACCACCAGCTCCTCGCGCGCCGAACGCAGGATCTCCACGCTTCGCTTCGCCAGCTTGCTGTCGTTCACCACCCACACCTCGTTGCGTCCGCGCACCGCCGCCCGCGGCAGCTCGACGACTCCTTCCAGCGTCTTCCCGGGCACCACCGCCTCGACGAAGAGGCCCACCGGAGGCAATTCCTCCCCGGCGTTCGGCAGCACCTTCGCGATGCCGTAGCCCGACAGGGTCGAGCGCTCGACCTCGCCCTCGAGGCGGTCGAGCCGCGCCGGCCAGCTCCTCGCTTCCCCGCCGATCGTCGCCGTCAGCTCGAACTCCGGCGATGCCCCCTGCTCCAGATAGCCGAAGTCGCGCAGCGAAAACGGAAGCCGAACCTCGAGATCGGTCGCCGAATAAAGCTCCGCCACCGGCGTCCCGGGAGCCACCACGGCGCCGGCCTCGACACTCGCCCGGCGCACCCGCGCATCGAATGGCGCGCGGATCGTGGTCCGCTTCAGATCCCGGCGGGCGCGTGCCACCTCGGCCTCGGCCGACTTGATCCGAGCCTCGGCCGCCTTGATCTGCGGCTTGCGCAGGACCAGGTCGGTCGGCTCGCCGCGTCCGAGCTTCTTCCAGTCGGACGCCGCCTGCTCGGCCTGCGCCTCCTCCTGCTGCAATGCCAGGTCCGCATCGGCGAGCGCCGACTCCGCCCGCGCGAGCGCCGCCTCGTAGTCGGCGGGGTCGATCTCCACCAGCACGTCGCCCTCCTTCACCGAGCCACCCTCGATCAGCTCCGGCGCGATGGAAATCACCCGACCGCCGACCTCCGCCGCCAGCGAAACCTCCCTGACGCTCCCCACCACGCCCTGGGTGGCGATCTCCACGCGGTGATCGCCCTCCCGCAGTTCCTGGACTCGCACGGTCGGCACCAGCTCGACCTCCTCCTTCTTGTCCGGCTCGGGCTTGGTGATCACGAAGACGATCACCGCCGCCACGCCGGCCACGAGCAGCGCCAGCGCGATCACGAAGGAAAGCACCGCATGGATCGCCCCGGTACGGCTTTCCTCGTAGTTCACATCGGGTTCGTCGTCCATGATCAGATCTTGTAGTCGCCGCCCAGGGCGAGGTGGAGGTTCACGCGGTTCTCAAGGCGGAGCCGGCGCAGCGTGAGACGCTGGCTGGCGAGATCGATGCGGCGGTTCTCGGATGCCAGCAGCGTCAGCACGTCGCCGGTGCCCAGGGTGAAATCCCGCCGGGCCGATTCGGCGCCGTCGCGGGCCATCTCGAATGCCGAGTCGATCGCCCCGACCCGCGCCGCCAGGAACCGGTCCGCGGCCAGCGCCGTCTCGACCTCCCCGAAACCCTCGAGCACGGTCTGCTGGAGATTCGCCAGCGCCTCCTTTTCCTCGGCGGTCCGGACCTCGAGCTGCGACTTCAGCCTCCCGCCCTGCAGGATGGGCTGCGCCAACTGTCCGGCGATCGACCACACCCCGAAGTCGCTGTCGAAGATGTTCCGGAGCTGGTCGGTGCTCTGCCCCCCGCTCGCCGTCAGCGAAAAGCTCGGGAAGAACGCGAGGAAGGCCTCGTCCCGCCGGCGCCCGGCCGCGGCGAGCTGGCGTTCGGCCGCGAGGATGTCGGGACGTCTCAAGAGCAGCTCGGAGGGCAGTCCGGCGGGCGGCATCGCCTTCACCGCGGGCAGGCTGGACTCGCCGACGAACCTGGCCGCCGGGTAGCGCCCGAGCAGGATCTCCAACTGGCGGACCGCCTGGTCCAGCTCGCCCTTCCGGGCTTCGAGCGCCGAGCGGGCGGTCTCCACATCGGTCTCCGCAAGGCGCAGTTGCGACGCGCTGGCCTGGCCCTCGCCCGTCGCCCGCTCGAAGCGGCCGCGGATCAGTTCGGCGGTGTCGCGCCGGGTCTCCAGCGCTTCTTCGGCCAGTGCGATCTGTCCGTTGAGCTCCGAAACGAGCAGCCAGCTCCGCACCACCTGCGCGGCCAGCGATGCCCGCGCCCCGCGGTAGAGATTCCCCTGCGCCTGCAGGTCGGCCAGGGCCGCCTGTTCCCCGGCGCGCACACGACCCCACAGGTCGATTTCCCACGAGAGCCCGAGCTGTGCCCCGTAGGTGTTGTTGATCGAGCGCAGCACCCCCTGTCCACCACCACCGTTGCCGATCGGGAAACCGATGAAATTCCGTGCGTCGCGACTGCCGCTGACGGTCGCGTTGAGCTGCGGACGCGCCGCGGCACCCGCCCCCTTCGCCACCGCCGCCGCCCGCTCCACCCGGGCCGCCGCGGCACGCAGGTCGCCGTTCGCCTCGTAGGCCTCGCCCACCAGCGCCTTCAGGTCGCCCCCGCCAAACCGCCCGACCCAGTCGTCGTCGATGCCGGCCTTCGCCTCGCGCGTCGCCGACCACGACCCGGGCACGTCCCCGGCCTCTCCCATCCGGGAATCCGGCGGAAGGAGCATGCAGCCGGACATCAACAGCCCGGCAGCCGGCCATGCGATCGACTTCAAAACAGAAACTCCTCGCTTGGCCCCGCCTTCGGTGCTGCGGGCTCGGCTTCCTGACGCATGCCCGCCGCCGCGAAACGGATGAAGCGCGACATGGTGCTGTCCATCGACGGCTGCCCGGAGACTCCGTCGGAAAATCGGAACAACACCTCGCCGTGCGCCATCGTGTGGATCATCGCCCCCACCGTGAAATGGATGCGCCAAATGAGCTCCTCCTCGTCGATCCCGGGCAACGCCTTGCCGAAGGCCTTGCGGAAACGCCGCAGCATCTCCTCGAAACCGCGCTCCACACTCTCGGGTAGGTCTGCGGCCCGGTCACCGAAAATGCGACCCATGAGCTTGTAGAACAGCCTCTCCGACAACTCGCTGCGCCGGACCTGCGTGACGAACGGACGCACGAAGGCGTCGAGCAGTTCCTCCATCGGCACCGCCTTCGAACCGACCCGGCGCTCCAGCGCGTCGAGGCGCGCGATGCGCTCCTCGTTGACCGGATTGATGTAGCGGGCCAGCACCTGCCCCACCAGTCCCTCGCGACTCCCGAAATGATAATTCACCGCCGCGACATTGGCCCCCGCCTGCTCGGTGATGTCCCGCACCGAGACCCGTTCAAAACCCTTCTCCGAAAACAGGGCCTCCGCCGCCTCCAGCAGCCGTCGCCGTGTCACCGAACCTGCGGTCTTCCCGCCTGCCCTCGCGTTCATGCCCGCAGCCTAACCGTCCCTCCTCCCGAGTCAAACAACTGATTCAAAATGTTGCTTGAATGGATCGTCTGACTGAATCAAAGACTTGGAATCCCTTCCCGTCAACTCCACTGCTTGCGTGAGTGCGGGTAGATGCGAGCATGCCGCGCATGACCCCAAAACGCGTTCTGATCCTCGGCGGCGGCTTTGCCGGACTGTCCTGCGCCCGGAAACTGGCCGGCGACCGCCGCTTCGAGGTGACCCTCGTCGACCGCACCAACCACCACCTCTTCCAGCCCTTGCTCTATCAGGTGGCGACCGCCTCCCTGGCCGCGCCGGACATCGCCCGGTCGCTGCGGCAGATTCTCGAGCGCGCCCCGAATGTCTCGGTGCTCATGGATGAGATTCGAACACTCGACCCGGAGACACGGACGGCGACCGGCGCCTCGGGACGGCGCTTTGTTTACGACTATCTGGTCCTCGCCACCGGGGCGCAGACCTCCTTTTTCGGCAACGACGACTGGGAGAAGCACGCGCTGGGCCTCAAGACCCTCGAGGAGGCGCAGCGCATCCGGCGGACCGTGCTCTCGAATCTCGAGCAGGCGGAACTGACCGACGACCCCGCCGAGCGCCGGCGCCTGATGACCGTGGCGATCGTCGGCGGCGGACCGACCGGCGTCGAGTTGTCCGGCGCCTTCGCCGACCTCATCCATCGCTCGATGCACAGCGAGTTCCGCAGCATCGACACCTCCACGCTGAGGGTCATCCTCATCGAGGGCTCGCCCCGGATTCTGGAAGCTTACGACGATGACCAGAGCGAGTATGCCCGCGTGAGGTTGAAATCGCTCGGCGTGGAGGTCTGGACCGGCCGTCGCGTGAGTGGCGTGGAAGAGCAGAGGCTGCGCTTCACCGACGGCCGCACCCTCGAGGCCGCGGCCATCATCTGGGCCGCCGGCGTGCAGGCCACGCCGCTGACCCGCGAGCTGGGTGTCGAGCCCGCCGACCGCGGCGGCCGTCTCGAGCCCCTCCCCGATCTTTCGCTTCCGAGCCGCCGCGAGGTCTTCGTCGCCGGGGACCTCGTCCGCATGCGCGACATCGACGACGTGCCCGTCCCCGGCGTCGCCCCGGCCGCGGTGCAGATGGGCGAGCACATCGCCAAGGTGCTCAAGGAGGAGCACCGCCTCGAAGGCACCCGTTTCGCCGACCGGAAACACGAACTCCGCCCCGGGTTTCGCTATCGGGACAAAGGACTGATGGCGATCATCGGCAAGAACCATGCGGTGGTGAAATCCGGCAGGCTGCGGCTGCGCGGCTACACGGCCTGGATGGCCTGGCTGTTCGTCCACATTCTTTTCCTCATCGGCTTCCGCAACAAGCTCGCCGTGCTCCTGAGCTGGGCCTTCGCCTACCTCCGCAACAGCCCCGGCGCCCGGATCATCGTCCATCCACCCGATCCCGATTCGAAAAAACCGGCGGTCGTCACTCCGTAGTCTCCATCGATGAAACAAACCCTCGTCTTCCCCGCCGCCGTGATCGCCGCGGCCGCCATCGCCTTCGTGGTGGGACGCTCGACCGCTCCGGATGCCGCCGCAGACCCCGCGACTTCAAGCGGCCAGGTCCCGCCGCGGCCGGATCGCCCGGGGACCGATTCGGAGACGGCGGCCAAAGTCGCCGACCGCGACCTCAGGGAGTCCTCGCCGCGCCTCCACCGCGAGTCCGCCTCCGAGGAAATGGCCCGCATCCTCGCCGGGGCCGATCCCATTTCGCGCGCCCAGGCCTGGCTCGACTTCGTCAACTCCCTCGGTGCCGACGAGTTCGAGAGCGTGATCGCCGAAATGCGCGAACGCGGCCTCCAGACCGCGAACATGGAAGCCTACGCACTGATCCTCACCGCCTGGGCCAAGGTCGATCCGCTCGCCGCGCTCGACTACGCCAGCGAAAACACCGGCAGTCCCTTCGCCCGCAACACCATCCTCGCCGAGTGGGCGCGCACCGATCCCGAAGGCGCGATTCTCTGGGCCGAAAGCCACCACGAGGGCGACGGCGCCAATCCGTGGATGGTCGGCGTGATCCGAGGACTCGCCGCCACCGACCCCGCCCGCGCCACCTCCCTGATGAACGCCATGCCCTACTCCAACGAGCGCGGCCAGGCGCTTGCGGCGCTGATGCCGCAGATGCTCGCCCAGGGAGCCGAGGCCGCCAAGGCATGGATCGCCGGTTTCGATGACGAACAGCTCCGCGAGGGCGCGATCCGGCGCATCTCCGAGGAACTCGCCCGCACCGACCCCGCCGGCACCGCCGCGTGGCTGGTCGAGTCGGGCGGCGACGGCGCCCGCCGGTCGATGGACGACGTCATCGGCATCTGGGCATCGCAGGATGAAAGCGCCGCACTCGGCTACTTCGAGACCCTTCCCAGCGGCGACCTCCGCACCAGCGCCCTGCGCGGCCTCACCAACCGCATGGCCCTCGAGGACCCGCGGGCCGCCGCGGACTTCCTCGACGCCCACGAGGCCGACGCCGACGACCGGGTCTACCAGCAGTTCGCCTGGCACACCTTCCGCGAGGATCCCTCGGTCGGCGCCGACTACATCGCCATGATCCAGGACCCCCAGGAGCGCGACCGCACCTACCGCCGCATGCTCGACGGCTGGCTGCGCCGCGACTACGAGGCCGCCAGCGGCTGGATCTCGCAGGCCCAACTGCCCGAGAACGTCAACGGCTACCTCGAACGCCGCATGACCGAACTCCAGCAGCGCGAGAACTGAGGAGCACGCGCCTCGCCGGAAACTCGCGCCCACCGACGCAGCCCGCCAGTGGCGCATGTAGTTCCTCCTTCAGGAGGTCCAAGGCGCCTCGCCAAAAACGCCCCGCCCATCTCCTCCGCCATGCCGGCGGGTAAACCGAATCACGGCCGGTGCCGTTTGCTGAATGGAAGGTTTGATCCCTTCCAAAACCCAGCAATCGATGATCCGCCCGCTTCTCCTGACGTTTCTCGCCGCCGGTGCGGCATCCTCCCAGACGGTCTTCGTCTCGCGCATGTGGCACAACCACCAGCCGATCTACTGGCCGGAGTGGAACACCAATGGCGGACAGACCAACCGGATCGAGTACGCGTGGGATTCGATCAGCCTGAAGCCCCACCGATCCTACGCCGGTAGCAGCTCCCAGCACCCCGAGAACAACCTGACCGACATCTTCGGTCTCGATGACCGCAAGAGCGCCTATCAGTTCCGCCCGAAGGACTCTCTCGCCGCCTCGCCGAACGCCGCCGGCTTCTGCCTGTCCTACTCCGGCTCGCTCATCGACAACGTCCGCCAGCTCGGCGGCGGAGGTCATCTCGGCTACGGCGGAAACTGGTGGGACGGCAACCGCACCGCCCGCGGCTGGACCACCCCCTCCGGATCGCCGCGGCTCGACCTCGTCGGCTTCACCTACCACCACTCGCTCGCCCCGCTGCTGCCGAAGGAGGTGCTGCGCAAGGAGATCCGCATCTTCAAGCAGGCCTGGTGGAAGGCCTGGGGCGCCAACTCCGACCTGTCGGACCACTCGAAGGGGTTCTTCCCCACCGAGATGGCCTTCTCCCGGCACCTCGTCGACGTGCTGGCCGACGAGGGCTACGAGTGGTCGATCGTCGCCAGCCACCACCTTTCCCGGACCTGCCCGACCTACTTCGATCAGTTCTCGCTCGAAACCGGAAGCTACGGGATCTATAGTAGCCCTCCGAACAGGGCCGACCTGCTCGGCCCCTCGCCGACATCGGGCTGGTGGTATTCCCAGCCGAATCCCGGCAACGCCGCATGGAACGTGGCGCCCTTCGCCTACCAGCTTCACAAGGCGGAATATGTGGATCCCGGGACCGGCGCGAGGAAGTCGATGATCCTCGTGCCATCGGACGACGTGCTGTCCTACCGCTACGGCTACGCCAACGAGGGTGTGGGCAAGATCAACGACTTCATCGCCCCCTGGTCCACCGATCCGGCGAGGCCGTCGCTGGTGATGCCTTCCACCGATGGCGACAACGCCTGGGGTGGCGGCTTCTCGTCGTGGATGGAGGCGACACCGCAGTTCCTCAACTCGGGCTATGCGCCCACGGCCGTGCAGGACTTCGTCAATGCCCACGGCGGTGCGGCCGGCACCGTCCACATCGAGGACGGTGCCTGGATCTTTCCCGAGTCCTGCTACGGCTCGCCCTACTTCCTGAAATGGATCGAGCCACCGGTGGCGGCCGCTCCGGCGGACCGGTATCCGGGCACGATCGTGGACATGGAGACGCCCGGCTTCGCCCTGAAGTTCTGGTCGTGGGCCCCGGTCGTCACCGGTGCGAACTGGGTCGAGACGGCCGAACAGGTCCTCGCCGACGAGGGAGGCTCGGTGCAGGACTGGAAGATCCAGGCCCGCTACGATTGGGACGGCACCTGGACGAATCCGAACGACGTCGAACTCGCGTGGCACATCTATCTCGGCGGCCTCGACTCGGGCTTCAACTACTACGGCGGCCTCGGCAACGACGACGAGGTCAAGCCGGCCCTCGCGACGACGCGGGCGATCCAGAAGCTCCAGCCGTGGATGACGCCCGAGCGACGGTCGAACGACCGCACGCCGCCCACCGTCCTCAAGCCCCAGCGCTTTCCCTACAACCCCGGCGGCCACACCTTCGGCTGGTTCAACTCGATCCCCGGCGGCGACCAGAACTACCTCAAGCAGATGCCTTCCGAGTTCTACATCTGGACCCACGCCTACGACCTGTCGGGAATCGATTCCGTCACCCTCAAGCTGCGGATCGATGGCGACGGCGTGAACTCGATGGCCAGCACGCACAACGAGACCTACGCCGGCGGCGCGGAGGTCGGCTCGTGGATCGACATACCGATGACCATGCGCCCGCTCCCCAACGACCAGACATCGCTCAACGCCGCGGCCAACAACGGCCAGATCAACTACTTCATCACCCCGCCGGAACTGGCCGACTACTACTTCGCGAAGATCACCGACGCCAACGTCGCCGGCTTCCGCGGGAAGCTGCTCGACTACTACATCGAAGCGGTGGACGAACTCGGCAACGTCCACGAGTCCGAGATCCAGCACGTCTTCGTCGAGGACGACGGCGGCGGCACGCCGGTTGATCCCCCGGCGATGCCGACCGGACTGGTGGTGACCGGCACGACCGAGACGACGGCCACGCTCGATTGGGACGACGTCGCCGGCGCGAGCAGCTACCTCGTCTTCCGCGACGGCGTGGAAATCGGCAGCGGTCCGAACTCCGACTGGTTCGACACCGGGCTCACACCCCAAACCGGCTACAACTACCATGTCATCGCCCGAAATTCCGGCGGTGACTCGCCGCCGACCGCCGACGTCACCGCCACCACCACCGCCGCCACGGGCCCCCTGCCCTTCGTCATGGACGGCATCGCCGACTTCCCGGGCTACCTGCTCTCCGATCCCGGCATGACCCTCCATGCCGCCGTGCGTGGAACCACCCTCTACCTCGCCACCTGGGCGCCGGGTGAATTCGGCAACGATCACCACCTGCTCGTCGGATCGTCACTGGAGACGACCGCCGACCAGCCGGCCCCGTGGGCGAAGGCGGGATTCACCGCGCTGCCGGATGGCTCACCCTTCATCGGCGCCGAGGGCGACAACAGCTACATCGGATGGTCCAACACCAACGGCGCGGACACCACCGCGCTCCGCGGCACTCCCGGCGGTCAGATGGAGGCGACGATCGACCTCGCGGCGGCCTTCGGTGCCATGCCGTCGGTGGTCCACCTCGCCGCCCTCGCCTACCAGACCGCCGATGGCGGCGTGCTCGGCTCGCAGGCTCCGGCCCCGGTGGCGAACGACGACAACGTCGATCCGGAGGAGTTTCTCAGCATCCCGGTCGAGGCCCTCCGCGACGAGAACGCCGACGGACTCTACGACCGGCTCGATCCGACAAGGGGCTTTGTCGTGACGAATTTCTCGCCCGACGGAGGAGGCTTTCAGATCACGTGGAACTGCTTCCCCGGGCGCAGCTACCGGATCGAATCGTCGCCGGACATGAGTCCCGGAAGTTGGGAGGCGGTTCCAGGCAGCGAGGTGACGGCAGGACCGCTCGATCTGAGCCTGAGTCATCTGGTCGCCATCGACGGCGGCCGACGCTTCTTCCGCGCCAGCCTGCTCCCCTGATCGATTGCACCCAAGGGCCCCGGCTTGGTGGGAGCTCCCATCCAAACGGGAGAGTTCACGGATTCGTCCCTGGGTTCGAAACGCATGGGGGTGCAACGAAAAGTGGTCGGCACCGGATTGGGCGGACGCTGGCAAACGAGGCCAACGGCCCGGCGGAAACCAGCCCGGGGTCACCTTCAGCAAGGGACGGATCCACCCCGCTCACGACTCAACGGCCTGACACCGGCTTCAAGGTGAAGGCCTTGACGCTCATTCCCTGTTGCGGCGGATTGTCGCGCCAGAAGCGGAGGGTGTTCGAGCCTTCCTTCAGCGTGACCTTGACCGGCTCGGACTCCTGCCACTTGCCGAGCGTGAAGGGCATCGTCATCACGGTCGCGGACCCGCCGTCATTGACGGCGACGTTGAGCCGCTGGTCGTAGTTCGCCGTGACCACCTCGGCCGTCAGCACATAATCGCCGGCGCGAGGCGCGGTGATTTCATACTCGAAGCGCGAACTGTCGCCCTGGCTTGGTCCGGTCGGATCCACCTTCGGCCCCTGGGCATAGTAGTTCTTGGCATAAGTGTCCGAGATCCGTTCGCAGACATTTCCATAGATGTCATGAAGTCCCCACGGATTGGGTTTCTTTTGGCCGACCGGATGCGACTTGCCGCCCGAGTTGTCCTTGGTCCACGCGTAGTCGCCGAGCGGCGAGGGATCGTCGCCGAAAAACCACCTGGTGTCCTTGCCCGCGCGGGCGGAATACTCCCATTCCGCCTCGGTCGGCAGCCGGGCTTCGCGGCCGGTCTTCTCCGCAAGCTTCTCGCAGAACTCGCGTGCCTCCTGCTCGCCGACATTGTCCACCGGATGGTCGGGGCCCTTGGTCGATCGGCTCGGGTTGGAGCCCATGATCGCCTCATACTGCGCCTGGGTCACCTCGTATTTGCCGAGATAGAATCCCTTGGTGAGCTTGACCTCGTGCTTCGGCACCTCGACGCATTCGAAGCGGCCATCGGTCGTGCTTTCCCCTCCCATGGTGAAGGTGCCGGGTTTGATATGAACCAATTCCATTTTCACGCCGTTGCCGAGGTCGAGGGTCAATTCCCTTGGCGGTGCGTCGCCAGCGGGCGTCACCGCGGCCCGCAATCCCCAGTTTTCATATCGACCGTAGCCGCCGCTGAGAAGGCGCGTGCCGGAAGTGCACAGGTCCGCTTCGCTCTTCCACGTGCCGCCGCGAAGGACGGTCAGACCTTGGCGGGCGAAACGCGGCAGATAGATCTGCTGGCCTCCGGCAAAGCTCCGCATCACCATCACGTCGCGCGTGCTGCCGGCGGGCTTGCTGAAGGCGGCGCTGGGAATCGAGATGGTGCCGTCCGATCCATAGGCGATCTGCTTGTCCTCCGGTTTGATTTCTGTGGCGCGCACCTCCTC
>CALGOH010000305.1 GCA_937957985.1 uncultured Verrucomicrobiae bacterium
CCAACCACATCCTCGAGGCGATCCAGTACCGCAGTCTCGACCGGAACCTGTTTGCATGAGCCCTGTCTTCCTCAGCGGGCGGGCTGAATGAGCTGCCTTCCCAGGGCGTTCCAGGTCGGCCAGTCGTGGTCGCCCGGAATCCACAGGGTTTCCGCGGGGAGAAGGTCCGCGGCGGCGAGCCGGGTGGCGGAAGCGAGCCGGTCGGCTTCGCCGCAGCCGAGGCGGAGGATCGGCCGGTCGGGTCGGGTGAGCCAGGATTCCCGGAGGCCGGTCCATAGCTTTCGGCTGAAGGCATCGGGAGCTTCGCCCTCCGGGGTCCACGACGCGAGACCACCTTGGGCCGTGATGTCGTCGATGACCGAGGCGTCGCCGAGGAAGGGTGAAAGCAGGATCAGTTCATCGACGTGCCCGGGATGGTCGAGTTCGTGGAGCATGGCTCCGAGTCCTCCCATGGAGATGCCGACCAGCGTGATGTGGCCGATGCCTTCGGCTTCAGCCGTGAGAATGACGTCCTGGTGAAGCCTCTCGGTGGCGCTCCGGTTTCGATAGTAGCCGATGTGGAGGTCGGGGACGACGATCCGGGCCCGGGGGCGGGCGGTCCTGACGAGATCGACAAAGCCCTCGCGCTCAAACTCCGATGGGAGGGAATGCCGGCCGGGGAGGAGGACGACGAGTTCCTTCGGCGGGGCGGCAGGCTCGTGGAACTGGGCCCGGAGCGGCACCGGTGTCGGCCGCGGCAGGAAGGTGCAGGCGGTGGCGAGCAGGGAAAGCAGACCCGCGAGTGGTTTCACGCCGCAGCCTGTCGCGGATCGCGGGGTGCGCAAGTCGGTCAGCGCTTGCCCCAGACGGGCACGGCGTTGTCGGTCACGTCGGCGTCGATCTCGCGCATGCGTTTCGTCAGGGCGGCCACCTTGTCGGGATGCTGGTCGGCGAGGTTCCGCTGCTCACCGAGGTCGTCGGCGAGGTTGAACAGCTTGGGCTCCTCCTCTTGCTTCCGTTTTCCGCGGAGCAGCAGTTTCCAGTCGCCCTGGCGGATGCCGTCGAGGTCGCCGTTGGCGGTGTAGAAGAGCATCTCACTGCGTGGCGAGGGGGCGTCGCCGGTGAAGGTGTCGCCCAGGTCGAGGCCATCGATCTTCTCTGCGGGAAGATCGGCTCCGGCGAGGGAGGCGAAGGTCGGCAGGAGGTCCATGGTGGTGACGAAGGCATCGCTGCGGGAGCCGGCGGGAACGCGGCCGGGCGCCCAGACGACGCAGGGCACGCGCTGGCCGCCCTCGAAGGTGGTGCCCTTGCCCTCGCGCAGCGGACCCGCGGAGCCGCCGTGGTGCTTGAAGGGCAGCCACGGGCCGTTGTCGGAGGTGAAGACGAGGACCGTGTTCTTCTCGAGCTTGAGCTCGCGCAGGGTGTCGACGAGGCGTCCGACCTGTTCGTCGATGTGTTCGATGGTGCAGGTGTAGGCGTTCTTCGGATCGGGATCCTTGACCTCGTCGGGCACGAAGAGCGGGATGTGCGGCATGCTGTGGGCGAGGTAGAGGAAGAAGGGTTTTTCGCGGTTCTCCCGCACGAACCCGATGGCGCGGTCGGTGTAGCGGCGGGTGATGGTCCGCTGGTCGGCGGGCATCTCGATGATTTCCTCGTTCTCCATGAGCGGCGGATTCCACGAGGTGATGCCCTTGGCGGGATCCTTCCACGCCTCGTCGAGCGACATCTTGAACTTCCGCTTGTTGTCGGGGTGGGCCATGTCGTTCGAGTAGGGGATGCCGTAGTAGCTGTCGAAACCCTGGGCGCGCGGCAGCACTTCCGGACGGTGGCCGAGGTGCCACTTGCCGATGCAGGCGGTGGCGTAGCCGCCTTGCTTGAGCACGTCGGCGATGGTGGTCGTGCGGTCCGGATTCAGGCCGTATTTGTCCGGCGGGAAGATGACGTGGCGGTGGAGCCCGACGCGCTTCGGATAGCAGCCGGTGAGCAGGGCCGAGCGGGACGGGGTGCACACCGAGGAGGCGACGTAGAAACTGGTGAAGCAGCGGCCTTCCGCGGCGAGTCCGTCGATGTTGGGCGTCTCGATGGTCTCGGATCCGAAGCAGCCGAGATCGCCGTATCCCTGGTCGTCGGTGAAGATGATGATGAAGTTGGGTTTCCCGGCGAAGAGGGGAGTCAGCAGGAGCAGGGCACAGAGGAGAACACGCATGGCAGAGGAAACGCCCGCGCAGGCCGGATTCTGACAGCGATTCCAAACTGATTGGATCTTCCCATTGAACCCGCCGCGTCCGGGTCCATGCTCATGGCCGATGCCCGAAACCCTCGAAGCCGAAATCATCGAAATCGACGGCAAGCCGCCGCCGGCTTCGGAGGCGGATCCTGCGGGATCGTTCCGTCGGGAGCCGCCGCGATGGTTCGTGCTCGACCGGCGTTGGTGGCCGCTGTGGATCCTGCTCGGGGCGTTCGCGCTGGTCGTCGGTGTTTTCGCCGGGGCGATCTACCTGGTGTTCGCGTTCATCCGGCTCGTTTTCCGACTCCTTTTCGGAACCTCGAAATGACGGCCCCGGAGGGTTTTCCGCAGGTTATTCACAAGACCGGGGAGTGTCCCTAATTTGTGTGACAGCCTCGTTTCAAAGGATTTACGGAGGCACACGGGGCGGCTGGGGGAGATTGTGAACAACTTGGGCAGAAACTGGGCAGAGGGCGTCGAGAATTCCGCAAACAACTGATATTAAGAAAGTTGCAAAGTGTTTGAAACTCGGATGGCCCGGTGAACAAAACCGATCGGAGCGCGACTTGTCAGGATTTGGAGCGCGCAAGCGAAAATTGATGAAAATACGCACGACTGCGTAGTCAGTGCCCGGAACGGGTTGGCGACGGTCGCTCCCGATCGCCCCTTGTCCCGAAGTTATCCACAATCGTCGGAAGTGGATTTCGTCTATCGGAGGAAGTTGCGCAGCAGGCCGAGTCCGGCCTGCTGGCTTTTCTCGGGGTGGAACTGGGTGGCGAGGAGTCTTCCGCGGCGGATGGCGGAGGCGAATCGCACTCCTTCGTACTCGGTTTCCATGGCCACGAGAGAGGGGTCGGCAGGCTCCGGGAAGTAGGAGTGGACGAAGTAGAAGAAGGGCTTTTCCCCGAGTCCGTCCCACAGCGGATCACCCGGATTCCGCGCGGTCGCGGCGTTCCAGCCCATGTGGGGGATCTTGCGGCCGTCTTCCGGAAACCGCACGACCCGGCCCCGGAAGACGGACAATCCGGCGACGCCCGGATTTTCGTCGCCCTCCTCGAAGAGAAGCTGGTAGCCCACGCAGATGCCGAAGAACGGGCGGTCTTCCGCGATCCAGCGGCGGATCGGGTCGGCGAGGCCGCGGCGTTCCAGTTCGGCCATGCTGTCGCCGAAGGCACCCACTCCGGGCAGGATCAGGTGCGTGAGGCCGGCGAAACCGTCCGGGTTGTCGATGATGCGCGGTTCGACCCCGAGGCTGTGGACGGCGTTGTCCACGCTCCGCAGGTTGCCCGCGCCGTAGTCGATGATGCCGGTTTTCATGCCGGGGGTGCCCCTACAGCGCCTCCTTGGTGCTCGGGATGCCGGTGACGCGTGGATCGTCCTCGCAGGCCTGGCGCAGCGCCCGGGCGAGGCCCTTGAAGACGGCCTCGGCGATGTGGTGTCCGTCGCGGCCGTAGAGCAGTTCGACGTGGATGTTCGCGCGGAGGTTCGAGGCGAGCGCCCGGCAGAATTCCTCGACCAGGGTGAAGGGGAAGTTCGGGGCGTCGGGGGTGTCGTCCGGCGCCCGGAACTCAAGGTGCGGGCGGTTGCTGAGATCGACCACCACCCGTGCCAGCGTCTCATCCATCGGCAGGTAGCAGAGGCCGTAGCGGCGGATGCCCTTCTTGTCGCCGAGCGCCTCGCGCATGGCTTCGCCGAGCACGATGCCGGTGTCCTCGACGGTGTGGTGGAAGTCCACTTCGAGATCGCCCTCGGCCTCGAGGGTGAGATCGAACAACCCGTGGCGCGCGAACAGCGTGAGCATGTGGTCGAAGAAGCCGATGCCGGTGGCGACCTTCGACGTGCCCGAGCCGTCGAGATCGATCGACAGCTCGATACGGGTTTCCGCGGTGGCGCGGCTGCGGCTTTGTTGGCGACGCTCCATCGCCGCCATTGGCGGGTGGCGGCGGCCCGGTGTCAATCCGCGGAAAGCGAAAAGCGCCCGTTACGGCTTGGGTGCCTTCGCCTCCAGGATCTCAAGATACTTTCTCGGCAACTGCGCGTTGCGGGCCTTGGCAAGCGCGTCGCGCACCTCGTCCTTGGTGGGTTCCCCGCTGAGGGTGGCCCAGGCCTCCGCCCAGGCCGCGTCGCCGTCGGGCATGGTGACCGTGTCGATCTTCTCGATCTGCCGGATCTCGGATTCGAGCAGCGACTTCGCGCGGCTCAGCGGTTCCTTCTGGAAGGGGTCGAGGCTGATCCAGCGGATGCCTTCCTCCTTTTCCTTGGCAATCCGCGCCAGATATTCGTTGGCCTCCCGCTCAATGGCCTGCTTGGCGCGCTCGCGATCCTTCTCCGGGACCCGTTCGAGGTTGCTGATCCGCTCCTGAAGCCGGCGGTCGAAGGTGTCGAGCTCGCGGTTCACGGCGGCGAGCTGGAGACGCATCACCGGCAGGATCTCGGGGATCGCATCGCGGTAGGCGCGGCTGGTCGGGAACTCGCTCTCGAGCTTGTCCCAGGCGCGAAGGGCGTCGATGCGGCGCCGCTCGGCGATGGCCTTCTCCATGGTCGCGGCGACCATCTGCGAGTCGAGGCTGAAGGCGGCCGCCTTGCGCTCCTCGGCACCGAGCATTTCGCCCTCGAACTTGATGCCGCCGGCGGCGACGACCGTGAGCTCGTCCTCGAGCGTCATGAGGATCGGCTCGACCTTCGGGACGAGGGGCGAGTCCGGAAACTTCCGGAAGAAGTCCTCCACCTTGGCGATCCGTTCCTTGTAGGCCTCGGCGTCGAGGCGGTCGGGGGTCGGCACGAGGTCCTTGATCTCCTCGTAGGCGGCCTCGTCCTTCCTCTCCCCGACGATTTCCAGCACGTCCTTTTTCGCGATGCGGCGCTGGTCGCGGATCGTTTCGGTGACCTGCACCATGACCACGTACTCATCCCCCTCCTCGGAGATCACGACGCCCTCGT
Organism: uncultured Verrucomicrobiae bacterium; assembly: GCA_937957985.1. Taxonomy (GTDB): domain Bacteria; phylum Verrucomicrobiota; class Verrucomicrobiia; order Verrucomicrobiales; family Akkermansiaceae; genus Haloferula. The sequence continues at coordinate 5,147 of CALGOH010000305.1, forward strand.
ACTCCTTGCCGTCGCGCATGCGGATGGTGTCGGCGAAAAGGGACGGCCCGATCAGCGAGGCGAGGACGAGAAGGATGGTGGTTTTCATTGGCGTGAGTCTACGAGGTCCCGCCGAGCGGCCGCCAGTGCAAATCAATTTGCCGATCCGCCGGCCGTGAGGGCCCGGATCTCCGCGGCGTCGGTGAGCGTGCGGCTTTCGCCATCGACGCCCAGCACTTCGACGCCGCTGCCGGTCTGGCGGGCCATGCGACGCTCGAAGCGCCCGAGGGGCAGCTTGGCGACCGCCTCGATGAGCGGCTGCGGCGTGCCGGCCTGAACGGCGAGACGGGTGCGACCGAGTTCGTGCGCGAGGGCGCCGATGGTGTCGGTGTGGACGATGGGAAACTCATCGACCGGCGGCAGCGAGACCGTCCAGTGATGGAGGGCCGGCGGAGTCTGGAAACCCAGTGCCTCGAGCCGCGAGAGGTTCATGCGGGTCAGTCCCGCGGTGGACTCCTCGAAGACCATCAGGCGGTCGGAGTAGGTGATGCCGATCACGCGGGATTCGGGCCGCGTCTCGACGAGCCGCCCGTCGTCGCTGATGAAATTCTCGGCCATCAGGGTGGTGAGGTCCTGGGCCCACAGGTTCCATTCGTCCTCGAGCGTGACGGCCCCGAGATCGAGCGCCGCCTGGCTGGCGACGGCGTAGGCGTGGGCCCGCGCGTCGCTCATTTCCCCCGGGTTTTCCCCCGGGCGTTCGTTGAGAAAGCGCGATCCGCCGAAGCCCTTGCGGCAGGCCTTGCCGAGGGCCACGGCCTTGTCCCGCCATGCCGGGTCCCCGGTCGCCGTGTGGAGAGCGGCATACGCCGAAATCATCCGGAAGCTCGCGGTCGCGGAAGGCGTGGGATCCACGGGCGCCGTGGGGAAGCGTTCCTGGCGGACCTTCAGCAGCTTCTTGCGGCCCGACTCGATCAGGGTGCGCACCTTGTTGGCCGACAGGCCGGTGTCGGTCGCGACGTCATCGACGGACCGGCGGAGCGCGAGCGAGTTGAGGCGGAAGTATTCGCGGCCGGGGTCGGCCTCGATCGGAAGGTTGCCGAGCCGGTCGAGTTCGGCGACCGACCGCCAAACGCGGAACTCCTCGTCGTCGAGCGCCGCCTTGACGCTTTCGATCGTCCACAGCCACTCCTCCTGGGGCGAGTCGCCGGGGCGGCTCGCGATGGAGAACAGACCCTGCGGCGTGCGGAAGTGGTCCTCGGCGAAGGCCGTCGCGCCGAGCGCGATCTCGAGCGCCTTCGGACGATCGATGTCGAGGTGAAGCTGGCTCAGGCACCGGATGACGCGCGCCTGGGTGGTGCAGTCGCGGGTGCCGAAGGGGAAATTCCAGGACGGTCCGTGGCGGGCGCGGTGGGCGCCGCCGTGGGGGGGGGCGATGCCGGCGCGCCGTGCCAGTGCGCCGAGGATTCCCGACAGGCTCGTCATCGCGCGCTCGCGCAGGTCCCGGTCGAGCTTCGGGTGAATGGCGGCGTTGCCCAGGCAGTCGAGCATGCCCACCGGGAAAAGCCCGCCGGAACCGCTCATGGAACTCAGGTCTTCCTCGTAGAAGCTGGTCAGCCGGCGGACGGCCTTCCGGTAGGCCTCCAACCGCTCCGCCGCGTCCTCGACCTCCGGATCGGGCTCCGGCATCCGCTCGCGGCGGAACTCGTTCTTGGTCGCGCTGTCCCGGGCGACGTATTCCGGCGACTCGTCCCAGAGGCGGCTGATCACATCGACGGAATTGTCGAAGAAGTTCTGGATCGCCTCATCGGTGCGGTAGGCCAGCGGCTGCCAGCTCACCGGGTCGCCGTTCGGCGAAAGGAGCAGCAGGAAGGGGAAGTTGATCGGGGTGCGGGTCTCGGCGCTCAGCGCGCTGGCCACCAGGCTGGCCTCCCGGCTGATGTCGAGGTCCACCAGCACCGGCACGAACTCCTCGTTGAGGCGGCGGACGATGTCGGGCCGCGATTCGATCGCATCCAGGGTTTCATAGGTGCCCGGATACCGGACCGATCCGATCACCGCGAAGACAAGGCGCTTCGCCTTGGCGGCACGTCCCAGCACCGACGGGTCCCACTGCTGCCAGTGCACCTCCGAGTCGGCCCAGCTCTTGAGCAGTGCCGAGGGAGTCTCGGCCAGTTGGTTGATCCTGAGTTCGGGCGCGATCACCGCCGGTGTCTCGACCTCTGTCGGTCCGCTTTCTTTTCGGCAGCCACTCGCGGCCACGGCGGCGGCGATCAGGCTGAGGGTCGGGGGAAGGAGCTTCATGGGGTTGGGGCCGGCCGACGGGATTTCACTCCGAGCGGCGGTGGCAGCATGCAGAAAAGGCTTTCGCCCCTACAAGCTCAAGCTACGCTCCGGAGCAATTTCCGAGGAGAGCAAAGAGTGATCAGCATCGCGGTATCCAGTCAGAAGGGCGGGGTGGGCAAGACCACCGTCTCCATCAATCTCGCCCACGCCTTCGCGCGCGCCGGCCTGAGAACCCTGCTCGTCGACGCCGATCCGCAGGGGTCGGTCGGTCTTTCGCTCACGCGGCAGTCGCGCCTGCTGTCCGGCTTCTACGACTATCTCGCCGATCCCGGCATTCCCTTCGACAAGATCATCGTGCCCACGCGCTTGGAGACCTTCTCGCTCGTCGCCAGCGGCCAGGCCGGGGACTACGAGGTCAGCGGCGGTCCGACCGGCGCGAACCTCTCGAGGGTCCGCAGCTTCCTGCGCACGGTCGAGGCCCGCGGTTTCGACGTCTGCATGATCGACACGCCGGCGGGGCTGTTCGGCCTCACCGCCGACGTGATCTGCTCGTGCGACTCGGTGCTGGTGCCGCAGCAGGCCGAGCCGCTCGGCATCCGCTCGGTGCCCAAGATGCTCGAGGGCCTCAACCGCCTGCGGGTCATCCACCCCGGCCTCGTCGTGCTCGGCGTGGTCCTCACCATGGTCCAGCAGGACATGGAGGAGAGCCGCGATTCGGTGGCCGCGCTGCGCAACCTGCTGCCCGACGAACTCATGGTGCACACCCTGGTGCCCCGCGATCCGCTTTTCGTGAAGGCCAGCGCCCGCGGCCTGCCGGTCGGCGTGATGGAGGAAGGCGAGGGCGCGAACGCGGTCTTCGACGCCCTGCGCGCGGAGATCGAAGCCAAACTCATTCCGAACTGAGCCGATGGATCCGGTCGAACCGTGGATTGATGGGGAAGCGGTCCGCCGTCTCGCCCGTCAGCTCACCGCGCCGCCCCGTCGCGAGCAGAAGCAACCGGGCGACGATGCCGGATTCGGACCCGGATTCGAAGGCTTCATCACCTCCGGATCCGCGCCGATCGAGGCCGACCGGTATCCTGCGGAGCAGGCGCCCGCCAAGCCGTTCCTGGCGACTCCGCCCGCGGCCGACGCCCCGCCGCCGCCGGCTGCGCCGGAGATCGACGAATCTCTCCGCGAGCCGCTGCTCGCCCGTCTCGACCGCTACCGCGAGTGGCTCGTCCGGCAGCTCGACGCCCGCGGGGCCTTCGTTCTCGAACGCGACGGCGAACCGGTGCTCGACGATCCGAACTACACCAAGCTGCACTTCCTCGCCCGCAGCCTCGCCCAGGCCTATCGGCCGGTGAAGGGCGAGATCGGCAACGTCCACGTCAAGGTCGGCGCCGAGGCCTACCTCGTCGTGGTGCCGGTGGACACCGCCTTCGGGCGTCTCGTTCTCGGGGCCGTCCTGCCGCAACCGCTCGACGCGGCGACCGTCGAGGTCGTCGCCGACTCGCTGAAACGCGCGGCCGAGCCGGGCCGGCGTTGAGTTCCGGAGAAAGATCCGGCGGCTTTCATCGAGTAGGAAGGGCGTGCGCCGATACCTCTCCATCGCCGCCGCCGCGGCGGTCACGTGCTGCGGGGCGGACGCGGAAGCCCCGCGCTTCAAGCTTGCGGAATCCTTCGACCTCTCCCGGGTGCCCGCGGACTTCCGTGTCGGGTTCTCGCTGCTGACCGCGGGGGAAAGGCAGTATGTCGCCTACTACGACAGCCGGCGGCGGATGACGGTGGCGTCCCGGAACCTCGGGTCCGGCGACTGGGTCTATCAGGTGTTGCCGTCGAAGATCGGTTGGGACTCGCACAACTACGTCACGATGGCGGTCGATGATCGCGGTGACCTGCATGTCGAGGATCTCAGGATAGGTGACCGCCAATCGGC
>CALGOH010000306.1 GCA_937957985.1 uncultured Verrucomicrobiae bacterium
TGCGCGAGCCCGGCCAGACGGCACGGCTCCAGGCCCTGATCGACCTCTATGCCGGCATGGACCCGGCCCAGCTTGAAGCCGAGGCGGACAAGCTCGACGGACTGCCGATGGGCGACCGGATCCTGGCCTCGGTGCTTCTTTTCAGCCGCTGGGCCGAGGTCGATCCGCAAGGGGCGATGGCCTACGCCAACGGCATGGGCTTCGGGGGCATGTTCGCCAAGCCGACCATCCTGAGAAGCTGGGCCAGCACCGATCCGGTGAACGCGGCCCGGTACTACACGGAGAATCCGAACGAGTTCAACCGCATGGGGCGGGGCCCCGGCGGCCGGGGCGACGACGGGGCGGAGATCATCGCCCGTGAGTGGGCGAAGCTGGATCCGACGGCCGCGATGGCCTGGGCGCAAGGTCTGGAGGGAAGCGAGCGGGGCGAGGCGATGATTTCGGTCATCGGCGAGGTCGCCGCCACGGATCCTTCCAAGGCCGCCTCGATGGCCGCGGGACTCGAGGGCGAGGAACAGGCCCGGGCCTACGGGGAAATCGCCGAACGCTGGGCGAGGGAGGACCTCGACGCGGCCGATGCGTGGGTTTCCACCTTGAGCGGCGAGGCGAAGGACCGGGCGATGCGCGAGGTGATCGAGGTGCTCGCCAACCGTGACCCGGCCGCCGCCGCGAGCCGGATCGCCACCTTGTCCGACGAGGGACAGCGGGACCGGGCCATCGAAAGCGTGGCGGGTGCCTGGTCGCAGGACGATCCCGCCGGCGCGGCCGCCGGGCGCGCCACCCAGGAAACCAGCCAGGCCGATGACGCGATGCGCCGCGTGATGGGAAACTGGGTCACCCAGGATGCCGCCGGAGCCCTTTCCTTCATCGAGTCCCAGCCTGCCGGCGACATGCGGGACGGAGCCACCCAGACCTATCTCTGGATGAACCGCGACATGGAGCCCGGCAGCGCGATCGCCCTGGCGGAATCCATCACCGACGAGCGCGACCGTGCACGGTCGATCGGCATGACCGCCCGCCGCTGGATGGAGGAGGACGAAGCCGCGGCGCGGGCCTACATCGAGTCGAGCACGGTGCTCGACGACGGAATGAAGGAGCGAATCCTCAGCGCTGACGGCGATGGCGACCGACGCGGTCGCTGACGGAGCCCTACTCGTCGCCGGTCTCCTCGTCCGGGGAGGCCGCTTCCGTGTCTGCCGGAGCTTCCTCGGCAGGTAGGCCGTTCTTCATGTCCTGGACCATGGAGCGGCCGGGGTTCTCCTTGCTGTAGCGGATCGAGAGACCGAGGAAGAAGGCCCCCGCGGCCAGCACGAAGAACAGCAGGGTCATGAAGAAGTTTGCGGCCGCGCTGGGGGCCGATGATGACGCCACCGGGGCGGGAGCGGGTCGTTCGGGAGACCGGTTCCTCTTCGGCTTTTCCTCCGTCTCCTCCTTGATGATCGGGGATTCGCCGTCGGGCCGCTCTTTGGCCAGGGCCATCTGCTCGTCGGCGGTCAATGTGAAATGGAAGTCCACGTCGCCGATCTGGACGGTCAGACCGTCGAGCAGTTCGACCTTGTCCTGCGGCTTTCCGTTGAGCTTGGTGCCGTTGGTCGAGCCCAGATCGCGGAGCTGGTAGCCGCCCTCGATGCGCTCCATGACCGCGTGGTGGACCGAGATCGAGCCGCAATCGACCACGATGTCGTTCTCGCTTCCGCGCCCGAGCGTCACGCTTTTCCGGTCGAGCGCGAACCGGTAAGGCTGGGGGTTCTTGTCCGGGACGGTGATGGTGACTCGCGGCATACGGATGAAACGGGGTTTGTGCGGGAGTTCTAGCGTGGAATCGCCGCCGATGGCACGGAAAATCCCGCGTTCGCCCGGATCTCCCGGCAAAGCGCCGATGGACGGGAAATCCCGGTTGCCATCGGGGCCCGGACCTGCTGGATTGTCCCCACCATGGCGAACGCAACAAACGTGCTGGCGAGCGGCATCGACATCAACGGCTCGATCCGCTTTTCCAACGACATGATCATCGACGGCAAGATCGAGGGCGAGATCATCTCCGAGAAGGGTCGCGTGACCATCGGTGAGAACGCCCAGATCAAGGGCGACGTGACCGCCGGCGAAGTGAAGGTCTTCGGCAAGGTCGAGGGCAAGATCACCTCCGAGCGCTGCGAGCTGAAGACCGACAGCCGGCTGATCGGCGACATCAAGACCAAGAGCATCGTGATGGAGGACGGCGCCTCCCATTCCGGTCGCTCGGAGATCGGCGGCTGAGGCGGCCCGCGATCAATCTCTTTTCCGACGGGGACGATCCATGAGGTCGTCCTCGTTTCTTTTGCGGCGGATCAGCGCAGGGTGAAGCCAACCTGTCCCGGCGCGTGCTGATGGGGGCGGAAGGCGAAGAAGTTCACCCCTTTGGTCATCTGCGCCATCACCGGGAACATCATGATGATTCCGATCGGCTGGATGAACATGCCGATGCAGCAGGTGAGGAACACGCCGCCGGAAAGCTTTGGTGCGGCCTTGAGGTCAGGGTAGGTCTCGACCGTGGTGTTCCAGTCGGTGGCGAGGCCCCTGAGCGCCTGGAACATCCAGTAGAGGTTGAAAAAGGGAATGAACAGGAACCCGATCGCCTGTCCCGGGGAGGTGCGGGCGAGCCCGCCGGGCTGGAGGCATTTCCACGACCGGAATAGGGTGATGTAGAAGGGGATGAAGCTGAGGATCATGACCAGGTAGCCCAACATCCCGAGAATGCCGGCGATCATCACGCCCGTGACTTCACCGGTGCTGAGTTCCTGCCCGGTGTCCGGCGAGGCGTTGCGGCTGAGGATTCCGACCAGCAGGAAGCCGACCACGATCAGGGCAAGACCGCCCAGCAGCAGGCCGACCCACATGCCGAACAGCCCGTTGCCTACCTCGGGAGACGGATAGGGACCCGCGGGTTCATTGGCCGGCGCCGGGCCGGTCATGGTGCCGGGCGAGGCCTCGGCCGCCGGGAAAACCCCCTCAATCTGGCCGGCCGGCAGCCAGCTCTCCATTCCCTCGGCCCAGACCAGGGTTTCCCGGAGAATGTTTCCGCCGCTGGCGAATTCCACGAGCTGGGCACCGGTGTATGGCCCGAGCTGCTCCTCGCCCTGCATGACAAACCACTGTGACTCCGTGCTCATCGCCTGTTGGAACGATTCGAAACAACCGGGTCTTGCGCGACAAGACGCAACTTTCACGGATCGAGCCGCGAACAGAGCCAGGCGATCCGTTCGGTCACCGATTCCATGCTCAGGAGATCGTGACGCTCGTCCGGATCGCGGATGAACTGCTGGCTGAGCACGTCGGCGAGGATCGCCGGATCGTCGATCCCCGAAGCCATCGAGTCGAAGGCATCCTTCACCTCGCCGGGAAGGCCGGCGGTGGCGCGGTCGGCGGCGTCCCGCAGCGCGTCCAGGGCGGCGCCGGCCTGGCTCGCGGGTTCGAAGATCTGGGCGATCGGGCGGATCCGGGCGGTCGGATAGTCGGTGCCCTCCAACCATTCGACGAAGCGGACCCGGATGACCCCGTGAAGGAGCAGGTTCGAGGTGCCGTCGTCCATCTCGCGCGACGCCCGGACGAGGCCGATGGTGCCGACCGGCGACACGCAGTCGGCGGGGTCCTCGGTTTCCTCGCCGAGGAGACGGGCGACCGCGAAGAAGCAGCTTCCGGCCAGGCTGTCCTCGAGCATCCTGCGGTAGCGGGGCTCGAAGATCCGGAGCGGCAGGCCGCCGTGGGGAAAAAGGGTGCAGTCCGGCAGCAGCATCGCGCCGCAGGTTTCCGGGATCTCGAGCGAGGACATGCCGGGGCAAGGGACTCCGCCCGGGCGGAGGTGGCAATCGGAAAAGAAGCGAAAGGTCAGCGGCGCGGCTCGACCGCGTCGCAGGGCTCGCCGCAGTGGAGACAGCGGAACCCGCCGGTGAAGAAGATGCCGCAGACGACCCGCAGCCGGTAGCTGCCGAGGAGGCCGCGCGCCTTCGCGTTGATGGTGTTCGCGCTGGAGCGTCGCAGGACCTGGCCGCGGCACAGCGGGCAGCGGACGTCGGAACTGATCAGGAGGAACAGCAGACCGGAAACAACGGTCGTCGGCAGCAGGATGAAGCATGCAAGGATACCCCGTGGATCATGGAAGACGGTGCCCCAGATCACGGCGGCGGGCAGCAGGACGATGCCCAGCGTGAACAGGATCAGAAGCAGCGCCGAGAGACGGAGCCGGAAAAGCAGGGAACGGTTGGCGAATCGATGCACGACGCGGAAGTCTCCAACCCATCGTTTCGAGCGGGGCAGCCGTCAAACAGAACTACGGATTTCCTGATAGAAAATGTTAGTCATTCTCCCTGGCCCGCGATTCGAAGCGCATCAGCTCGGCGATGAAGGTCAGCGGAACGTGGCCGGTTTCGCCGTTCCGGTTCTTGGCGAGCACCAGCTCGGACTTGCCGGCCAGCTCCTCTTTCTCCTCCTCGGTCTCGGCGTAGTAGGCGCTGCGGTAGAGCAGGCCGATCATGTCGGCATCCTGCTCGATGGTGCCGGATTCCCGCAGGTCGGACATCCGGGGGACGCCGAGGGACGAGCCGGTCCGGCCTTCGGGCCCGCGGTTGAGCTGGGCGAGGACCACGATGGGGACGTTCAGTTCCTTGGCGAGGCCCTTGATGCCGGCGGAGATCTCACCGATCTCGCGCTCGCGGGAATTGGCGGCCTGGCGGGTGTTGGACTTGAGGAGCTGGAGGTAGTCGATGGCGATCAGGCCGATGTTGTCCTCGCGCTTGCGGCGGCGCGCCTTGGCACGAAGCGTCTCGATCGGGATGCCGGCGGTGTCGTCGATCCACAGCTTCGCCTCCGCGATCTCCTGGGAGGCTCGCTTGAGCTTGATGAGGTCCTCCTTCACCGGCTTGAAGCCCTTGCCGATCCGGCGCAGCGCGAACCGGTCGCGGGGGCAGACGAGCCGCCGGACCATCTGGAAGGCGGTCATTTCGCAGGAAAACACCAGCGTCGGCGTGCTTTGATCGACACAGATGTGCTCGACGATGTTCATCATCAGTGAGGTCTTGCCCATCGATGGCCGGGCGGCGATGACGAACATTTCCCCCGGTTTCAGCCCCTTGCTCATGTGGTCAAGGTCCTGGTAGCCCGTGGCGAGGCCCTGCACCTCGACCTCGCCGGCGAGCACCTCCTGGAAGCGCGTCATCACCTCGCTCACCGACTCGCGGATGTCGAACCCAGCCGCGGTCTCGGCGCTCTGGCGGATGCCGAGCACCTCCTGCTCGACCTGGTCGAGGAGCTTGCCGGTGTCCTCCGGATTGTCGTAGGCCTCCGAGATCGACTCGGTGCAGGTGCGGATGATCGAGCGCAGGACGTGCTTCTCCTTGACGATCCTGAGGTGGGTGGCGAAGTGCGCCGCGTTCGGGGCGTAGGTGTAGATGTCGGCGACCGCGGCCCGGCCGCCGAGGTCGTCGAGGACGCCGCGGTCGTGGAGCAGTTGGACCAGGGAAACCAGCTCGATCTCGGTGCCCTTGTCGTTGAGTTCGCAAAGCGTCTCGTAGAGCAGGCCGTGGGCCGGCAGGTAGAAGTGCTCGCGGGTCAGGTTCTCCTCGCGGGCCCGGGTGATCCACTGCTCCGGATCCTTGAGCATCGAAGAAAGGATGCTCTTCTCCGGACCCTGGGCGCTCGGCAGGGTGCGGGTGTTTTCCTCGGAATCGGAGGAGGGGGCGGACTGGAGGACGGGTGCTTCGGTGGAGACGGGCATGTGAACGGCGCATCCTGCCCCCGGCGCGCCGGGTCGGTCAATCTGGGCATCCGGTGAACTTCCGGTGGACAACTTTCCCGGGTACAAAAAAGCGCGCGGACCCGGCAGGGTGCGCGCGCTTTCGAAAATTCCCGCAGGCGGATCAGCCGGCCTCTGCCTCCTCCTGCGACTCCGGGGTCTGGGCCTCGACGTTGACGGTGAGGGTGGTGGAGATCTCCGGATGAAGGCGGATCGTGACGTCGTTCTTGCCGGACTTCTTGATCGGCTTTTCCAGCTCGATCGCGGTCCGGTCGATCTCGATGCCGGCGGCCTCGAGCTCCTTGTGGATGTCGATCGAGGTGACCGATCCGAAGGCCTTGCCGGACTCGCCGACTTCCAGGACGAACTTCGGACGGAGCTTCGAGATTTTGGTGGCGAGTTCCTGGGCGTCGG
>CALGOH010000307.1 GCA_937957985.1 uncultured Verrucomicrobiae bacterium
CTTCTTGAAGCCTCCAAAATCCATCAGGACGCCCAGCCGATCCTGATCCTCCTCGACCCGCTGCCGTCGGGGACCACCGTTCCGGACCCGATCCACGTCTTCCCAGCCGCCCAGTGGTTCCTTGAACCGATGGAGGAGTAAATCTCCGCACCCAAAAGACCTCTCTCCATGGCCTCCTTCACCACCAGCTCCCTCTCCGTCCGTCAGCTCTTCGCCTGGTTCGACGAATGCCGCTTCGCGGTCCCCGAGATCCAGAGGGAGTTCGTGTGGAATGCTCCGCGCGCCTGCGCCCTCCTCGACAGCATCTACAAGGGCTACCCGGTCGGCACCGCCATGGTCTGGAAGACCGGCAAGAAGGACATCCACCTGCTTCGCCATCAACTCCACATTCTTCCCGCCTTCGACCCGATGCGGAACAAGGAGGTGAACTTCCTGATCGATGGGCAGCAACGCCTGTCGGTGCTTTATCAGGTCCGCCGTGGCGAACCCATCTACAACTCCCTCGGCAGACTCGTGCCCTTCGACCAGATTTGCCTGTCGATCGAGGACGGCGAGGCCGAGTTCGCCGTCATCAAGCCGCGGCGGCGCGATTCGTCCCTCCACTTCCCGGTTCACCACATCCTCGCGGACACCTGGTACCGCCACGTCAACCATCTCCCGGCCTACAAGCGGAATCAGGTCAAGAAATGCCGCACCCGCCTGATGGCTTACAAGATGCCGTTCATCTTCCTCGAAGCGAAGGATCTCTCCGATGTGCGCGAGACCTTCATCCGCATCAATTCGCAGGGTATGAAGATGAGCGAGTCCGACCGGGCGTTCTCGGTCGCCTCCAAGGTGAAGCCCCTGCACCGTTACCGCCAGCTTTGCGGCAACCTCTCTCCCGGGTTTCAAGGCCTCCAGAAGCAGACCTACTGGATGACACTCACCCTGATCCGCGGGGTGGCGGATGTCGGACAGCGGGCCATCGAGCGACTGACCCGGGAGATTCAAGGCAGCGACGAGGGCCAGGCGTGGTTCGAGCAGCAGGAACCGCGGACCGCCGAGTGCATCCGCATGGCCTGCGACTACCTGACCACCGCGCTGGCCGTCCCAAACATCCGCGACCTCCCCTACGAGCCAATGATCGCGATGCTCGCGCTTTTCTTCCACTCGAACAACCGGGCGCAGCCGAACACGATCCAGAAGAGGCAGATCCGCTCCTGGTTCTGGCACACTGCCGTGGTGAAGCGATACGCAGGCAGCGGCTGGCGCAAGAACCTCCTCGCCGATGCCGAGTTCTTCAGGCAGCTCGGCGAGCAGCGGAAGGGACGCTACGATGCAAGCGAGAGGGCATCCGCCAGCTCCCTTGTGAGCGAGGACTACCGGGGCTCATCAGCCCTCTCCGCCGCCTTCCGCCTGCTGCTAATGCGGCAGTCACCATGCTACCTCGACAATGGCGAGCCGATCCCTCTCGGACAGACTGCCTCGGCACGGAACTCGAAGGAACTCCATCACATCTGGCCACGCGATCTGCTGAAGCGCCACCGCATTCCGGCCAAGCGTTTCAACTCGATCTGCAACATCTGCTTCCTCGCCGCCCAAGACAACCGCTCCTTCGGGGCACGCCATCCCCTCAGCTACCTCGAGGACTACTGGTCGCGGAAACACTTCGCCAGGGTCATGAAGAGCCACCTCATCCCACACGGCAACCAGTCCCCGCTTTGGGACGAGAACGTGAAGCGGGGTTTCGGGGACTTCATCCAAGCCCGCCGCAAGCTCATCGAGAAGGCCTTCAACCACGCCTCCGGCATCAAGCTCTTCGACAGCTGACCCAAGAGTAGCCTCAGTATCCCCACTCCTCGTGCCGGACGGGCAGGCTGTTCAGCGTGTTCCGCCGGCTGCGCCAGTTCGGCATGAAGCGGTCCATCAGGCTCAGGAAACGGTCGTTGTGGGTCGGTTCGAGGAGGTGGGTCATTTCGTGCACCACGAGGTATTCGAGGCATTCCGGCGGCTTCTTGGCCAGCTCGCTGTTCAGCCGGATCGTCCGCCGCTCCGGGCTACATCCGCCCCACTTCGTCTTCATGTGCTGGATGAAGAACCTCTCCACCTTCACGCCGAGCATCGGCTCCCAGCGGGCGATGAGCGGTGGCACCGCCTCCCGCAGCCGGTCCCGATACCACGCCGCCAGGACCTCCTCCCGCTTCGCCTGCGTCGCCCCTGGGCGCACTTGGAGAATCAAATGGCGGTGGGTCATCTCCACCTTCGGCGGCTCATCCTTCTCATCGATCGTCAGCAGATACCGCTTCCCCCACAGATAGTGGCTCTCCCGCTCCACGTAATCCCGGGGCGTCTCGCGGTCCTGCCCTTGCAGCTTCCGCTGCTGCTTGCGGATCCACTGCAGCCGGGACACCACGTAGACCCGCAGTGTGTCGATCTTCACATACTCCGGGGCGGAGAGGCGGACCTTGCCGACGGGTGGCAGCACGCTCAGGTGGACGTTTTTGATGTCCTTGCGGATTACCTCCACCTCGAGGTCGCCGATCTGGAGCCGGGTCCCCATCAGTATTCGCCCTGCTGCTTGATGATCTCGAAAATCCGGTTCACCTCGTCGATGTCGTCGCCGAGCAGCGGATAGATCGCCTCCTTGATCTCGTTCTCCTTCGCCTGGTTGCCGCGGAAGTCGCTCCGTTTCACCCGCCGCACCTCGGCATCGATGTCACGGGCCCGTTGCAACGCCTTTTCCTTGTCCGTGGAATAGGCGGCCGGGGACTCGCTCGGATTGTCTCCGGTCTTGTCGAGAAGGTTGTTGTAGATCGCCCGGACGGCCTTGCTCCTTTTCAGCACCTCGGGAACGTCATCCTCGTGCCCGGCCTGCACCTTGCCCACCAGGGCGGCGATCTTCCGGAGGTATTTCTCGTAGGCCACGGCCTTGCGCTTCCGCTCGGCGATGATCTCGTCGAGCAGCTTCGACATCTTGGCGAAGAACGCCGGATCGTTGAGCTGCTCCTTGATGATCTTGCGGCGGACGTTGTTCTCGATGGTCTCGGCGATCGCGTCCTTGTTGCCCTTGAGATTCTTCAGCCTGCCGCCGATGGCCTTGGAAATGCCGCTCTTCACGATCAGGTCGAGCAGCGGCATCTCGTCGAAGGGCGAAATCTTCTTCGGGTCCCGGGCCTCGATGTAGGTGTCGATGAGGTGCCGCATGTCGGCCTCGTAGGCCTTCAGGTCGATCGACTCGCCGCTGGCGTTGCGGATCGTGTCGCGGAGCTTCACGTAGTGGTCGAGCCGGCCCTTGATCCGGTCCCGGGCCGCCGCGTCGTAGCCGGCGGCGTCGAGGTCGTCGGCGATGTTCGCATAGGCTCGCAGCAGACCGGCGGTGCCTTTGTAGAGGGCGGTCCGTTGCGGCTCCCGGTCCTTCAGATCGCTGGCGATCTCGGTATTGCCGCAGAAGTAGCGGATGTGCTGCAACTCGTCCTTCGGGGCCTCCACCGGCTCGCACAGCAGGGCCAACTGCTCGATCGCATCGTCCAGCCGCTCCCGTCCCTTCTTCAACCGCTCCTTCAACAGCACCTCGGGATCCGGTCCGCCGTCCGAGTGGTCGAGTTCCTCGGAATAGACCGAGATCGCGTCCTCCACCTTCTTGAAGAGGTCCTTGTAATCGACGATGAAGCCGAAGTCCTTGTCGTCGCCGTCGAGCCGGTTGGTGCGGCAGATCGCCTGGAACAGGCCGTGATCCTGCATCGACTTGTCGATGTAGAGGTAGGTGCAGCTCGGGGCGTCGAAGCCGGTCAGCAGCTTATCGACCACGATCAGCAGCTTCATCCGGGCCGGCTCGTCGGTGAAAAGCCGCTTGGCCTCGTCCTCGTAGGTTTCGGTTTTGCTCTTGCCGGCCTTGGGGGTGACATCTTTCAGCAGCTCCGTGTAGGTGTTGAAGATGACCTGCTTGTCGGTCTCCGAGTCGGCCCCGGTGTCCTCCTTGCTCACATCACCCGCCTTCGGGTCATAGGAGGTCACCACCGCACACTTGTCCTTCAGCGGCGTCTTGCGGAAGAGGTTGCAGTAGCAACAGGCCTCGTAGATGCTACCGGCCACCAGCATCGCATTTCCCCTCTCGCTGCTGAGCCGGGGCTTGGTGCTGAAATCGAAGAGAATGTCGGCCACGACCTTCTCCATCCGCGAGCGCGAGCTGAGCACCTTCTGCATGGTGCCCCACTTCTTCTTCAGCTCATTCCGCTGCCATTGGTTCAGGCCCTTGGTTTTGGCCTCGAACCAGGCGTCGATCTTTTCTTCGGAGCCCAGCGCCTGGTCGATGTCGCGGGCCTCGTAGATCAGGTCCAGGACCACCTCGTCTTCGACCGCCTCGCTGAACTTGTAGGTGTGGATGTAGCGGCCGAAGACCTCCAGCGTGGTCGCCTTGTCCTTCTTCAGCAGCGGCGTGCCGGTGAAGCCGATGAACAGCGCGTTCGGCCTCATCGCCTTCATCGCCTTGTGCAGCTTCCCGCTCTGGGTGCGGTGGCATTCATCGACGAAGACGAAGACCTCCCCCACCGTCTTGCTGGGCTGCGATTCGAGTTCCTTGATGAACTCGTCGAAGTCGTCCACGCCCGCCACCCCGAACTTGTGGACCAGCGAGCAGATCAGCCGCGGATTCGCCTGGCCGAGCTTCTCCTGCAGGTCGTGACCGCTGGTGACCCTCACCTCGTCGGTCTCGGGCACCGCCCCGGCCTGCTTGAGCACCTTCTCGATCTGCTTGTCGAGTTCGTCCCGGTCGGTCACCACCACCACCCGCGCGTCGTGGCGGTTCTCCAGGATCCACTTCGCCAGCAGGACCATGACGATGCTCTTCCCGCTGCCCTGGGTCTGCCAGATGATGCCGCCCTCCCGCGCCCTCACCTTCTCTTGGGCGGCCTTGACGCCGAAATACTGGTGGACCCGCGGCACCTTCTTCACCCCGCCGTCGAAGAGCACGAAATCGTGGATCAACTCCAGCAGCCGGTCCTTGCGGCACATTTTCGAGAGGTACTTGTCGAGCTTGTAGCCTTCGTCGTCCTCCTCGTCCTCCTTCCACTTCAGGAAATACTTCTCCGGCGTGCCGGTGGTGCCGTATTGCAGCCCCTCGCTGTCGCTGCCGGCGAAAACCAACTGCACAGTGCTGAAGAACCAATCGTTGAATTCCGGCCTCTGGTTCGAGATCAGCTGGCGGATCCCATCGCCAATGCTCACCCGGCTGTTCTTCAGCTCGATCACTCCGAGGGCGAGCCCATTCACGTAGAGCACCAGGTCCGGTCGCCGTTCGTGATCCCCCTTGAGCGTGACCTCTTCGGCGATGCCGAAGTCGTTCTCGCCGCCCTCCCAGTCGATCAGGTGGACCGTCTCCGTCTCCTTGCCGGCATCGGTCTTCACCTGCACCCCGTAGCGGAGCAGTCCATAGACCGCCTCGTTGTTGTCGTAGAGCTTCCGGCTCTTGTTGCCCGCCTCCCTCTGCAACTTTTCCAGTGCCCCATTGATCGCCGCCGCCGAATACCCCCGCTTGGCCAAGTTGGCCGAAAGCAGCTCTTCCTCGACGTTGCTGTTGCCCGCCCGGTCCGACCAGTTGCCGAGGTAGGTGTAGCCCAGCTCGTCGATGAACAGGGCGATCACCCGGTCCTGTGTCACTCGCTCTGGCTTGCCGATGGTGCTCACTGGCCGATCTTGTCCAACACTGCCTCCTTGAACCAATACGGAATTGTCGAGGTCTTGAGTTCGATTTCCTCGCCGTCCGTCACCTCGGCGATCCATGAACGAGGCGAACCATCGCCCGAGTTGTCGAAAATGTAGGCTCTGTTGCTCGCAACGATCGCGTCAAAGAGCAGCCCGAGCGACCGGTCGTAGCGACTGCGGATGCTGGGCTCAGGTACCGGGTGTCCTCCGAGAGCCACCCGGTTGGCCACCCGCGAGACGTTGATCTCCACATCCTCGGTTGCCACGTAGTAGAGGTAGCTCCGGTATCCCAGGTCCTTGGCCCGCACCAGCACGTCCACCTTCGACTCGTGGGACATGACGGTCTCGAACGTAAAACTCACCCGGCGTTCCATCAATTCCTCCCGCAGGCACTCGACGAGGGCCGACGCGAAATACGCGTCCACAGCCCCGGGTTCCACCTCGAGCACATCCTCCGATTCACCCTGCGAAATCCTGTCGGCAAATCCCGTGAATCCAGGACGG
>CALGOH010000308.1 GCA_937957985.1 uncultured Verrucomicrobiae bacterium
CGATCTTCGGCGCCCATTTCCCAGAAATGTAGGTGCCGAATTCCAGCAGCCAGGTCACGCTCTCGTCCCTGCGATACCTCAGCTTGTCCGCCAGTTCCGGGTGGCTGGCGGAGTCGTTCGGCAGGGTCCCGGCCTCGAACTCCTCGAGGTTGCTGAAGCCGTCCTCGTCGGCGTCGCGTTGCGGCGAGTCGGCGTAGGCGGGGGAAATGTCATACTTGAGCCACCACTGGTTCGGGATCGGCGGGTGGACGTCCTCGCTCTGCAACAGGTCGACCGGCTCGTTCGGATTGTCCCTCTCGGCAAACAACGGCACGCCGATGAAGAGGTCGACCTCGCGCTGTCCGGACTCGAGCCGGGTCGAGGGCACGGTCGCGGCGTTCAGGGTGCGGTTGCTGCGCAGCGAGTTGATCGCTCCGGGCACCTGCTCGGCGCCGGGCACCGCGATGTCGCTGTCGCGCGGATTCGGGGCGGACCTTCCAAAATCCTCCTCGGCCTTGCCGAACTGGAGATAGCCGAGGGCACCAAGACCCGCGCCGGCCAGCAGACCGACGGCAAGCAGGATCTTCTCGATGTTCTTGGGTGCTTTGGACATGGGCTTAGTCGCGCTTGGCGCCGGGAAGTTCGCGGGGTTCGAGGAACTGGAGCACGTCGATGCGCAGGAAGACCTGGATCTTCTCGGTGCCGAGAACCTGCTTCAGGATCTCACCGCTGTCGGCCGGAGCGGCGGGCTCCGGTTCGGGAGCGGGCAGCTCTTCGGCGGGTTCCTCCCCACCCTCGGCGGGAGCGGGCGTTTCACCTTCCCCGGCCGGGGCGGGATCGGTGCCGGCATCGTCCTCGGGGAAGACGAAACCGCCGGGGCCGAAGGGATCGGCGGGATTGCCTCCGGGAGCCGGGGTTTCGATCCTGCGCTCGAAGCGGGCGTCCGTCGCGTTGGGCGCGCTGTCGCGTTCGTTCTTCACCCGCATCGAGCGGACGACGAAGTAGTAATCCTGGGTGTCATCCAGCGACGAAAGGAACTCGCGCAACGACTCCTCCGAGCCGGTGAAGGTGATCTCCAGCGGATGTGCGACCACCGCCGCCCCCTCGGGAATCTCCGGGATGCCTCCCCAGTAGAGGTTATTGAGCATCGTCGGACCGGCCTTGGCGAGACGGGTCAGCAGATCCTCGAAGGCTCCGAGCTGATACTTGAGGACTCCCGTATCCTTCTGCTGTGGGAGGGTGTCCGAGAAGCGTCCGTGACCGAGGAAGAAGGCCTGCGGCACCTCGGTGCCGGCCTTCTCGAACTCCGCGAGCACCCGCTTGCGGGCGGCCAGCAGCTCGTCGGTGTAGGCGCTCGGCGGAATGTTATCAAGCTTCGGCCGGCGCCGGGAATCGAAGGCCTGCTGCAGCTCCTCGACCGAGTTGGCATAGGCATCGACGGCCTGCTTCTTGCCGAGCAGGTTGTCCTGGGTCGGCTGGACGTCACCGCGCATCAGCCGGTCGATCCGGCCGGCGGCGGAGTCGTATTCGGATTTGGCCTCCTCGTATTCGCCTCCGGTCTTCATCCCCCAGTAGACCAGCCCGCCGGTGACCAGCACGGTCACGGTGCCGAGGATGATGGGAAACTTGTTGTCCTGAAAACTCATCGTTGGTCGGGCTTCACTGATAGCGGACGGGCTTGTCGAGCGGGATGATCAGCTCGAAATAGGCGGCGTATTCGCCCTCGATCGGAGCGGCGTCGATCTTGGGCACGAGCTGGGCGTTCTCCAGCGCGACCTCCTCGGTCTTGTTCCGGGCACGCTCGACGGTGGCGGTGAACTTGAAGTGGCTGCCGCCCTCCGCCGCGTTTTCCTTGAGGCGGTCAAGCAGGTCGTAAACGACGTTCTGGCCGCGGGTGTTGCTCTTGCTGTTGAGCCAGAAACCCTTGAGGCGCAGGGCGTTGACCGGCTTGGCGATCTGGACCTGCCGGGCGTTCTTGCCTTTGCCCTGGGTCACGGTCGTCGAGACGTTCTCCAGCCCGGGAGCGCCGAAATTCGACCGCCCGAAGTCCCGCTTCACCACCGACTTCGCGGTTTCCAGCGGCTTCTCGGCAAAGGGATCGTAGGTCGCCACCGGGTCCATGTCGGTGATCCAGATGAACTCGCTGGCGAAGGCGTTCGACAACTCGTCGAGGGCGTCGATCCAGAACACCCGCGCGCGCTCCGCATCGGTGTAGATCGAGGCGATCTCCTTGAGCTGCTGCTGCTTCTTGAGCTGGCTGTCGATGCCCCGCGCCGGTTGTTCCAGCTCGTTGGCCATGCGGGTGATCTCGTCCGCCTTTTCGCGGGCGTTGCCGGCGGCCTGCCACTTGAGCAGCCCCCCGACCAGTGCGCCGAGCATCAGCAGGATGGCCGCGGCGATGAGGAAGGGCTTGCGCTTCTCGGCCGCCCGCGCCTCGCCGACCTTGGACGGCACGAGGTCGATGTTGAGCCTCGACTTCCCGCCGCCGCGCAGCCCGAGACCGATGAGTTCGCCCATCGTGTGGGCTTCCTTCGACAGCCGGTCGGTATCGACGTCCGGGCCGACGGTGATCGCCGGCAGCGGATTGAAGTAGTCGACCGGCAGCCGCAGCTTCTCTTCGAAGAACTCCTTGGCGTAGGGCAGGTTGGCACCGCCGCCGGCGAGGAACACCCGCTTCGGCGCGCTGCCGCCATGCTGGCTGCGGTAGTAGTTGGTGGTGCGAGGAATCTCGGTCGCCAGCCGCGTCATCGCGTTGCGGATGCACATCGCCAGCGCCGCGGTGGCTTCGTCGAGCTGCTCGGTGTGGCCGCCGCCCAGCGCCACCAGGCCGCTCTGGGTCTTGTGCGCCTCGGCCTCGGCGAAGGGCACGCCGAACTCCTTGGAGATCGCCGTCGAGATCGCCGAGCCGCCGACATTGGCGCTGCGGGTGAAGAAGCGGTTGCCCTCGATGTAGAGCAGGTCGCTGGTCTTGGCGCCGACGTCGATCAGCAGCACCGGTTCGTCGAGATCCGGATACGCGGCGCGGAAGGCGTTGTAGAGCGCCATCGGCGAGACATCGACCTCGGAAGTCGCGAGCCCGGAGTCGTTCACCCCGTCGTTGATCTCCTCCAGCGCGTCGCCCTTGATCGCGACGATGACGACCTCCTTCTCGCCGGCGGCCTCGAGGATCTCGTAGTCCCACACGACCTCCTCCAGCGGGAAGGGAACGTGCTGCTGCGCCTCGAAGGTGACGAGCTGCTCGATGTTGTCGTCATCGAGCGGCGGCAGCTTGACGAAGCGGATGAAGACCGACTGACCGGAGATCGCGTAGCGCGCCTTGCCCTTGATGCCCAGGCGGCCGACCAGTTCGCCGATCGCCGCGCGGATCTGCGCCGGCCGGGCGGCGTCGGTCGCGGGATCGGCCAGGATCTTCTCGTCGTCGTAGGCCTTGAGGACGAGTTCGCCGGACTTCGACGTGTCGAAGACGGCCGCCGCCACCCGCTGGGTTCCGATGTTGAGGGTGATGGTGGACGATTGGTCAGCCATGGGAAGGGGTTCGGAAATGAAAGGTCGCCGGAAGCGGGAGGTCAGCGTTCTTCCTCAATCTCGGCGTAGCGGTCCCACCAGTACATCTTGAAGGGGGTTTCCATCTTGTTGAGCAGCGGGAAGCGGTCGCCGCGGGCGAGGTTGGGCGATTCCCACCATCTCTGGCCTTTCATCTTCGAAGTCTCTCCTCCGGCAAGGACGCCGTTGATCAGCACCTCGAGCGCCACCACCTCCACCGAGGTCTTGCCGGCGCGGTCGCTGCCGGTGAGCCGCTTGATCGTGTTCGGCGAAAGGTAGACGGAGGTGAAGACCTCCTCATCAACCGGCACGTTGATGTGGTTGATGTCCTTGGTCAGCAGCACGACCTTGCCCGAGACCTTCTCCTTCATCGCCACGTACCACTTCACCACCACGCGGTCGATGAAGCCGGTCTCCTGCTGTTCGCGGTTCTGCGCCGGAATCTTGAGGGAGGCCTCGACCTCCAGCCAGTCCTTCGGCTTGAAGCTCTTGTTCTTGGTGCCGCCGGGGTTGGGTGACTGCAGGTCGTCGAACTCGATGCCGCCGACCTCCGCCGGCACGACTTGCGCCGAGACCTGGAAGGTCAGCGCGACCAGCATGGCGGCACCGAAAAGCGCGCCGATGCCGCGCGGGAGAAGAAGACTCGTTTTCATACGGGTTTTGACTCCCCGAGAACTAGAAGCCGCCACCGGCCATTGACCAGAGAAAAGCTCGGATTTGTCACAAAAAACGCCGGGGGTATTTACAAAGAAATTCACCCCCGAATACGCCGCGGTTGACACGGGCGAGTCCGCCCGCTTTCGCTCCCCGCAATGGCGCATCACCTCCTTGAGCCCCGGAGGCCCCGGGTCGTGGGCAGCATCGGCAGTGCGAAAGCGCTCGCGTCGCTCGATGAGACCGGGCTGCGCGACGCCTGCGATCTCGTCGAGATCCGGCTCGACCTGTTGGATGCGGCGACCGTCGCCGCACGGCCGTGGCAGCGCTTCGGCGGCCTGCCGCTGCTCTTCACCGCGCGCAGTGAATCCGAAGGCGGTGCGCCCGGGCTGGACACGGACGAACGCATCCGCCGCCTGCGCGCGGCACTCGACGACGCGGCCGTGATCGACGTCGAACTCGCGTCCGCGACCTCGATGCAGCCATTGATCGACGAACTCGGCGAGCGGGGCATCCCGTGGCTGGCGTCATTCCACGACTTCCACGGCACACCCGCGGTCGATGAACTGGAGTCACGCTGCCAGGCCGCGCGGCACGGGGGCGCGGCGGGCTTCAAGGCCGCGGTCGAACTCGGCTGGCGCACCGACCAGCTCGGACCGCTGGCGCTGTTCCTCTCGCGCAGCGGCGACTTTCCCGTCTCGCTGATGGGCATGGGGCCGCTCGCTCCGGCGTCGAGGCTGCTCTTCGCCCAGCTCGGCTCCGTTTTGAACTACGGCTATCTCGGCGACACGCCGACCGCTCCGGGACAATGGAGCGCACGGCAACTCAAGGAGGCGATCGAAAGGAGCGCCGGTTATGAAACCGGCCTGCCAAGGCAGTGAAGAAGTGCCGCCGATATTCCGCCGCCCACCGACTTTTCATCGACCTCCCTTCCACATGCCGGTTTCATAACCGGCGCTCCTACTCCACCATCTCCCGCTCCGCCTCGGGCAGCGCCTGGAGAAAGAGCCGGCCGTAGCGCTTGCTGAGGATCCGCTTGTCGAGCAGGCAGATCATGCCCGAGTCCGACGCGGTGCGGATCAACCGCCCGACGCCCTGCCGCAGCTTGAGGATCGCCTCGGGCACCGAGTAGTCCATGAAGGGATTGCCGCCACCTTCCTCGATCGCCTCGAGCCGCGACTGGGTGAGCGGGTGGTCCGGCACCGCGAAGGGCAGGCGGGTGACGACCACGTTGGACAGCGCCTCGCCCGGCACGTCGACGCCCGTCCAGAAACTGTCCGTGCCGAACAGCACGCTGTCGATGTCCTGACGGAACGCCTCGATCATCCGGTGCCGCGGCATCCCCTCGCCCTGCACCAGCAGCCGCCAGCCGTTCCGCTCGAAGGAATCCCGCAGTTCGTTGGCCGCGTCGCGCATCGTGCGGTAGCTGGTGAAGAGCACGAAGGCGCGCCCGCGGCTGGCCTCGACCGCCTCGCCGATCGCCCGCACCAGCGCCCGGTCGTAGCCCGGCGCATTCGGCTCCGGCATCGACTTCCAGATCTTCACCTTCATCTGCCGCCGGTAGTCGAAGGGGCTGCCGATCACCCGCGGTTCGACCTCTTCCGCACCGATCCGCCCGCGGAACCAGCTCAGGTCGGGGTCGCCGACCCCGAGCGTCGCGCTCGCCATCACGCAGGTCCTGCCCTCGCCGAAAAGCAGCGGGCGGAGCTTGTCCGCCACCCGCACCGGCGCCGCGTGCAGCGAGTACTGCGTCTCGTCGCGCCCGGCCTTCTGCACCCAGTGCACGCTGTCCTCGGAACTCTGCTCGAGGAAGGCGGCGATCCCGCCGTGGAATTCGCGCAGCCTCCGCGAGGCGTCCTGCAACTCGGCGCGGCTCGTCTCGTGGTCGACGTCCTCGGCGATCGCGTCGATCTCCTGCCACAGCCGCCGCAGCGGCCCGCCGATGGTGTTCGGTACCATGTCGGGCTCGCGCACGCGCCATTCCTTCGACCACTCGCCGAAGGCCGCCGCCCCGCCGACCGCCTCGAAGAACCGCTCGCCCGCCACCCGCGCCTCCTCGACGGCGCGCAGCACCGATGCCTTGCCGAAGCTCTTGAGGACGCCCTTTCTACGACGTCCGTCGTACAAGCGCTGAAGGTCGAATCGCAGCCCCGCCTGGCTCACGCGCAGCCCGAGCTGCACGGCGGCGACCTGCTCGACGGTGTGCGCCTCGTCGAGGATCACGAAGTCGTCGGGAAAAAGAAACCCCTCGGCCCGCCCGTTCTCCGACCACTCGCCGGTATCGACCAGCGCGAAGAACAGCGTGTGGTTGACCACCAGGATGCGCGCCTCGGCGGCCCGCTTGCGCGCCTCCTGGAAGAAGCAGTTTCCCCGCGGTCCGCAGTGGCGCGCGGTGCAGATGTGCGCCTCCGAGCAGACCTGCGACCAGACCTTCATCGAGGGCTGGAAGTCGAGGTCGCTGAGCGTGCCGTCCCGCGTGCCCTCGGCCCACTTCACGATCGCCTCCAGCTCCTCGTTCTCGCTGGAGGTGAAGAGGTCGCCGGTCTGCTGGCGGGCGCGGCTGAGGCGGGAGGGGCAGAGATAGTTGTGGCGGCCCTTGAGCAGCACCGCCGGCAGTTCCTCGCCGAGCAGGCGGCGGACGATCGGGATGTCCTTGTGGACGAGCTGCTCCTGGAGGTTGATCGTGTGGGTCGAGACGATCGCCTTGCGCCCGCTTTCCAGCGAATAGCGGGCGGCCGGCAGCAGGTAGGCGAGCGACTTGCCCACCCCGGTGCCGGCCTCGACGACCAGCGAGCGGCGCTCCTGCAAAGCCTCGGCCACCGCCATGGCCATCTCGGCCTGCTCGGGCCGGAACTCGAAGTCCTTCGACCGCGCCAGCAGTCCGCCCGGCGAAAAGGCGTCGCCGATTTCCCGGGCGAATCCCTCCGGAACCCCGTGCTCTCCCGCCAGACCGATCATGCTCGCCGCATTCCGCCCGCACACGGCCCGACTTCCAAGCGCGAAGTCACCCACCTCAACCACCCACCTCAACCACCCCCTCACAATCGCCCACCATCCCCCCCCCCCCCCCCCCCGGCCCCCCAACCCGGCCAAGCCGGCCAAAAATTGAAAGTTCCCCCCCCGGGGCCGGGCCGCCCGC
>CALGOH010000309.1 GCA_937957985.1 uncultured Verrucomicrobiae bacterium
AGAAGAGGCTCAGGAGCAGGAAGAAGGTCACCAGGTCGCCGGCGGTCATGTGGGCGGATGGATCGGCACCCGGCTGAAGTCCGGCGATGACCTCGCGGCCGCCGAAGTAGAGCACCAGCGCGTAGCCGAGCATGCTGGCGAACGACATGCTCGGGTTGTAGATCGCCCACCATTTCATCAGGTGGAGCGTGGCCTTGCGGACCCGGTCGGACAGCCGGTTGAAGTTCCCGTGTTCCTCGTCCTCGGCGGCGTAGGACTTGATCTGGCGGATGCCGGCGATGTTGTCGTGCAGCAGCGAATTGAGCGCCGAGGTGGCGTTGCGCTCGGCCTTGTGGCGGTGGCGGGCGTCCTTCGAGTAGATCCAGGCACCGGTGATGAGGATCGGGATGGGAAGCGTGGCCCACAGCGCGACCTGCCAGTCGGTGAGGTACATCACCAGCCCCACGGCGATGAGCTGGATGCCGGCGACGAGGCCGAGCTCGATCCCGTCGATGAGCACGCGTTCCATCGAGGTCACATCCTCCACGACCCGGGTCATGATGTCGCCGGTGCGCCGTGAGTCGAACCACGGCAGCGGCAGCCGCTGGATCTTCCGGTAGAGGTCGGAACGGATGTCGTAGATGACGTTCTGCTCGAAGTGGTTGTTGACGAAGATCCGGGCGCAGTTGAGGCCGTCCTTGAGGAAAAAGCTGCCGAGCCCGAGCAGGACCCAGAACGCCAGCTCGCCGCGGCGGGCCGGATCGGGGATGATGTCGTCGATCACGAAGCCGGTGATCGAGGGGAAGAAGATCACCGAGACCGCCATCAGCGTCGCGCAGACGAACTGCGCCAGGGCGAGGCCCGGATAGCGGCGCAGGTACGAGAAAACACGGAGGACGGAATTCATCGGCGACGGCACCGATGGGGCGATGTCCATTCTTTGTAAAGGCAAGGTTTCCGATGCGACATTTAAGGGTTGCCCGGGGTGCCCCGGAATCCCTAGTTTTCGCCAACCACAAGACCCGGAGTTTCCCAGAAAAACCTCATGGCCAACATCTTCGCAGCCATCACCGCCGTGCTTCTCGCGGCATCCGCCTATCTCGCCTTCAAGAACCAGCAGGCCTACGAGAAGGAAATCGAAGACAGCGAGTTCGCTCGGGAGAATCTTGAGAAGAGCCGCAAGCGCCTCGCCGACCTTCGTTCCGAGCGCGACGCGACCATCGACGAGCGCACCGGGGTCGAGGAGGAGACCGTCGCCAAGCAGGCAATCGAGGCCGAGCGTGAGGCCGGCAAGAAGGCGCTCCAGGATGAAATCGGGACCAAGAAAACCGAAGTCGAGGACAACGCCCGCCGCATCGCCGAGATTGACGACCAGACCAAGGAACTCGGCGAGGTGCGCGACCTCGCCGACAAGGTCCGCCAGATGCGGACCGAGATCCAGGGCCTGGAGGACGAGAAGGCCACCAACGATGCGAGGCTGGCGAACCTGCTGGCGAGCAAGCGATCCACCGAAAGCACGATCGATGACTACAAGGATGAGAACGATGCCTTCTCGAAGCAGCGCTCTTTCTTCAACAGCGCGCGCATCAGCGGCATTTTCGGTCCGTGGGGCTTCGTCACGCTGAACGCGGGGAACTCCGCGGGAGTGGTGACCAACTCGACGCTGGACGTCGTGCGGGGTGGCGAGGTGATCGCCAAGCTCAGGGTCCGCTCGGTCGAGTCGAGCCGGGCTTCCGCGGACATCGTTCCCGACTCTGTGGCGGAGGACACTGTCCTGATGGTGGGCGACCGGGTCGTGCCTGCACCCGTCGACGAGGCGCCCGAACCCGCCGCTCCGGAGCAGCCCGCGGTCGATGAGATGGATCAGCCCGCCGCCGAACCCGCGGAGGAACCGGCTGCCCCGCCCGCGGAGGAACCCGCGCCCGCCGAAGAGGAGGATGATTTCGACTTCGACCTCTGAAGCGTCCGGACACCAACATTTTCAATAGAAGCCCATGAAGCTCCTTTTTTACATCCTCTCGCTGCTGGCCATCGTCGCCACCGCCTACTTCTCGAATCTCAACAAGACCAGGTTCGAGGAGCAGCAGAAGTTCCGGATCGACAACCTCCGCCTGAACGAAACCGTCTCCGCCCAGGCGGACAAGACCGAGAAGCAACTCAACGATGAGAAAGACATGCTTGCTGAGGCCGAGAAAGTTCGTGCCGAAGTGGTGCAACGCATCGCCAGTCTTGAGGCGGATGAACGTGAGCTGAGGCGTGAACTGGGCGAGATCGAAGCCGAACTCGAGGCCCAGGTGCAGAAGATCAAGGATGCCGAGGAAGCTCTGGAGGAAGTCCGGAAGGTCTTCGCCGACATGGGCTTCGGGAACGATGTCGACATGGATTCGATCCAGGACAACATCAAGACCCTGGAAGATCGCCGCAAGGTTCTCGCCGCCGAGATCGCCGAACTGGAGACGAACATCGAAGGTGCCGAAAAGGCGATCGCCAACAACCGCGAGGAGATCAGCCGCCTGGGGGATCGCAAGGCCGAGCGTAATCGCAGGATCAGCAACAACTCCCGTGAGTCGATCATCACCGCGGTGGACTCGAACTGGGGCTTCGTCGTGATCGGAGCCGGGCGCAACACCGGCTTCGAGCCGCAGACCCGCCTGATCGTCAAGCGCGACGGCCGCGTGGTCGGCGAAGTGGTTCCTTCGAGCATCGAGGCGACCCAGACGATCGCCGAGATCGATTTCGATACCGTCGCCCCGGGCGCGGTGATCCAGCCCGGCGACCGCGTGATGCTCGTCAAGCCGGCCGCGAACTGACGATTTCAGCCACGCTCCTTTTTCAGCCCCCGCGTGCTTGATTGCCGCGGGGGTTCTTTTATCCTCCGGGCATGCGCCTGTTCGTGATCCTCGCG
This sequence comes from uncultured Verrucomicrobiae bacterium, assembly GCA_937957985.1. Taxonomy (GTDB): domain Bacteria; phylum Verrucomicrobiota; class Verrucomicrobiia; order Verrucomicrobiales; family Akkermansiaceae; genus Haloferula. The sequence continues at coordinate 2,885 of CALGOH010000309.1, forward strand.
ATTGTCCCGTTGTGCCTGCCGCTGGTCTCCTGCAACACCACGGATCCCGACCTCGATCCGCAGCCGACCCAGCCACAGTCGGCCTCCGATCCCAAGCCATGGAACCGTCCGGTGTCGGGACAGGGTGGCGGTGCCTTCGGCGCCATGCCGAACCAGCGTCTCCGGCGGTAGGAGGCGGGACGTCCCCGGCCCGCAACGGAGCGGAGGGATGGACAGCGTGGGCCCTTTTCTTACTCGGCGATGCCCGGGCAACCGTGGCGCGGGGCGCGCCACCTCCAAGCTCACCGATGGTAGGGCTCGCCGCGCCTGATGGTGGCGATGCGGTAGAGTTGCTCGAGCAGCACGACCAGCGCCAGTTCGTGCTGGAGCGTGAGGGCCGAGAGTTGCCAGACGGCATCGGCCTCGCGCCTGAGCTTTTCCGTGTGACCGTCGGCCGCGCCGATGAGAAAGGACACGCGCTTGATGTCGCCCCGCATTTCCAGCGCACCGAGTCGCTCGCTCCACTCTCCGGTGGCGAGGGCCGCGCCGCGCTCGTCGAGGGCGATGCGGTGGTCGCCCTGCGAGCGCGCCAGCAGGGCCTCGGAGACGCTTGCGGAATCGCCGGCCCTGAGTTCCACCAACTCACAGCCGCCGTAGCGTGACAGGCGCTTGAGATACTCTTCCACGCCGCTTCTGGCGTAGGCGAGGGCCGGCTTTCCCGCGACGATGATCCGGAGTTTCATGTGTGCGATCCAAGCCGACCGGTGCTGCCGGACCAAGGCGATTTCCGGACTTGTCCGGCGGGCTGCTGGCGGCGATGATTCGGAAAGATGAAGCATCTGATCGTTCTCCTGCCCCTTGCCGTGTCGTGCGCGCGGACGGATCCGCAATCGGAAGTTGCCCACAATCGAAAGGTGATGGCGCTGCAGGAGAAGTTCGACCGCTTCGACTACGACGCGGACGGCAAACTGACGCGGGCCGAGATCGAGCAGGGCCTCAAGGAATCGGACGTCGGTGGGGTCACCGAAGAGGAACTCGATCAGGCGATGCAGGCCTACGACGTGAACGACGACGGCGCGATTTCCCGCTGGGAGTCCGAGCGGGCGATCAACACGCCACTGCCCGAGAATCAGTGAGGCACCGACGGAGTGGCAGTGTCTCCGTTCAACGAATCCTCTCCAGCAGCCACGGCAGCAGGGCATCGACCGGCAGGCGCTCCTGCTCCATCGAGTCGCGGTGGCGGACCGTCACCGTGCCTTCGAGTTCCGGGCCGTTCTCGCCGATGGTGTCGAAGTCGGCGGTGATGCAGAAGGGGGTGCCGATCTCGTCCTGACGGCGGTAGCGGCGGCCGACCGCGCCGCCGTCGTCGTAGTAGACGGTCATCCACGGCTGGAGGGTCTTCTGGATCTCGCGGCAGATGCGGACCTGCTCCTCGTTCTTCTTGAGCAGCGGGAAGATGCCCGCCTTGATCGGTGCCATCCGCGGGGCGAAGCGCATCACCGTGCGGACGTCCTTCTTGCCCTTCTCGTCGGTGATCTCCTCCTCGTCGAAGGCCTCGCAGATCATCGCCAGCACCGTGCGGTCGCAGCCGGCGGAGGGTTCGACGACGTGGGGCAGGAAGCGCTCCTTGGTTTCCTCGTCGAAATATTCGAGCGGACGGCCGGAGCCCTCCTGATGGACCCGCAGGTCGTAGTCGGTCCTGTAGGCGACGCCCTCGAGTTCCTGGATGCCGAAGGGGAACTCGTACTCGATGTCGTAGGTTTTCTCCGAGTAGAACGCGCGCTCGCCGTCCGGTACGTCGAGGATGTGGAGCTTCCCGCGGGGGATGCCGATCTCCTCGTAGAATTCCAGGCGCGCCTCGAGCCACTCGTAGGCGAGTAGCAGGCCGTCCTCGGGCGGGCAGAAGGATTCGATCTCCATCTGCTCGAATTCGCGGCTGCGGAAGGTGTAGTTGCGCGGATTGATCTCGTTGCGGAACGACTTGCCAACCTGGGCGATGCCGAAGGGCAGCTTCACGCGGTTCGAGTCGAGGACGTTCTTGTACTGGACGAAGATCGACTGGGCGGTCTCCGGGCGGAGGTAGGCGAGAGCCTTCGGGTCGTCGTCGGTGGCCAGGGCACCAAGCTTGGTCGAGAGCATCAGGTCGAAGGCGCGCGGCTCGGTGAGTTGGCAGTTCTTGTGCTCGCCCGGGTGGCAAGACGGCTTCTGTCCGCACTCGAGATTATCGAGGTTGTCGGCGCGGAAGCGGCCTTTGCAGGTCTTGCAATCGACCATCGGATCGCTGAAGCCGCCGACGTGGCCGCTGGCCTTGAGCACGTCCTGATGGGTCAGGATCGCGCCGTCCATACCGACGACGTCATCGCGCTCCTGAACGGTCTTGCGCCACCAGTAATCCTTCAGGTTCCGCTTCAGCTCCGCGCCGAGCGGGCCGTAGTCCCAACAGCCGTTGAGTCCGCCGTAGAGCTCGCCGGCCTGGAAGATGAAGCCGCGGCGTTTGCACAGGGAGACGATCTTCTCCATGCGCACGGGGTCGGTGTGGTCCTTGTTGGCCATGGTCTTTCTCGGGAAAGTCGGGCCGGGAGAAAACCAGCCGCCAAGGACCTCGGCAAGGCGCGATTGTGGCCGCCGGTCGAATGGCCGGCGTGTCCGGAACCGAGGCGGTTCACGGCTCAGGCAATTCCTGGAAGCAGAACATCCTCGGATTGTCCTCGGAATCGATCAGCAGCTCGAGCGTGACCACGATCCGATCGCCCACCGTCTCGCTGGAGATCACGTTGTAGTCGATGCCCGGTTGCATCGGCGTCCAGCCATCCAGGGTGGAGGATTTCTTGTAGACCGGATTCACGTCGCTGGTCCCTCCGCGGTGGCCGAAGGTGACCGAACCGGGGACGATCGATGGCGTCATGGCCGGATCGTGCGGAGCGGTGGGATCGGCGCCGAGGGCGTAGTCGCCGAAGTTGCTGAGACCGTTGCCGTTGTCGTCGCCGGACGCGTCGAGGCCTGGGAAAAGGGAGGCGAAGGTGACGGCAACCGAGCCCTCGAAATACTCGTAGGCCCCGATGTCGATCGTGGTGCCTTCGAAGCGCGGATTGCCGGCGAGGTCTTCGGAGATCGTGGCGACGGTGTCGGTGCCCGCGCCGCTGCCGTCGAGGTCGGCGGTGTCGAGGCCGGCGTCGATCGCGGGGCTGGAGACATCGAGGGAGAAGTCGCCCGCGGTCGATGGGGCCGACAGTGGATTCGGCGCGGTGGTGAACACGGGATCGTCGTCGGCATTGCTTCCTCCATCGCTGCCGGCGGCGGTGTTCCAGGATGGACCGCTTCCCGCGCTGTGCTGGACGATGCAGTGGGAGAAGGTGGGGTTGCTGGTGCCCTTGCTGATCGAAGCGACGATTTCCGTGTTCGATCCGCTGGAGGCGTTGTTCCAGACGACGCAGTTGGTGAAGGAGGGGCTGGAAGCCTGGTAGCCGCAATGAATGCCGCCGCCACCGGAGTATCCCTGGTTTCCCGTGATGGTCACATTGGTGAGCACGGCGTTGGCCACCAGCAGGTAGAACCCGCCCCCGTATCCCGCGTCGTTTCCGGTGATCTCGCAGTTCTGAAACATCGATATTCCGCCCCAAAGATACATTGCTCCGCCCAATCCCCCTCCGGAACCGTTTGTGGCGGTATTGCCCCGGAAACTGCAGGATGAAAACCTGGTATCCGAAACGTAATTCATGACGGCACCCGCGCCGGTGACGGCCGTGTTGCCCTCGAAGCGGCATCGCAGGAAGGTGGCCGGTGCATAGTAGGCGTCGATGGCGCCACCGTAGCGTCCCGCACGATTCGTGAGAAATTGGCAATCCTCAAAGTGCGGTGCGCTGCCCAAGGGAAGCGCGGCCGCCCCTCCGTCGTTGGTCGATTCATTCCCGGTGAAGACGCAGCGAACGAAGGTGGGCGATCCGCCCCCGAAGCCTCCACCCTTGGAAGGTGCCTTGCCTCCCTGGATCGTGACGCCGTCCAGGATCGCCGTGGCGTCGGTACCCGTGCCGTCCACGACCCGGTTGCTGTTGTCCGTGCGATTGGTGAAGTTCGCGCCATCGTCGCCCAGCAGGTCACCGCTGAGGACGGTGCCGTTGGTGGCGGGGTCGGGATTGCGTTCGCCCAGCGTCGATTCGGTGCCCGCAAATCCACCGTAGATCGCCACGCCGTTGGCGAGTTGGAACTTCCGGGTCTTGTCGGTGCCTCCCGGATCCGGAGTGTAGGTTCCCGAGGCGACCCAGATCTCGTCGTCCCCGACGGTCAGGCCGGCCGCGGCGAGGGCGTCCTGAAGGCTGTTGAATGCGGTGGCCCAGGAGGTTCCGTCGCCTCCCGTGCTCGCGGAGGCATCGACGTGGATCCGGTGCGGTGCCGTGGTTTCGGCGGCAAGCGGAGCAAGGAGAAGGCCCGAAAGGGCGAATGGCAGCATTTTCATG
>CALGOH010000310.1 GCA_937957985.1 uncultured Verrucomicrobiae bacterium
ACCGCCGTGCTGCTGGAGGACCTCAACAAGGACGCGCCGCCGGAAAGCGAAACCGGGGAGGAATCCGCCGAGGAAGCCCCCGCCGAAGAGCCGGCTCCCGCCGAGTAAGGCTCCGGCCGTGAGCCTGACCCTCTCCGAGCTCGCCCGTCAGGTCGGTGGTGACATCGTCCGGGGCGAGCCTTCTTTTTTGGTGGAAGGCATCGCCGCTCTCGACGAGGCGGGGCCCTCCGAGCTGTCGTTCCTCGGCAACGAGCGCTACCGGCAGCAGTTTCTCGAAACCAGGGCCGGCGCGGTGATCGTGCCGCCCGGGGTCACCGCGGGGCCGGAAGCCACGGCATTGATCGCGGTCGAGAACCCGTCCTTCGCCTTCGGTGTGGCGGTGAAGCACTTCACCGCGGCCCACGCGCGGGTGTTCAAGCCCGGGATCGATCCGCGGGCGATCATCGACGAGAGCGTCGGGCTGGATCCGGAGAAAGTCCGCATCCACGCCGGCGCGGTCGTGATGGCCGGGGCGGTCATCGGCGACGGCACCGAGATCGGCCCCAACGTGGTGATCGGCGAGAGGGTCGTGATCGGCCGCGACTGCCACCTGCACGCGCTCGTCTCGATCCGCGAGCGCTGCCTTTTGGGTGACCGGGTGATTGTTCAACCCGGCGCGGTGATCGGGTCGGACGGTTTCGGCTACGAAACGGTCGAGGGTCGCCACGTGAAGATGGACCAGATCGGCATCGTGGTGCTGGAGGACGACGTCGAGATCGGCGCCAACACGGCCATCGACCGCGCCCGCTTCGGGCGGACAGTGATCGGCGCCGGAAGCAAGATCGACAACCTCGTTCAGATCGCGCACAACGTCCGGATCGGCGGGCACAACCTGATCGTCTCGCAGAGCGGCGTGGCGGGCAGCTCGAAGACCGGGAAGTACGTCGTTTTGGCCGCGCAGGCCGGTGTCGCGGGCCACGTGAAGATCGGCGACCAGGCGACGTTCGCGGCGCGCTCGGGCGCCACCGCCGACATGGAGGGCGGCAAGACCTACGGCGGCTACCCGGCGCAACCGCACATGGACGAGCAGCGCCAGAAGGCCGCCCTGCGGAAGCTGCCGGACCTGATCAAGCGCGTGGGGCGCTTGGAGGGGTAGGTCCGCGAGCCCTCGGCTCGACGCATTCCGCATATCGTGGTAGTTTGCTGGCAAATGAAGATCGTCGAGGCAGTTCCGCGCAAGCATTTCAGGCTCTTCCTCCGGTTCGAGGACGACACTGCGGGCGAAGTCGATTTGTCCGTTCTCGCTGGGCGGGGCGTATTCGCCGCGTGGGACGAGCCGGGCGTTTTTGAGCAGGTGGGCATCACCGAAGCCGGAGCCGTCGAGTGGCCAGGAGAACTGGACCTGTGTCCGGATTCACTCTTTCTCCAACTCACCGGGCAACCGGTGGAGAAGGTCTTTCCAAACGTGCGCGGATTCGCCGGCCATGCCTGAGATCTCCCGCTTCTACGGCATCGTAATCCACCTTTACTATGCCGACCATCCACCACCGCATTTTCATGTGCTCTACGGAGAGAGCAGGGCGACGATCGATATTGAAACCCTCGCCCTGATCGACGGCGAGCTGCCACCCCGGGCGCGTGGGATGGTCAGTGAATGGGCAACCTTGCATAGGGATGAACTTCGCGAAGCGTTCCGGCAGGCCGCTGCGATGCAAATACCCTCGAAGATCGCACCTCTTGCTTGATGGTGAGGATGTAATGAAAGGCTTGCATGGGATCGCCTCTTGCAAACGCTGGTATAACAACTCTGGCGTGCTGAATTGATGAATGGCTCTGCGACGACACTCGAGGGCAGGCGCTCGTATGAGCGAAAGTATCTTTGGCCTACACCGGTCGGATTGTTGCTTTGGGTCGGCTGCATTATTGTTCCGGGGTTTCTGGGAGACCGTGCATTCCTTGCCACTCATGGGTATTTTGAGATCGGGGTCATGATTTCGCTAATAGCATCCGTCGTCTATGCGGTCAGGCTTGGCGGCAAGGGAAAGGGCATAGCCCCTCGATGGGTGTTCTACTTGAACTTCCTTTTTCTCCCACTGGTTCTAGGATCAGGGTTGGTTGCTTGGATCGCTTTCGACCTCTTCAAATAGGCTTCTTGGTCTGGCGGTAATTTCGCCGACTGTTGGTCGGTGGTTGCTACTGGGCCGTTCCCAAAAAGCAAGAAGCCGCCCGGCGGGTCGGGGGACGACCTGCCGGACGGCTTACACACACACGTTGGGGGAAAACGGTGTCCGGTTCCGGATGTTGCTCGGCTCGGTGAGCGTCGCGGGCTCCGGGACTCTGCCCTTTTCGGGGGGACGGGAGGACCCTAACCGCCGACACAAGAGCCCGCAACGGATTTGTAACCTTCGGGCGGCACGCAATCGCGTAGGTCAGCTCTTGTCCGCCTTTTTCGCGGCCTTCTTTGCCGGTCGCGGAGGGAATTCGAAGCCCACCTTGCCGCTCTCCGGATCGAAGGTGAGGAAGGCGTCGAAGGGGCGCTTGGTGCGGTTCGAGATGAAGCCCTTGAGCAGCCCGGTCTTGCCCTCGGCGAGCATCTTGAGCAGCTCGTCCTGCGGGATCTCGCGCTGGAGGATCTTCCGGCCGATGCGGATGCCGTCCGGATCCTTGTCGGTGGTGATGGCGGGAACGAACCACGCCTTGTCGGTGCCATAGACCTTCGCGTCGCGGCCGTCGGCGAGCGTGATGGTGGCGACGACCTGGTCCTCGGTGAGGTCGGACACCGATTCGTCGTCGTCCTTGTCGAAGACGAAGTTGACCTTGAACTTGTCATCGAGCTCGAGGCCGGCCTCGAAGGGTTTGTTGAAGCGCGAGCGGAACCCTTCCAGCGGTCCGACGAACCTGGTGGTGAAGAGCTGCTTCGCCTCGCCCGGCATGAGCTGGCGCCCGGCGATGTATTTCTTCGCGCGGAACTTGCAGTCGGGTTCGCGGCACTCGTAGGTGGCGTCGGTCTGCTTGAGCGCGGGTGCGCCGCAGGCCGGGCAGGGACAGTCCAGGTCGGGAAAGACGCGGCTCTTGAGCTCGGTGGCGAGTCCCTTGGCCTTCTCGACGATCTCGTGGGTGTATTTCTTGATCTCGGCCATGAACTCGTCGCGGGCGAGCTGGCCGTGCTCCATCTGGCGGAGCTTGTACTCCCAGTCGCCGGTCATCTGCGGCGAGGCGAGGCCGTCGATGTCCATCTCGTTGACCAGCCGGATCAGGCGCATGCCGTTGGGCGTGACGTGGAGCGGGGAACGTCCGCCGTCGCCGTCGCGGGCGATGTATTTCTGGCGGATGAGCGTTTCGATGATGGCGGCGCGGGTGGCGGGCGTGCCGAGGCCGCGCTCGGACATGGCCGCGGCGAGTTCCTCGTCGCTGACCAGCTTGCCGGCGCCTTCCATGGCGGAGAGGAGGGTCGATTCGGTGTAGCGCGCGGGCGGCTTGGTCTGCTCCTCGAGCACCTCGACGGTGCGGGTGTCGGCGCTTTCGCCGTCCTCGACGGCGGTCAGCTCGTCCTTGCCGGAGGCGACGCCGGCCTTCTGGCCGTAGACCGCCTTCCAGCCGGCGAAGGTGAGCACGCGGCCTTCGGTCTTGAAGATGTCGGTGGTGTCCGGTTGCTCGATCTTCGTCAGGCGGGTGGTCTGCTCGAAGCGGGCGTTGGGAAAGAAGACGGCGATGAAGCGCTTCACGATCATGTCGAAGAGCTTCTCTTCGGTGTCGCTCAGCTTCACCACGCGGCCCGTCGGGATGATCGCGAAGTGGTCGCTGACCTTCTTCGAGTCGAAGACGCGCTTGGATTTCGAAAGACGCGGACCGTCCTCCTTGTCGCCGTCGAGCACCTGGCGCGCGAACTCCGCGACCGGCAGGTCCGAACTGGCGATGTCGGCGAGCGTCGAGCGGACCGTGCCCATGTAGTCCTCGGGCAGGTAGCGCGAGTCGGTCCGCGGGTAGGTGATCATCTTGTGCTTCTCGTAGAGCGACTGGGCGATGGATAGGGTGCCCTTGGCCGAGAAGGGGGCCTCGCGCTGGAGCGTGGTGAGGTCGTAAAGCTGCGGCGCGATCTGGGTGGACGGCTTCCTGGTCTCCTCGATGATCCCGGGTTTTCCCTCGCAGCGATCCTTGATGGCATCGGCGAGCGCCTTGTCCCAGATCCGCTCGGCGCGGGCGTGCGGCTGCGCAGGGTCGCGTTTGAAATCAGGGTCGATCCACTTGCCGAGGTAGTCGCCGGCGCGGACGCCGAAGGTGCCGTGGACCTCGAAGTAGTCCTCGGGCTTGAAGTCATGGATCTCCTTCTCGCGCTTGGCCAGGATCGCGAGCGTGGGTGTCTGGACGCGGCCGGCGGAGGTGATGTTGAAGCCGCCGTGGCGCGAGCGGAAGCAGGTGAGCGCCCGGGTGGCGTTGAGGCCGACCAGCCAGTCGGACTCCGAGCGGCAGCGGGCGGCGTCGGCGAGCGGCTGCATTTCGTCGTCCGACCGCAGGTGTTCCCAAGCATCGAGGATCGCCTGCCTGGTCATCGACTGCATCCACAGCCGCTTGACCGGCTTGTCGACCTGGCCGATGTCCATGATGTAGCGGAAGATCAGCTCGCCCTCGCGGCCGGCGTCGCAGGCGTTGACGATGAGGTCGATGTCCTTGCGCTTGGCGAGCTTGACGACCTGGCGGAGCCGCGGGGCCGACTGCTCGATGGGATCGAGCTCGAAGCGGTTCGGAATGGCGGGCAGGACGTCGAACTTCCACGGCAGCTTGTTGCCGTTGGGGCCGGTGGGCATGCGCAGCTCGACGAGGTGGCCGACGGCCGAGGTGATGACCGCCTCGTCGTTCTCGAACCAGGAGTCGCGGGCCTTGCCCTTTTTGTCGAACTTCCCGAAGACCGGCGTCAGCGCCTTGCTGAGGTCGGTCATGACGGAGGGTTTCTCGGCGATGATCAGCGTTTTGCCCATGGAAAGTGATCCGGCGGTCGGACGGTGGCGAGGGACTAGACGCCGCGGGGGACGCTTGGCAAGGCGATTCCGGGGCGGGTCGGGCGATCCCCGTAGGGGATGAATTTCTCCGGGTGACGGCCCGGCCCGTCCGATCACGGTGGAATCCGGCCGACCGTCACGCCCGCCAAAAGATTCGCCGCGACCGGAAGTTTTGTATTTTCATCGGGCTCGCGGTGTGCGGGGCTTTGCGGCAACCCACCACCATTCATGAGCCAATTCCCAGAGATCACGAAAGTTCAGTACGAAGGCCCCGATTCGAAGAATCCGTTCGCATTCAAGCACTACAATCCGGACGAGGTCGTCGAGGGCAGGACGATGCGCGAGCACCTCCGCTTCGGTGCCGCCTACTGGCACGTGATGCGCAACGGCCTGTCCGATCCCTTCGGCGGGCCGACCGCGCTGATGCCCTGGGACGACGGCTCGGACAGCGTGGACAACGCCCTCAAGCGGGCGGACGTCTTCTTCGAGTTCCTCGACAAGACCGGCATCGACTTCTGGTGCTTCCACGACCGCGACATCGCGCCGGAGCTGAACGACCTGGCGAAATCGAACGCCGCGCTGGAGAAGGTCACCGAACACCTCGGCGAGCTGCAGCGGCAGAGCGGCAAGAAGCTGCTCTGGGGCACCGCCTGCCTCTTCGCCCATCCGCGCTATGCGCACGGCGCCGGCACTTCGCCGAATGCCGACGTGTTCGCCTACGCCGGCGCCCAGATCAAGGCGGCGATCGACGCCACCCACAAGCTCGGCGGGCTCGGCTACACCTTCTGGGGCGGCCGCGAGGGCTACGGCAGCCTGATCAACACCAACATGAAGCGCGAACTCGACCACCTCGCCGCGCTGCTGCACATGGCGGTCGACTACAAGAAGAAGATCGGCTTCGAGGGTCAGTTCTACATCGAGCCGAAGCCGCAGGAGCCGACCACCCACCAGTACGATTCCGACGCCGCGGCTTGCCTGAACTTCCTGCGCGCCTACGACCTGATGGATCACTTCAAGCTGAACATCGAGACCAACCACGCGACGCTGGCCGGTCACACGATGCAGCACGAGCTGACCGTCGCGATCGATGCCGGCGCGCTCGGTTCGATCGACGCCAACCAGGGCGACACGCTGATCGGCTGGGACACCGACCAGTTCCCGACCGACATCTACGGCACCACCCAGGTGATGCTGAAGGTGCTCGAAATGGGCGGCTTCACCACCGGCGGCCTGAACTTCGACGCCAAGCGCCGCCGCGAGTCGCACGAGCCGATCGACCTGATCCATGCCCACGTCGGTGGCATGGACGCTTTCGCCCGCGGCCTCAAGATCGCGGCCGCGATCCGCGCCGACGGCCGCCTGGCGGACTTCGTCAAGAACCGCTACGCGAGCTGGGACGGCGGCATCGGCGCCAAGGTCGAGGCCGGCGGCACGACGCTCGACGACCTCGCCGCCCACGCACTTTCGGCCGGCGAGCCGACGCTCGAATCGGGCCGCCAGGAAATGCTCGAGAACATCATCAACGAGTTTGTCTGATCACCCGCGAACGGCCCGGCAGCACGGAAGCTCCTCCTACTCGAGCCCGGCGCGGAAGAAGCCGCGAGTTCCGTCGCCCACCACGGGTGCCAGCCAATCGTAGCTGGCGGTCGTGGGGGTGAACCCGTGCAGGCCGGGCAGGGCCGAGAGGTCCGCACCGTATTCGATGCGACTCGGGAGGCCCGCGTTCAGGCGGCCGATGCGGAGACTGGCACGTCCGGCGCTGACTCCGAGGATCTCAATGGTCGGCGTCTCCGGCCCAAACACCGACACGGCGTTGGACGCCGTGCCGGAAGCGTAGATGTGCTTCCCGTCAGGTGAGAGGCTGAATCTCCTCGGCAGGTTGATGCCGTTTGAAAGATAGTCGTAGAAGCCGTCCGCGTCCACGAAGGTGAGCGCCCCGGTCGAGGGATCCCGGGTGAAACCGACCATGGCCGAACTCGCACTGGTGACGAAGACGCGCAAATTGTCGGGGGAGACCACGACATAGGTTTCGTGCTGACTGCGCGCGTTGTAGAGATCGTGCTGGAAGAAGTCGATGGAGCTGAGCCAAGTCAGTTCTCCCGTCCCCTGGTCCCGCGAGAAGATGGCGATCCAGTCGGTGTCCGTGCCCGAGATCTGGATGCCGCCACTCGCGTAAACATGGTTGCCGTCCGGGCTCACGGCGACATCGCTCAGCCAGTGCAGGCCGTCGATCGTGTTCGCGCCCTGGAGCTGGCCCTCGAAATAGGAGGCGGTGAAGCTCAATCCCCCTGTGATGGAATTCCATCCGAATACCGAGATCGCATCGCTTCCGGTGGCGTTGTTGTTCGCTCCGGCGGCGACGTAGACATGCCTTCCGTCCGGGCTCACCGCAACGCTGACTGGCCGGTCCATTCCCGTGACGCCACCGTTTCCGCGGACTCCGGAGTCGCTGTAAGTCAACTGGCCCGTCCCGGGATTGCGCGTGAAGGCGGTGACCGCATCGTCGTGCATCGCGGTGGCGAACAGCGCGGAGCCGTCGGGCGTCATGGCGAGTGAGTTGACCCCGTCCAGCAAGGGCAGGCCGCCACCATTCACGACGACCGATGCAAAGGTCAGCGCGCCGGTCGATGGATTGCGGGAAAGCACACCGATCTTGTCCTCGCTGAACGCCGCCGTGTAGACGTGCAGTCCATCCGGGCTGATGACGAGATCGCGGCTGCCGTAGAGCCCGTCGGCGGTCCCCGGGTCGTTGGTATCGCTGTTGTCGAAGACGGCCTCGACGAAGGTCAGGAGTCCCTCGGTGTCGCGTGAGAACGTGCAAACGGCGTTGTCGGAACTGGTGAGGCTGCCGAGTCCGGCGGCCGTGTAGACGTGCTTGCCGTCCGGGCTGGTGGCGGTTGCGTAGATAAAGTTCAGCCCGTTGATCGTCTGCGGTCCAATCACCTGTTCATCCTGGATGACTTGCAGGTTCCGGATCGCCTGTGACGGGCTCGGTGTCGCGGCACTGAGTAGCAGCGAGGCCGTCGCAAGGGTAGGCGGGAGTCTGACCATTTCATCACGTTGCCGCAAATGCCGGTCGGTTGTCACGGCAAATTGAGCCAAATTCAGACAACGGATCGGCGCCGGGCCGAATGTCGATGCTCCGGATTTCAGAACTCGCACCGGGCGAGGCGGAAGCCGGACCAGGCGAGGCGGAAGCTGTCGCATCCGCCTTTGAAAACACCGGTGCCCGATCTAGACTCCGATCGTGATGATCGAGGGAATCCAATCGCGGATCTGGATCGATCCGGCCCGCTGTCGCGGCCGGCCCTGCATTCGCGGGCATCGCATCTGGGTCGCCATGGTGCTCAATCTGCTCGCGGACGGTCTTTCTTCCGAGGACATGATCGCGCGACACTATCCGCAGCTTGAGCCGACCGACATCCAAGCCTGTATCGCATACGCCTCCGCCATTTCGAGCGAGCGCTTCGCACCCAGTCCTTGAAGGGAGCCCTGTGGATCGTCGAGGACGGCCGCATCCGCATCTTCGAGCCGCCTGGCCGCTGAACTGTCCGTCTGCTGATCGACAAGTTCCTCCGCCAAGGCTCCGGCGGTGGGAGGATGTCGATGTTCCGGAATTCAGTGGCAGCAGCTCGGGAGTTGCTCGGTCTCCTCGGTGGCGGGCACCGGTTCCCGGCCCCAGTCGGGCAGGGTGTCGTGGAGGCGCCAGGCGAGCAGCAGCGCGGTCGCGAGTGCCAGGCCGCGCTGCAGGCGGGCGAGGCGGACCGGGGTGAGCTTGAGCCGCAGCCGGTGGAACTGGTGCTGGGCGAGCCACAGCAGCGGCACCGTGCCGAGGCCGAAGGCGAGCGCCGCCTCGGCGCCGCGGGCGGCCGAGCCGGAGGCCATCAGCGCGATGAAGACGGCGTAGAGCGGTCCGCAGGGGAGGAAGGGCGTGAGCAGCCCCATCGCCGAGGCGCCGCCCACGGAGGAAAGCCTGGTCGCCTTTAGCCGGGCGCGGGCGGTCAGGCGGTTGAGGATCTTCGGTCGCGGAATCTTCTTGTCGAGGCCGCTGGCCAGCAGCAGCAGGGCGAGGACCAGTGCCCAGGGCAGCAGCACGGCGGGCGAGTCGAAGAACCAGTGCAGCGGCTCCTTTCCGATCGCGCCGCAGATCGCTCCGATGACGGCGTAGGACGCCAGCCGTGAGGCATGGTAGAGGCTGGCGGCGGTGAGTCGCTCCGACTCCGACTTCGCCAGCGTGCCGACGCCGCAGGCGATGGGACCGCACATGCCGGCGCAGTGCAGGCTGGTCGCGAGACCGACCGCCAGCGCGCCGAAGGTGGTGGTGACTTCCATGTCGGGAGCTGGAAATCAGGAATCGGTCTGAAGCTCGATCTTCTCCGGGGCGTGCTTGACGGCGATGGTGATGAGCGCGGTCCATGCGCCGATGAGAAGCAGGAAGGCGAGGACGACGTAGATCCACGGGTGCTTTTTCATGGTCATCTTGAGGTTGGGGTTGGGTTGAGGGGACTTGGAAGCCGGAAAATCAGTCCGGGCTGGCGAGCAGTTCGGGATTCGGGCCGAGGAAGGTGATCTTCTGGTCGATGTCGACTCCGCCGGGCTCGGCGGAAACGCGGAGCGTGACGGTGGTCCGGCCGGTGTAGGCATCCGCCGGGGCGATGACGACGAACTGGCGCGTGATCTCGCCCTGTGCCCTGACCTCGAGCTGCTGGTCGCCGCCGCTGAGCAGGAAGCCTTCGGGGGCGTCCGCCAGCGTGACTTGGAAGGTGGCGGGCTGGTTGCGTTTGTTGAGGAAGCGCAGCTCGTAGAAATTGCGCACGCCGGCGGCGTCGGCCTGGAAGGGCATGCCGGCCATGGCGACCTTCTTGAAGGCGGCGTTGTAGGGGCGGGCCTTCTTCGAAGCGGTGAAACCGAAGGCACCCAGCCCGAGCAGGCAGAGGGCGGTGTAGGCGAGGATGCGCGGGCGGATGAAGCGGCGCTTCTTCCGGGCCAGGCCGTTCATCGAATCGTAGCGGACCAGCCCGGTGGGGCGGCCGACCTTCACCATGATCTCGTCGCAGGCGTCGATGCAGGCGGCGCAGCCGATGCATTCCATCTGCAGGCCGTTGCGGATGTCGATGCCGGTGGGGCAGACCGTGACGCAGCGTTTGCAGTCGATGCAGTCGCCCGCCTTCGCCGAGGCTTCGGCGGGCAAGCCCTTCCGCAGGGGGGCACGGGGCTCGCCGCGGACCTCGTCGTAGCCGATGATCACCGTGTCATCGTCGGTCAGCGCGCTCTGGATCCGGCCGTAGGGGCACATGATGATGCAGAACTGCTCGCGGAAGTAGCCGAAGCAGAACCACAGGACGAGGGTGAGGAAGACGACGATGCCGAAGGCGGTGGCATGGGCCAGCGGACCCTGGTCCATGAAGGAGTAGAGCCTTTCGATGGAAACGAAGTAGGAGAGGAAGACGTGCGCGATGAGGGTGGCGCACAGGGCGTAGAGGCCGTGCTTGAGCACCCGCTTGGCGACCTTCGAGGCGGTCCACGGCGCGGCGGCGAGTTGTTTGCGGGCCTGGGCGTCGCCCTCGATCCAGCGCTCGATGCGGCGGTAGATGTGGTCGAGGAACACGGTGTAGGGGCAGGCCCAGCCGCACCAAAGCCGGCCGAGCAGGGCGGTGACGAAGAACAGCGCGAAGCCGAGGCCCGTGATGCAGAAGAACATGACCCACAGGTCCTGCGGCACCAGCGTGAGGCCGAAGAAGTGGAAGCGCCGGTACTCGACGTCGAAGAAGACGGCCGGAGCGCCGTTGACGGGGATCCACGGCAGGGCGACGTAGATGGCGATCAGGACGATTCCGAAGATCCGGCGCCACAGCGTCCACTTGCCCCGCACGTCGGAGGGATGGAGGAAATAGCGCGAGCCGTCCTCGTTGATCGTGGTGACCGAGTCGAGGTTGGGCTTCTTTTTTGAGGCGCCGGCCATGAAGATGGGAGAAATCTGCGCGCGCCATCCGCCCCTCGCTCCGCATGGGCTGTTGAGGACGGGGCGTTTCTTAGCGGAGGATCTGCACAGCGCCGGGGTGGATCGACTTGTCTGCCGAGAGGAGGTCGGTTGAGCAGGCCCTGCGGCCATGGGAAATGGGCCAATCTCCATGGCGGACCAAAAACCAGGGTTGCTTTTGATAACATATATTGATTGTCAGCAAAACCTACTGTAGCAGGATACGCGCAGGTTATCCGCCTATTGGCGTGGTGGGGTCATCATCCGCCGTCTTGTATGCGAAGCGACGCAGGATGTTCTGACCTCTGTAGTGGTCTGCCGGTGTCGCCCCCTGATCCCCAATCCCCTCCCGACCATGAAGACCCGGTCCCGTACCGTTGTTGGATGGATTTTCCTCACCCTCGCGGGTCATGTCTCCGCGGCCGTCGCCGTTTATCAGGACGGTGGAAACGACCCGTTCACGGGCCTCGCCTATTCCGGAGCGGAAGACGCGTTCCTGACGAACCGGAACGACGAGCAGAAGAACCAGAACTTCGGTGCGCGGACTCAGTTCTATGTGCGGGATCACTCGGCGGTTACCGAAAACACCGTGATGCGGTTCGATGTCACTTCGCTGGCTGGTGAGTATGAGACCATCAACTCAGTGGTCTTGCGGGTCTACCTCGGGGCGGTCCCTCCGGACGACGGCACCGTGAGCCTGAGCCTGCTGGTGGCGGCGAACCAGGGCTGGGTCGAGGGGGCGGGGGTGGCTTCGGATGTTTCCAACTACTTCCCCGGGACCGTCACGTGGAACGAGATCCAGCGCGGAACCCAGACTGGCGCGGGCGCCCCGAACGGCAGCGGCGAAGAATGGGCCGGCGGTAACACCGGCGGCGGGGCGGCGGCCGATCAGGATGCCACGGTCGCGACCGTGACGATCAGTGGCACGGAACTCGCAGGTTCGTACATCGATTTTGTCTTCACCGACACGGCGTTCATGAAAAACTGGGTCTCGGGCGACAATCCGGGTTTCGTGCTGACCAGCAATGGGATCGACGCCGGTAGCCTTGTGATCAACAGCTCGGAGGCGGCCGATCAGGGCGTGCGTCCCGAGTTGCGGATCGACTACGATCCGATACCCGAGCCGATTCCAGGCATCCTGGGTGGACTGGCCTGGATGCTGTTGCTGTTCCGTCGCAGGAGGTAGGCGAACCCGCCCGGGACCCCGGCGGGGCTTTTGGGATCCGCAGGGCCCGGCAAGTGTGGGCTCAGCCCGCTTCCTTGGCGGCGCGCAGCCGCTGGAAGATCTGGTCCTTCAGCGCGGCCCGCTCGTACTTGAGCTTCTCGATCTCCTCGTCGGAGATGGGCTGCTGCTCTTCCTCGAGGACGCGGATCTCGTCGTCGAGCTTGTCGTGGCGCGTGACCATCTCGTCGAACTGCGGGTCGGAGGCGCGGAGGGTATCCAGTGCGGCCTGCAGATCGGGGAACTCGTGGGCGATGTCGTGGTGTTCGGATAACATGGGTGTGGTGGGTTGGTTTGCGTTTCGGAGATGGTGTGGGGAAGTCGGGGATCAATCGTGCTCGCGGCGCTTGCGGTCGGCTTCGGCGATGATCTTCGATTCGAGCTCTCCGGGAACTTCCTGATAGTGATCGAAGCGCTCGCTGTGGCGGCCGCGGCCGGCGGTGATCGCGCGGAGCTGGCTCGAGTAGCGGAAAAGTTCGGACTCCGGCACGTGGGCGATCACGACCTCGAAGCGGCCTTCGGTCTCCATGCCGAGCACGTTTCCGCGGCGGCCGGCGAGGTCGGCCATCACGCCGCCGACGGCGTCGGAGGGGGCCTTGATCCGCAGTTCGGCGACCGGTTCCAGCAGCTTCGGCGAGGCCGCGAGGAAGGCCTCGTTGAAGGCCCCCTTGCCGGCGATCTGGAAGGCGATGTCCTTCGAGTCCACCGGGTGCTGCTTGCCGTCGTAGAAGTCGATCTTCACGTCGGTCACCGGGAAGCCGCCGTAGGGGCCCTCGGCGCAGGCGGCCTGGACGCCCTTCTCGACGGAGGGCACGAAGACGCGGTCGACATTGCTGCCGACCAGCGACTGGGTGAAGACGACACCGCCGCCCGGGGCCAGGGGTTCGATCCGCATCCAGACCTCGGCGAACTGGCCGGCGCCACCCGACTGCTTCTTGTGGCGGAACTTCGACTCGGCGCGGCGGGTGATGGTTGCCAGGTAGGCGACGCCGGGTTCGACGAGATCGACCTCGACGTTGAAGCGCCGCTTGAGTTCCTCGACGATGATCTGGAGCTGGATCTCGCCCTGGCCGGAAACGATCGTCTGACCGAGCACCGGGTCGTGGTGGAACTCGAAGGTGGGATCCTGCTCGCGCAGCAGCGAGAGGCCCTCGCCGAGCTTGTTGTGGTCCGCCTGCGAGCGGGCGACCAGCGCCCCGCGCGTGTTGGGCTCGGGGAAGTCGACCACCGGCAGCGTGAGCGGCCGGGAGGCGGCGCTGAGGGTGTCGCCGCAGTGGGTGGTTCGCAGTTTCACGGCCGCGCCGATGTCGCCGGCGTGCAGTGAGGGGGCGGATTGTCGCTCGGCCCCGTTGACCCGGAAGATCTGGCCGATGCGTTCGGTCTCGTTGCGGCTGACGTTGCGGAGTTCGGAGCCCGCGACCACGTCGCCGCTGTAGACGCGGAAGAAGGACAACGTGCCGACGTGAGGCTCGTGCATCGTCTTGAAGACGAAGGCCAGCGGCTGGGAGTCGTCGAGCGAGGCGCGGACCTCGCCGCCATCGGCGTCGTGGGCCTTCACCTTCGCCCGGTCCACCGGGGAGCTGCCGTACTTCGCGATGAAATCCAGCACGCGGGTGACGCCGACATTGGAAGTCGCGGAGGTGGCGAACACGGGGATGACCAGGCCCATCTGGAAGGCCTGGTGGACGTGCCCGCGCAGGCTTTCCTCACTGATGGTGCCTTCCTCGAGGAATTCCTCCAACAGGGTGTCGTCGGACTCGGCGACGAGGTCGATGAGGGTGCGATGGAGTTCGTTGACCCGCGCCTTGAGGTCGCCCTCGGCCGGCTTTTCCTCGAAGGCGGCGCTGCCGTCGCCCGGGAAGGTGATGACCTCGGAGCGCATCACGTCGAGCACCGAGCGGAAGCCCGGGCCCTCGTCGACGGGCAGGGTGAAGGGGATCACCTTCGGCCCGAAGTGCTCCTTCGCCTCCTCGACGATCTGGTCGAAGCGGGTGCGGTCACGGTCGAGCCCGTTGACCACGAGAAAGCGAGGGATGCCGTATTCCTCGGCCGCGGCCCAGACCTCGTCGGCCCCGACCTCCACGCCGTTGACCCCGGAGATCACGACCATCGCGGAATCGGAGACCCGCACCGCGCTGAGCGGCTCGCTGATGAAGTCCGGCGTGCCCGGGCAGTCGATCAGGTTCAGCTCGCGCCCCAGCCACTCGGCGGCGAGCACGCTGGCATGAATGGAGATCTGGTGGTCCTTCTCGTCCTGATGGAAATCCGACGCGGTGCTCCCCTGGGCGATGTCGCCGAGGCGGTCCAGCTTGCCGCAGCACAGCAGCATCGCCTCGCACAGCATGGTTTTTCCAGAAGAAGCCGGTCCGGTGACCGACACGTTGCGAATATCCGGGGCGCGGAAGTCTTTCATGGGTCTGGCGGGTTGCCGGGCAACTGCGGCCCGATGCGTATTCTAACCACACCATCTCGGCTGTTTCCCGCAAAAAGGTCAACCGTCTCCGCCCCAATCGAAGCAGGTGCCGCGACTTTGACAATTGATGCCTAGTCCGCGGGGGACGGAGCACCGGCTTCGGCCGGTTTGGCGGGGGTTCTGTGCCGGGGTTCCGCAGCCGGCGCTCCTGCCGGATCAACTGTAGACCTGCTCGTAGTACTCGTCGGCCATGCGGTCGGAGTCGAAGAAGGGGACGACCTCGCTCATGCTGTTGAGGACGAGCCTGCTCCATTCCTCCGGCCGGTCGTAGTACATCGGCAGGGCCTTCTGCCGCAGGATGTCGAGGATGCCGGTGCGGTCGTGCTCGTCGCGGTCGTGGTCCGAGAGGTCGGGATCGGCCGGCGGGACGATGAAGGAGTTGTGCCCGTCCTTGGCGAACTCGCAGACCCACCCGTCGTAGGTGGAAAGGTTGATCGCGGCGTTCATCGCCGCGGTCATGCCCGAGGTGCCGGAGGCCTCGCGGGTGACGACCGGGTTGTTGAGCCAGATGTCGGCGCCGTATTTCAACTGGCGCGAAAGCTCGAGTTCGTAGCCGACCAGCACCGAGGCGTTGGGGAAATCGCGGGTGAGGCGGACGAGGTGGTTGAAGGTCTCGATCGCGCCGAAGTCGAAGGGATAGGGTTTTCCGGCCCAGATGATCTGGATGGGATGCTGCTCGTCGTTGAGCAGGGCGCGGAAGGCCTTCATGTCGCGGGTGATCAGCTCGGCGCGCTTGTAGCCGGCGAAGCGGCGGGCCCAGACGACGGTGAGCACGTCGGGATCGAACAGCTTGCCGGTCTGGTCGGCGACCACGCGGAAGAGCTGGTCCTTCAGCTCGCGCTTGCGGTCGTGGAGGAATTCGAGGTCGCCGTTGACGCGGGCCCGCTCGAGGCCGCGGTCCTTCCAGTAGCGGGCGTTCTGCGAGTTGGTCACGTGGCCGATCGGGCAGATGCCCTCGTGGTGATCCCACATCTTCCGCGACACCTCGCCGTGGAGCTTGGAGACGCCGTTGGCCTTGTGGCTGAGGCGCAGCGCGGCGAGCGAGTGGTTGAAGACGTTGTCGGCGCCGACGCCGGCGGCCTCGCGGACGAGCTTGTCATCCAGCGAGCCGAAGAAGCCGGCCTTCTTCAGCAGGGCGAAGTCGTGCTTCTCGTTGCCGGCCTCCTCGGGCGTGTGGGTGGTGAAGACGAAGCGCTTGCGGACCTCGTCGGGATCGGTGCCGTGGGTCTCCATCACGCGGAAGGCGGCCGAGAGGGCGTGGGCTTCGTTGAGGTGATAGACCTCGGGATCGACCTCGAGTTCCTCGAGCAGGCGCGCGCCGCCGATGCCGAGCACCATGTACTGGGCGATGCGCCGGCCGGGGTCGGCATCGTAGAGGCGCTGGGTGATCTGGCGGTCGTCGTGGTCGTTCTCCTCGATGTCGGTGGTGAGGAAGAACATCGGCACGGTGCCGAAGACCTCGGAGGGCAGGAATTTCGCGCCGACCCAGACCTTCTTGCCGTAGATCGGGATCTGGAAGCGCATGCCGGTGTCCTGCAGGAAGGCGTACTCCTTGCGGCGGAACTGCACCGCCATTTCGCGGCCCTCGCCGCGGGTCTGGTTGTAGTAGCCGCAGGTCCAGTAGACGCCGATGCCCATCAGGTTCTGCTGCAGCGCGGCGGCGGAGCGCATGTGCGACCCGGCGAGGAAGCCGAGCAGGGGCAGGCCGACGTCGCTGGCGCTCTTGAGGTGATCCCCCGCGCGTACGCCGAGGCCGCCGGAGTAGATCTTGAACGACTGGTCGATGCCGAACTCGCAGCAGAAGTAGACCGCGCTCTTGGCGTATTTCGGATCGATCTCGTAGGGGTGACGGTAAGGGTCGGGAAGGAAGGATTCAGCCATGTTGGTGTTGAGATTTGGAAAAGTCGTGCCCGGAAATGTCCGGTCGCGGGAAAGCGTTGGGGGAAAAGGCGGGTTTGTGAATCGCGAAGATGGGCGAGCCGGCGGATTGCGGCACGTGGGGTGCCAAGACCGCGGGAAAGTGGTGGAGGGTTCCCGGTGGGGGATTTTACTGATCCAGCAGATGCAGGGAGAGCCCTTCGATCCGGTCGAAGTGCCGCCGGTTGCGGGTGAGCAGTGGCAACTCCGCCCGCACGGCCACGGCCGCGATCCACAGGTCGTTCTGCCCGATGGATCGATAGACCTCGGGATGCCCCTCCTGGAGCGCCGAGGCGATCCGGGCATAGACCGGCAAGACGGCGGCGACGTCGTCCACTGCCAGCCCGAGAGCCAGGAAGCGCCCGACCTCCGCCGGGTCATGTCCCGCCCGCGTCGCTCCATGCTGGAATTCGCCGCGCACGACCCACGGGATGCCGAGCGTTCGGTCGGGATGGTCCGACGCAAACTCCAGCGCCCAGGCCTGCCGCCGCCACAGCCCGACGAGAAAGGTGGTGTCCGCGATCAGGTCCATGGATCCTGCTTGGTGGAGGGACGGTCTTCGATCGCCGCTTCCAGCAGTTCGTCGCGCCCGTCCGTGGCGACCCGCCCGGCAGCGAAGCTGGCCATCGACCCGAGGGTGCCCGCCCGGGGCACCACCCGCTTCACCACCGCCGAAAAGGAATCCTTCCCCGGCCGCTTCCAGCTCTTGAGCCGCTCGTAGGCGTCGTCATCCAGCGTGATGGTTTTCATGCACACAATCATGCATGCATGAACAGGAAGATCAAGCTCAGGAAGCCGAGGCATGAAAGGGCTCCGCGTGGGTGGGCCAAGCGCTCGGAAAGAAAACCTCAGGCCCAGTCCTCGACCGTGAGACCGGGCACCCGGCGGAACTCGCGGGTGTTATGGGTGACCAGCACCGCGTCCAGCGCGAGTGCATGGGCGGCGATGAGCATGTCCAGCGGCCCGATGGGCTTGCCGGCCTTCTCGAGCGCAGCCCGGACCTTGCCGTAGTGGTGCACGCAATCGACCGGGTCGAAGGCGAACTGGTCGAAGGGCAGCAGCACCCGCTGGAGGTCCGGACGTTTCCCGTCGGAGCGGCCGCAGGCATGCAGGCCGTATTCCAGCTCGGCGAGGCTGATGGCGGAAAGTCCGACGCTCCGGCCCTCGCCGGCCTCCTCGCGACACCGTTTCCGAATCCGGCGGGCCGAGGCGGCGACGCGCCTCTCCGGCGCGCTCCGCGGGCGGCTGATCGCCGTTCCACGCAGCAGCAGGATGAAAATGTCCGTATCGAGCAGGCGGATCATCCGAGGCCCGCAGTGAAGTCCCTCGTCTGTGGCGTGGTGCGGTCGCGCCGTTCCAGAGCCTCGAAGAAGTCCTCACCGAGTTGGCGGCAGCCATCCTCGAAGGCCTCCCATGGATCCTCTTCACTGATCAGGATGCCCCCGGGCACCCGGGTCAGGCGCACCTCCTTGCCGCTGACCCGGAATTCCTTCGGCAGCCGGATCGCCTGGCTGCGGCCGCTGGCAAAGACCTTGGCAGTGGTGCTCATCAATTGGTATCTACCATTCGGCAGCCAAGAGTCAAGAGCGGGGGGTGCTCTTCGAACGGTCCGT
This sequence comes from uncultured Verrucomicrobiae bacterium, assembly GCA_937957985.1. Lineage (GTDB taxonomy): Bacteria > Verrucomicrobiota > Verrucomicrobiia > Verrucomicrobiales > Akkermansiaceae > Haloferula. Next base: position 18,182 of record CALGOH010000310.1, read on the forward strand.
GTGGAGAACCAGAGTATGCCTGGCAGATTATGGAAGGGAGCTGATGTCACTCGGCTCCGGTGAATTGCGCAGCATGATCGCTATTCGCGCGCTCAGCGATTAGTGAGCCGAGTCTTGATGGCAGCTGCCACCTGAGCTTTATTCCCTGTGATCTTGGCGACCTCCGGTAGCTGGGAGCGAATGAATTTCTCAAGATGATGCATAGAGGCCTTAACCTCGATGATTTTCCCTGTATTTGGACTGCGGAGCACAACGGCCCATCCTTCTATTCCGCCATATCCAACGCCTGAAAAATACGCCTTGCTGCCGGTCTTCGAAAATCGAACCACGCTGTATTCTGAGTGGCAAATTTCTCGCTCATCGGACTTTTTGCAGATTCCATAGAACTCAAGTGCAGCATAGCCGTCTCCGACCATAGAGCTCAGCTCAACCTCCACTACTCTTCCGGTAAGTTCCTTTGTAATAGTCGTGGGTTGTGTCACCGCCATTCCATGGATCGAATAACCGTCGTAACTGAAAAGATTGACGTGGGTCACAAGGGCTTCTGCCTCGATCGTCTCGCGGGCGGCACTGACCGATCTCGCTTTCATTGAAACAGCGTCATTCGCAATAAACCGAAGGTTTTCAAGGGCTCTCGCGACATCGTCAGCCGCC
>CALGOH010000311.1 GCA_937957985.1 uncultured Verrucomicrobiae bacterium
CCGATCGGCTCCGGCCGGTCGGGTGTTTTTTTGCTTCGATTGGCGGATCGAGGTTCAGGATGAGGGCAGGATTCCCTGATCGTCATTGATCCGGCTCCTCAGAGCCGCGTGGACTCCATCAAGCCGCGGGTCTTCGGAGATGACGCGGTCCGCCAGCGCCCGCGCCTCACGGAGCAGGGCGGTATCGGCGAGGAAGTCGGGAAAACGGAAGTCGCCCAGGCCGCTCTGCATGGTGCCGAGGACGTCGCCCGGACCCCGGATGCGCAGGTCCTCCTCGGCGATGACGAAGCCGTCCGAGGTTCTTTCCATGACCTCGAGCTTCTCCATCGCGTCGGCCGATTTCCCATCGGTGAGCAGGATGCAGTAGCTCTTGTGCTCGCCGCGTCCGATGCGGCCGCGGAGCTGGTGGAGCTGGGCCAGGCCGAATCGCTCGGCGTGGTGGATGATCATCAGGTTGGCGTTGGGCACGTCGACCCCGACCTCGATGACCGAGGTGGCGACCAGGGCGTCGATCCCGTGGTCGCGGAAGCGGCGCATGACGCTTTCCTTCTCCTCGGCATCGACCTTGCCGTGGAGCAGGCCGACCTCGAAGTTCGGCAGCCGCTTGATCCATTTCCCATGGGCGGCGGTGGCGGACTCGGCCTTCAGCTTGTCGCTCTCCTCGACCAGCGGATAGACGAGGTAGGCCTGGCGGCCGGCTTCGAGCTGGTCTTTGACGAACCTGTTGAGGTCGGTCTGGCGCGGCTTGATCCGCAGGGCGGTGATCATCTTTCCGCGGCCGGCGGGGCGCTCGTCGAGGATGGAAACGTCGAGGTCGCCGTAGATCGTCATCGTCAGGGTCCGCGGGATGGGCGTGGCGGTCATGACCAGCACGTCCGGCCGGGTGCCCTGCTCGATCAGCCGGCCGCGCTGCATCACGCCGAACTTGTGCTGCTCGTCGATGACGATCAGGCCGAGGTCGGAGAAAAGCGCGTCGTCGTAGAGCAGGGCGTGGGTTCCGATGAGGATCTGCGCGTCGCCTTCGAGTTCGACGTGGGTGCTTTCCTTGCGGTCGGCGGTGCGCAGGGCGACGCGCACGCCGAGCGGTTCGAGCCATTTGCGGAAGGTGAGGAAATGCTGCTCGGCGAGGATCTGGGTGGGCGCCATGAGCGCGGCCTGCACGCCGGAATCGACGGCCAGCAGCATGCTCGCCATGGCGACGAAGGTCTTGCCGGAGCCGACGTCGCCCTGCAGCAGCCGGTTCATCGGCCGCGGCTGGCGCATGTCCGCCACGACCTCCTTGATCGAGCGCTTCTGGGCGCCCGTGAGGTCGAAGGGCAGGCTTTCGTAGAAGGCGGTGAGCAGCTCGGTCTTCTTCCCCAGGACGCGGCCGCTGCAGTCGTGGATGCGCCGGCGTCGCCAGACGACGTTGAGCTGGACGGCGAAAAACTCTTCCAGCGCGAAGCGGCGGCGGGCGGCGTCGGCCTGCTCGATGGCCTCGGGGAAATGGACCTCGCGGCAGGCCTCGTGGCGCGGATAGGTGGGATCGACGTCGAAGTCGGCCGCGAGCGTGGCGGGATCGACCGCGTCGAGCATCAAGTACTGGATCTCCCGTAGCCGTCGCTGGGCGATGCCGGAGACGTTGCGGTAGATCGGGACGATGCGCTCGAGGTGGATCGACGGCCCGGCGTCGTCCTTGATGACCTCGAAGTCCGGATGATCGATCACGATGCGGCCCTGGAACTCCTTCGGCTTGCCGTGGAGGATGATCTCCTGGCCGGCGGCGAGGACCTTGCTCAGGAAGGGCATGTTGAACCAGCGGCAGGTGAGCGTGGCGGGGCCGACGCCCGAGCCGGAGGCATCGGCGACGACGGCCTCGTAGAAGCGCACCCGCGGGCCGAAGCGGTTGCGGGTGTCGATCACGGTGCCGCGCACGCAGACGGGCGCCCCCCCGGCCTCGGCGGGGAAGGCGTCGAAGCGCCGCCGGTCCTCGTAGCGCCGCGGCAGGTGGTCGAGAAGCTGGCGGGCGGTCCTGATCCCGGCCGAGGCGAGCGCGAGGACTTCCTTCGGAGCAAGGAAATCGACGGCGGCAAGGTCGGAGTCGGCCGGGATCACTGCTTCAGTGAAGAAGGAACCGACCAAAAGACCAAGCGTGTAGGAGGGGAATGGACCGCGAGCTTCAGCTCGCCCCGGAGCCCGGGACGGAGGTGGGCGACCTTGCTTGGAGGCTTCGAGGCTGGAGCCAGGCGGCCTCTTTTCAGTCCATGCCCAGATCCTCGACGAACCGCTTCTCCCAGCCGAACTCGGCTTCTTTGAGTTTGAGAGTGGCTATCGTCGTGTCGCGGATGATCGAGCGGAGCTCTTCATCGGTGAAGCTGGACCGGTAGCGCCCGGAGTGCCTCGTGGCGATGTCACGGGCTAGGTCCCCGACGTTCTCGAATCGGGACCGCGTGCCGGCACCCGCAATGCCGAGGACAATCAGAAGCAGTCCGCTCCCAATCCAAACCTCTCCCGCGAGGGAAGTCGCACCGGCCATGACGCAGGCGATCCCCGCGGCCGATATCCAGAGCGGGTGGCAGCCGACCGGACGGTCCAGCTCGAGGTCGCGACGGAGGCGTTTGACCAGTTTTGCCGGGTGTCGGTCGAGCGAGCGCAGGGCGGTCTTCGGGCGGATGTCGCCGCGTGCGAACCCTTCGCTCACAAGCCAGCGCCGAACCTCCGCGAATGCGAGTTGGCCGGCGCAGCGGGGGTCCGGGGAATCAGGAAGCTTGGACCGCAGGACCCGGAACGCGTCTTCCGGGGTCCTTGTCCCGGCGGCTTCGCCATCGGTAAAGGTGGCGCCGGTCCGGTTCTCCCACTCGATCACCAGCTCGACGCTATCCAATCCCATCGTGCTATTCTCCGATCACCTCGACGGCCTTCTTTCCCGCGAGGTCGATCGCGATCCTGCCGCTGGGATCATTCACCACTTTGCCCCGGAGGCGGACACGTTTGCCGACCAGGTCCTCAAGTTCCTTTCTGGTGAAGGCCTTGAGCTGGGTCCGGTAGCGACCGCAGATGGCGTTCGGTCCGCGGGCGCTGCCCAGTTCCAGATAGAGCGTTTTGCCGGTGTTGCTTGGACGCACCTGCCGCAGCGTGCCCTCGACCTGATCCACCTTGCCGACCTTCGAATGGAGGGCCTTGCCCCTCTCGATGAGACGCTGATCTTCCTCGGGGCTGACCACTGGAGCGGAGACGGTTTTCAGTTCTTCCCGATTTCTCTTGAGCTCCTCGGCCATCTCGGCCGCCAGCGCGGAGACCCGCTCGGCGGACCGCGGTTCGGCAGCGTCGGTGGTTTCCGAGGCCACGACCGGTGGGGGTGGATTCTCCCGCTGGCGGAAGGCCTGCGAGAAGACGAAGGCGATTGCGACGAGCATGAGCGACGCGGCGATGATCCACGGCACCCAGTTGGTGCTCTTGGTCGAGCGAAGCACCGGCGCGGTCGTCTGGGCAGGGATCGTGGCGTGGGCGGGTGAGATCGGTGTTGCGGAGCGGATCTCGGCCCGCGAGGCCCCCTCTAGGGCCGCGGGGCCGTGGTGCAGCGCGTAGCGGGCCTGTTCCAAACTCCATCGGTCGGGATCCTGCCGCAGTGCCTTGATCCAGGCGCCGAGACCCTCCCCGGCGGAGGCGGAGCGCATGCGGGGATGCCACGCCGCAACTGCCGCGGCGAGCCTGAGAAGGGAGCTCAAGCCCTTGCGAGTCTCGTCCTCACCAAGCCAGCGCAGCGGGGAGATGCGGAAGGTGACCTGGCGCTCCCCGTCGTTGCCGTTCAGAAGGATCGACTTGGTGGAGGTTTCGATCCAGACGCACTCTTCCTGGAAGGTTTGCGAGAGTATCTGGCAGGTTTCCAGCGCGAGGTCGATGAGAGCCTTGGCGGAAGGGGGGCTGAGGGGTTTTTCCCGCAGGTGGTGCAGGAGCGGCCGGCCGCCCAGCCATTCGGTCACGAGAAAGGGCATCCCGTCGTTGGGGTCGGTGCCTCCGTTGAGGACGTTGCGCAATGCCGGGT
>CALGOH010000312.1 GCA_937957985.1 uncultured Verrucomicrobiae bacterium
CTGGACATCAGCTTCGAAAGGCTGAGCCAGGTGATCCAGGGGGCGATGGGCTGGGAGGACAAGCATCCCCACGAGTTCCGTCATGGAAAGGGCAAGCGGCTGGTGGATGTGATCGGTCCCGTGGGCCTGGAGGATCAGACGCCGGGTGAGTTCCAGGACGAGAAGAAGGTAACGATTGCGGACTTCATCGGACGTCGCCGCCTGCCGATCCGGATTCTCTATCGTTACGACTTCGCGGAGGACTGGATCCACGAGATCGTGTTCGAGAAGAAGGGTGATGGAGTGGACGAGGCACGAATGCTTGGAGGCGAACGGGCCTGTCCTCCGGAGGACTTCGGCGGAGCGTTCCAGTACATGCAGGCGCTCAGCGGGGAGATCGCCTGGGATCATCCGGGATACGATCCCGAGGCCTTCGATGTGGGAAAGGTGAGCTTGAAGCCGAAGCGGCAGCGGCGGAGGTAGCGGCGCCTGCCTGACTGATGAGGGTTCCGAATCGGAACCTTCGGGAAGCTCCCGCGAAGCTCAGCTTTGCGCAAGGTGTCGATAGCCGAGCCAGGCCCAGAAGATGGCGTTGACGGCGATGACGAGCGCCAGGGTGGCGACCCACGCGAAGGTCAGGGTGCGGTTGGTTTCGGGGAGATTGGGCAGAATTGAGATGATCGCTGACAGAAGGCCGGTGCCAAGCCCCCAGAGAATGTAACGGAGCGATTCGCTGAGGATGATGGCGCGGCGGATTCTCCCCGGGATGCCGAGGGTGCGAAGCAGGGCGAATTCGTCGCGACGTTCGGCGAGGTTGCGCGCGGTGAGGAGTCCGAGTCCGGCGGCACCGAGAACGACGCCGAGTCCCCCGAGAACGTGGAAGATGGAGATGTAGGTGTTTTCCACGGAGTGGAAGGCGGCGAGGCGCTCGGAAGTGGTGGTGACGCTGGCACCGAGGTCGGTGAAGGCTTGCTGGTACTTCTGGCGGTCCGAATTGATCAAGCCGGTGGTTTCACCGAGGAAAAGGCGGTAGCCGCCGGACTCGGGAAAGTGTTTGAGGAAGACCTGCTCATCCACAACGAAGCTGCCTTGAAAGACGGAATCGGCGAGGGTGCCCGCGATCACGATCCGGACCTCGTTTCCGAAGTCATCGAGATAGGTGATGCGATCCCCCAAGTTTCGCTTGAGCACCCAACGCAGGGTCGTCTCGTCGATGAAGGCGGGAATCTCCCGCTCGCTGAGTGGGAGCGTCAGATTAGACCAGGAGATCTCCTGGTAGAACATCGTCGATCTGATCGTGAAGCGCCCTTCGAGCAGTGAGACATCGGTGGCAAGCAGTCGTGGTCGTGAGACGGCGTTGAGGTTGAAGCAGGAGGCGTCGTCTCCGGTGCCGATGCGAAAGGGGAGGAGATCGGCGGGGGGGTCGGCCTGGAGTTCGAGACCTTCCTTTCCCGAGCCGCGGTGGACCGGTGAGGTGGTCTCGATCCAGAATGCGAAGCCGCCGGCACCGCTGGACTTGTTCTTCCACTCGTCGCCGCCGTGTTTCTGGAAGGCGGCGACCGAGACGACGAGAAACACTCCGGCGGCGAGGGAGGCGGTGACGACCAGGCTTCGGGTCGGGCGCCGGGTGGTGTTGATGGCGGCGAGACCGGAGGGGTCGATGGCCTCCTCGGGGAGGAACTGTCGGCGGCGCAGTCGCCAGACGAAGGCGGCGAGTCCGGCGACGAGGAAGGCGGAACCGGCCAGAAAGAACCCTCCCTGCGGGCCCATTGCTTTCGAGGCAACGAGGGCACCAGCACCGACGAGCAGGGAGATGGCAGCGACCCAGGGAGCCTTGGTCTTGCGGGATCGGATGACCTCCTCGGTGCCGGACTCGAGGCGGATCCCGGCACCGCGTCTTGCCTGGCGGCGGGTGACGAACCGGATCGTGAGCATGACCAGCATCATGAATCCGGCCAGCCCTCCGATGGTGGAAGCGGGGCTCATGTGAAAGCGGAACAAGCCGCCGCCATCGGTGCTCCAGATGGTCCCGAGGAAGGCGAGCAGCCCGCGGGTGTAGGCGACGGCGAGCAGCAGGCCGATGATGCTGCCGAGTGCGACGACCACAAAGCCTTCGGTGAGCCGCCAGCGGAGGATCCGTTTCGCGGGGATGCCGAGGGCGGCGAGCAGGCCGGACTCGTGGTTGCGCTGGTCGACATTGAAACGAAAGAGCATGGCGGTGAGACCGACCGCGGCGAGGATGAGGAAGAAGGACATGCCGAGGAAGAGCCCTGCGAAGTCGGTGGGGGAGTCTGCGGAACTGGCGGCCTGGGATCTGACGTCGCGGATCGCGAGTCCGGCGTCGGTCGGTTTGAGGATATCCAGCAGCGGATCGATCCGGCTGGAATCGAGGCGCGCCATCCGCAGGCCGGTCGCCGATCCCCAGCGGTTCCGCCAGAGGTCGGCGGCGGCGCGGTGGGTGATGAATGCCTTCGGAGTCCCCTTGTGGTCGTCCCAGTAGGTTTCGTCCTTTTCGCGGATGCGGGTGAGGTCGAGCGGCAGGCCGGGCGACCAGTCGGCATTGCTCTCGGCCTCGGCGATTCCTGGGAAGTCGGGCATCCACTTCCTGTCGGCGGCGAGCCCTTCGAGGGGGATGATGGAGCGGACGGTGAAGGTGGCGCTTTCCTCGTCGAGCCGGTTGTTTCTACCAAGGACGTAGTAGGTGAGGGTGACATCGTCGCCGGGCTTGGTGGCGAGGTCTTCGGCTTCCCACGAGTTGAGGACGATCTCGCCGTCCTCGAGGTCGGTGGGGAGGATGGGCGAGGCGTCGATGCCGGCGACCATGGAGTAGGGTGTCTCGCGGCCGTTGGCGGCGATGGTGTTGGCGAGGTAGGTGAGTACGGGGCGGGCGTCGGGGAAGACCTGCCGCGCCTTGGTCTCGATGGCGGTGGGTAGGAAGATGTTGTCGATGCGAAGCTCGACGGCGTCGGCGAGCGGGATGGGTTCGAAGTGCAGGCCGTAGTCGGCGAGGGTCATCGAGGCCCGGAGTTTCTCCGGATCGATGGGCTTTGCGGAAAGGATCAGGTTTGCCTTGCCGGGGTGTTCGATGGCTTCGGCGAGGCGATCGATGGGGAGGCAGAGCAACGGGGTGGGAAGCTGTGAGGACCGGAGGCTGAAGCGGCCCATCTGATCGTCGGCCAGGATGTCTGAGACGGTGCCGCGGAGGGTGATGAGTTCCTCGGTATCGCCGGAAAGCGGGGCATCGCTGGAGAGGAGGCTGGGCTTGCGGAGGCGGACGACGAGGGAGTCGCCGGTGCCGACGTCGAGCTGGCGGGCGAGCGTGGAGTTGATCTTGAAGGCGTCGCCTTCGGGGGCGGTGGTGGCGGGCTTGCCGGGGCCGAGGGACCAGAAGCGGTGGTCGATCCCGAGCAGGTCGACCTGGCCGGCGGAGGCTTGGCCGGCATTGACCTGGGCCTGGAGTTGGAGGACGGGGGCGGCGTCGAGGCGGTCGGCGAGATCGCGGGTGACGAAGTTTTCGCCGCCGACGAGGACGGACTCGACCCAACCGATGCGCTGCTCGGCGAGGGTGCGAAGGGTGGCTTTCACCGAGTCGCCGGCGAAGAGGGCGCCGAGCAGGACCATGGCGCCGAGCGCCGCCCCGGCGAGGACGCCGAGGTAGGAGCCGCGGTAGTGGGTGAGGCCGCGGCGGATGAAGGCAAGTGAGGTCATTTTGGAGTGCGGTGGCTTGCCACCGCTTCTTGAGCTACGGTGAATGTCGTAATTCGGGTCGGTCGGAGTGGTCTGGGGAGAGCTTCTTCAAAGGTGGCTCGGAAAGCGGAGGCAAGCCTCACGCACTCCAAAGCTTGCCCTGGCGAAGCTCCAGAGTCTGCGACATGCGTTCCGCCAGCACGTGGTTGTGGGTGACGACGAGCAGGGTGACGCCCTGGTCGCGGTTGAGCTCGAGGAGGAGGTCGGCGACCTGGTCGGTGGAGGCGGGGTCGAGGGAGCCGGTGGGCTCGTCGGCGAGGATGAGCTTGGGCTGGTTGATCAGGGCGCGGGCGACGGCGGTGCGGAGTTTTTCGCCGCCGGAAAGCTGCCACGGGAGGTGGTGCAGGCGATCCTGGAGACCGACTTTGACCAGAAGCTCGGTGGCGCGTTCCTGGGTGGCGGCCGCTGGCTCGTCCCAATCGCCCGAGAGGCGGGGGACGAGGACGTTTTCGAGGACGTTGAGCTGGGGCAGCAGGTGGTGTTGTTGGAAGACGAACCCGAGGCGATGGTTGCGGAAGGCGGCTGCGTCGGCTTCGGAGAGCTGCGCGATGTCGAGGTCGTCGATCCGGATCGAGCCGGAGGTTGGCCTGTCAAGGGCGCCGAGCAGGTTGAGCAGGGTCGTTTTGCCGCAACCGCTGGGGCCGACGATGGCGGCGGTGGCACCGTCGGTGAGTTCGAGGGAGAGATCGCGCAGGACCTCGACAGTCTCGCCGGGCGTCTCGTAGGATTTGGTGAGGTGGGTTGCAGTGATCATGGAGATGGCGCGGCGGGCCGCCGCTTCCACGGCCTGCCCCGGGCCGGGGCAGCCACGGTGGCTAGGTGATGACGTTCCAGCGGCGGGCTTTGACTTCGAAGGTGGGCAGGGTGCCGGGATCGACGGGAGTGACGGGGAGGCGGAGGCCGAAGGTGGCTTGCAGCTCGCGGGCGAGGGCAGTGGCGGTGTCGGCGGTGGCTTCGATCTTGAGGCGGAGTTCCGTCATGGCGGCGCGGCGATCGACCTCGACCTGGTATTCGCCGATGCCGTCGATGGAGCGGACGATGGCGTCGATGGCGCTGGGGTGGATGTTGATGCCGCGGATGACGACCATGTCGTCGGCGCGGCCGAGGATGCCGCCTTCCAGCGCGAAATGCTCGTCGTGGGGCACGGGCTTGACGAGGTCGCCGGTACGGTAGCGGATCAAAGGCGAGCCGTGGCGTCCGAGGGTGGTGAGGACGAGCTCGCCGGTGCCGTCGGGATCGCCGGCTTCGCCGGTCTCCGGGTCGATGACCTCGGCGAAGTATGCTTCGTGCCGTAGCAAAAGCAGATCGGGCTCCGCCGTGTCGCTCACCGAAACCGGACCGATCTCGGTCATGCCGTGGTGGTCGAAGACGCGCGCTTGCCACGCATTCTCGATGCGACCCCGGACCTCGGGGAGGGAGCCGCCGGGTTCTCCACAGACGACGATTGTCCTGACGCCCAGCGAGCCGACGGGAAGGCCGATGCTTTCGCCGACCTCGGCGAGGCGCAGGGCGTAGGTGGGCGTGCAGCAGAGCACGCGGCACTGCGAGTGCTGGAGCACGCGGAGGCGGTTCTCGGAGGAGAGTCCGCCGCCGGGGACGGCACGAACTCCCATCCGGGTGGCGGCCTCGAAGCCGGCCCAGAAGCCGAGGAAGGGGCCGAAGGAGAAGGGGAAGAAGGCGACGTCGCCGGGGTTCACACCGGCCCGGCGCCAGACCCATTCCCAGTTGTCGAGCACCCACGACCAGCCGGCGGGGTCGTCGAGCCAGATGAGCGGCCTGCCGCGGGTGCCGCTGGTCTGGTGGAAGCGCGGATAGGTCTCGAGCGGAAAGCTGTGGGTGGTGCCGTAGGGTGGATGGGCTTCGTGGTCCCCGGCCAGCTCGTCCTTGGTGGTGAAGGGGACGGCGGCGGTGAAGGCGTCGAGCGATTCGAAAGGCCCGCAGCTCTCTCCCAGCTTGGCACGGTAGAAGCCGTTCGCCGGGAGGATGGCGGCGAGGAGCTGGTTGAGTTTGGAGAGCTGTGAAGACATAGGACCGGTGGGACCCATGGGTCCTATTTCTCGGAGGCGGAGATCTCGACCGGCTTGGCGGGCGGGGTGCCGGGAGTCGGCTTGAACTTGGTGACCATGTAGGTGCCGGTGGCGGCGATGAGGATGCCGGCGACGAATTGCCAGGGAATCGCTCCGAGGCCGCCCTTGGGCGGGTGCATGGCGATGGAGACGATGGCGTTCACGATGGGTGCGCCGGCGAAGATGATGGACATGACGGACACCGCGATGATCGCGGGCGGCATGCCGGCCTTGGCTCCCGATCCCATGGCGAGGAGCACCCCGAAGGCGCCGAAGGCACCGAGGGTGCCGGCGAGGAGCGACAGCCACATGCCCTTCGCCGGCATGTTCCAGCTCATGTTCTTTGAAAGAAGCAGCACCACCAGCGGAGCGAGGACGGCGACCAGGAAGTAGGCGATGCCGACGAAGAGGAAGGCCTTGTAGCGGCCGAGTTCCTTGTCGGCCATGCCGGCCTGACCGGCGTGGAGAAAGATGCCGTAGAGTCCCCAGCAGGAGACCGAGATGAGTGCGAAGTAGAGCCAGTTCATGTTTTTCATGTTGGAGTGCGGCGGCTTGCCGCCGCTTTGGTGCTGCGGGATGGGTCGGATGTCGGGAGAGGATGGCGTGGATTGAAGGCAGGTCGCGGTTTGATGGGGGGAAACACAGGGTTCAGGTAGGTTCGGAAAGCGGTGGCAAGCCACCGCACTCCAAAAGCTTGAGCTTGTCGCGGAGCGGTCCGGGCAGAGGGACCGCCTGGATGCCATCGGGGGTGATCGCGACGTGGGCGGCGGCGATGCGGCCCTCGGCGACGAGGGCTTCGCCCTTTGCGATTTCGAAACGATAGCGCACCGAGCGGGGGCGGACCTCATCGATGAAGAGCCGGACGTCGAGCAGGTCGCCGAATTTCGCAGGCGCGCGGTAGTCGCAGGTGGCGTGGACGCGCGGCCAGCCGGTTTCGAGGCCGTCGAGCATCCCGTGAAGTTCGTGGTCGAGGCTGCGGATGAAGGCATGCTCGCAAGCTTCCATGAAGCGGAAGAAGTTCGAGAAATGAACGATGCCCGCCATGTCGGTCTCGTAGAACTCGACACGGCGCTGGATTTGGAAGGCGGGCTTCATGGCTGGGGAGATTGAACCGCAAAGGCGCCGGGGACGCAAAGGCGGGTTGCGTTCAGGTCGAGGCGAGTGGTTGAGCAAGCGCCAGAAACCGATCGCGCATGGCGTCCGTGCTGTAGGTTTCGCGGGCGGATCGGAGGGCGTTCTGGCGGTAGGTGGCGAGCCGGGTATCGTCGTTGAGGAGAGCGTGCCAGGCGGTCGCGAGGGCGACGGGATCGTTCGGTTCGCAAAGGACGCCGGCGCCGCTGGTTTCGAGGATCTCGGGGAAGGATGAGGCGCGCGGCTTGACCAGCGGGACGCCGGCGGCCAGGGCCTCGATGGCGTAGAGGCCGAAGGCTTCGTGATAGGTGGCGGGAACGCTGAACAGTGTGAGGCGGGAGAAGAAGTCGGCCTTGCGGTCGTGGTCGAGGTTTGGGGACCAGGTGACGTGATCGCCGAGGCCGGCGTGATCGAGGCGCTGCCTGAGCTCGCGGACGAGCGCCTTGTCGCCTTCGGTCTCCGATCCGGCGATGTGGAGCCGGGCGTCGGGATGGCGGAGTTGGAGGCGGAGGTGGATGAAGGCCTCGACGAGGAGCTCCAGGCCCTTTTCGCGGATCATGCGGGCGAGGTAGCCCACCGTTGGTGGAGATATTGGATATTGGATATTGGATATTGGGGGATTCGGAATGGCGACGCCGTTGGGCATGACGGCGATATCGAGATTGGCGTCGTCGAGGCGGTTGCGGATGAAATCGGCATAGTAGCGGCTGGGGGCGATGAGCAGATCGGAGTCGGCGAGGCGGGCCTTCATTTCGGACCAGCACCGTGTCCTGAAGGGCTCGGGCAGGCCGTCGAGGAAGCTGTCCTCGCCTTGGAACGTGGTGATGACCCGGCAGCCGAGCCTTTCCTTCAGAGGACGGATGAAGCCGACGAGCAGGGCGTTGGAGAGGACGACGAGATCGGGGCGGTCGCGTTCGAGCCATTCGATGAGCTTGGCGGTCTCCTTGCCGAATGCGCTGTGCTCGAGGTCGAGCATGGCGAGGGTCATGGCTCCGTGCTCGCGGGGCGAGGTCATGTGGCTGCGCTTCGCCGCGGCGCGCAGCAGGCCGGCGGAGTTGAGCATCTCGTCGATCCAGGCGGGCGAGCGGCGGAACCACTTCAGCTTCTGCTGGAGATAAACGTTGATACCGCCGAAGAAGATGGGGGTTTCGGGCTGGGCGAGGCGCTCTTCGTCGAGCTGCAGCGGAAGATACATCGGCAACAGCGAGACATGGTGTCCGGCGGCGAGGAGCGACTTCGCCAGCGCATTGTCGCGCATGCAGGCACCGCAGTAATAGGAGCCTGTGCCGGGAGTGAGGAAGGCGAGGTTCATTTTGGAGTGCGGTGGCTCGCCACCGCTTTCGAGCTGGCGGCAACTCCGCTGCGCACAGGGAAGGTTATCGGAGGAAAGCGCGGAAGCCGCCTGCCAGTGGCATGACCGTTCCGGTCATGAAATATCGGGGGAGCCGTCTCATCAAGCGGGATGACCGTTTGCGGGTCCGAGGAGATCTTCCATCATGACCGGGACGGTCATGCCACTGGCAGGTTGGTCAGGCTTGCACGGCGATCCTGCCGTAATCCAGCGGCTCCGGGAGTTCGGCGAGTTCGGCGATGGCGTTGGAGAGGTCGGTGTAGTCCTGGCCGTCGACGTTGCCGATCAGGAGGTCGGTGAGCTTCGGGCGGAGATCGGGATGCTGGCGGATGAGTTTTGCGAAGCTGAATTGCTCGTCGTAGAAGGCATAGACGATCTTGCGCATGGTCTCGATGTGGCCGCAGAGCTTCTCGCCGTAGTCGGCGAATGCCCCTGCGCTGGCGTCCTCGCCTGCAAGAGCGGCATGGGTGGCATCCGCCGCCATCTCGCCGGACTTGAGCGCGAGGAAGACGCCGCTGGAGAAGACCGGGTCGAGGAAGGCGAAGGCGTCGCCGACGAGCACGAGGCCATCGGTGGCGCAGTGCTCGGCGCGGTAGGAGTATTCGCCGGTGACCCAGTATTTGCCGAATTGCTCGCCTTCGGAGAGGTGCTCCTTGATCCAGGCGTTGTTCTCGATCTCTCGGGCGTAGATTTCCGCGGGATCGCGGGTGTCGCGGTAGAGGTAGTCACGCTCGGCGACGATGCCGGAGCTGACGATGTCGTCGCGCAGCGGGATGTTCCAGAACCAGCCGCCCTCGGGAAGATAGGCGATGGTGGTCGCACCTTCGTCGAGGCCGGGGTCGCGCTTGGCTCCCCTGAAGAGGGTCCAGATGGAGACTTTGTTGAGCTTCGGGTCGCGTTTGCGGGTGCCGTGCTTGCGCTGATAGAGGGCGTCGCGGCCGGTGCAGTCGAGCGTGACCTTGGCAGTGACCTCGAAGGCATCCTCGTCGCCGGTGCGGGCCTTGACGCCGAGCACTCGGCCGTTGTCGTCCTTGAGGAAATCGAGGGCGGTGGTGCTTTCACGGACCTCGGCTCCCTTAGAGCGGGCGTTGTCGAGGAGCATGGTGTCGAAGGTCTCGCGCTCGACCTGCCAGGTGGTGGCGGCGGGGTGGTCGAGGTGCTGGAAGAAGTAGAACGGGGCGGAGATGCGGCCGTCGGTGGTGGCGAACTGGACCGATTTCTTGTGCTGGAAGCCGATCTCGTCCATGCGGGCGGTGACCCCGAGCCGGTCGAGTGTGAACCAGCAGAAGGGCATCAGCGACTCGCCGACGTGGTAGCGGGGGAAAGTGGTCTTTTCGAGGACCAGCACGCGGTGGCCTTGTTCCGCGAGAAGGGCGGCGCAAGTGCTGCCGGCGGGGCCGCCGCCGAGGATGAGGGCGTCGTAGTCCATGGAGAAAGTGATCAGTGAGCGGTGTTCAGTGATCAGTGGCTCGGGTTGCGGGTAGGATTTCGAGGATCCGGGCGAGGACGCGGCCGTCGGCCCAGGACAGCGTATTATAGCGTCCGTAGAGCATCGCGCCACCGGAGGATGAGGGAAATACGCCGGCCAGCGCCTCGGCCGGGATCGTGTAGAAGCCCTGCGGGTGGCTGAGGTAGGGGAGGCCGGACTCGTTGAGGATGGTGCCCAGCGGGGTCCGCTCCTCGACGACCCGTCGGGCGTGCTCCTCGGGGAAGGTGTCGAGGTGCATGACGATCAGGCCGTACTCGACCGGGCGGCCGTCGGAGGCGGTGTCGAGCGTGACCTCGCGGCGGTAGAGGTCGCCGTCGCGGGCGGAGCGGAGGACGGTGAGCGCGATGGTGTCGGCGTGGAAGTCGCCGAGCGAGGTGGTCATGTCGCGGTCGTGGACGAGGAGGTCGCGCTGCGGCGAAGGAACCTGCTCGCCGGGAAGCCAGGAGAGTTCGACGCCGTCGAGGAGTGAACCCTTTAGCCACGGGGCGAGTTCGGCGGCGAGGGTGGGGTGCGGGGCGGGCATGCAGAGGGCGCTTGGGACGTCTGCGGCGGGCCGCCGCAATCACGGCCTGCCCCGGGCCGGGGCAGCCACGGGCGGAACTATACGATCTTGTCGGTGTGGTGCTCGGGGAGGAAGAAGTCGTGCAGCAGGTTGTCCACGCACAGCAGGCCGTCGCGCGAGAGGCGGATCTCGCCGTCCGAGACGGTGAGGTCGCCGTCGTCCTGGAGCTCGGCGAGCTGCGGGGCGAAGCGTTCGAGGATGTCGATGCCGAACTTGTCGCGGAAATAGTCGGCTTTCACGTGACCGAGCTTCATCTGCAGAATGAATTCGCGGATCATGCGCTCCTCCTCGGTGGTCCGCAGCGCGCGTTTGAGCGGCATGCGGCCGGCCTCGATCGCCTGCTCGTAGTCGTCGATCTCGGTGAGGTTCTGGTAGTGAACCCCCTTGGCGTGGGAGAAGGAGGCGACGCCGACGCCGAGCAGGTCGGCCCCGCCCCACAGCGAGTCGCGGTAGATGAACCTGGTGCGGGAGGCGTCCCTGACGGCGGTGTAGCCGGAGCTGACCGAGTAGCCGTGGCGTTCGAGTTCCTCGAAGGCCTCCTTGACCCAGCGGCGCTTGGTTTCCCAGTCGGCGACCGGGGCGACGAGGCTGCCGCTGGCCTTCATCTCCCTGTAGATGCCGGTGTTGTAGGGGACCTCCATCTGATAGATGGTGACGCTGTCGGGCTGGAGTTCGATGGTTTTCCGGATGTTGCGTTTCCAGTTCTCCTCGGTCTCCTCGAGCATGCCGGCGATGAGGTCGATGTTGATCTGGTCGAACTCCTCGGCGACGGCGCGCTCGTAGGCGCGGCCGACCTCCTTCGAGCGGTGGGCGCGGCCGTTGATTTCGAGGATGCGGTCGTCGAAGTTCTCGATGCCGAGCGACAGGCGGGTGACGCCGAGTTCCTTGATCGCGGCGAGCTTGCCGCGGTTCAGGGTGCCGGGCTCGCATTCGAAGGTGACTTCCTGGGCCTCGTCCCACGGCAGGATGGCCTTCATGCGGTCGGTCAGTTCGCCGAGTTGCTTGGCGGACAGATACGACGGCGTGCCGCCCCCGAAGTAGACGAACTGCGGTTTGCGGCCTTCGATCAGCGGACGTCGCGCCATCATTTCCAGCTCGCGCACCGTGCAGTCGAGGTAGCGCTTGATGTCGTCGGCGCTCTTGTCGGTGTAGACGCGGAAGTAGCAGAAGTGGCAGCGCTTCCGGCAGAAGGGGATGTGGTGATAGAGGCCGAGCGGCGGCGGGGTGCCGTCGTGGGGCTGTTCGTAGATCGCGGGCACCTCGTTGGCCTGCTCCTCGGTCCAGAAGGAAAATGGCGGGTAGTTCGAGATGAAATAGTTGCCGGCGCGGGTGGCTTTCTTGGAGGCGGTGTCGGGCATGGTGGATGGCGCGCTTCGCGGCAGTGCCGAGTGGGAAGTGCGAAGTGAAAAGTGGTGGAACTCGGGCTGCGCCGGATCGGCGGAGTGTTGGAGGTATGCGTTGGGTCGGCGGCTACTCTATCGCGAAAACGGTGCCATTGCCACCGGTGATGATGATTTGGCCGAAGGCGAAGATGGGGGAGGCGGTGAGCTTCTCGCCGAGATCAAGGCGCCAGATTTCCCCGCCCGAAGCGGGATCGACGGCGTAGAGGCGGCCGTCGGAGGAGCCGAAGACGACGGCGTCGTCGAAGACGATGGGCGAGGATTCGATGCGTCCGCCGGTGGGGAAGGTCCAGGCCTGCTCGCCGGTCTTGCGATCGATGGCGTGCAGCGCCTTGTCGCGGCAGCCGATGTAGACATTCCGCTCGTCAACGGCCGGAGCGGAGAAGAACGGGAAGTCGTCGTTCTGGTAGATCCAGGTTGGCTCGGAGGCGTCGGTCTCGGCGGCGACGACCTGGTTTGCGTAGTTGGCGGCGAAGAGCGTGGTGCCATCGGTGGCGATGGAGTCGGTGATCTGCGACTCGGTGGCGATCGCGTTGAGCTTTTCGCCGCTGGCGGCGTCGAGGACGTGGAGGACGGTGTCGCAGCCGCCGAAGGCGAGCTTGCCATCGACGAGCGCCGGGGTGCCGTTGATGTAGTCGTTGGTCTGGTAGGTCCAGATCACCGTGCCGTCGGCGGGATCGAGGCAGCGGGTGATGCCGTCGTAGCCGTTGACGACGAGCCGCAGGGCGCCGTCGGGGCCGGGGATGAGATTCGGGGCGGAGGAGAATTTTTCGTTGCCGGTGATGCTCCAGATTTCCCTGCCGGTCGCGAGATCGAGGGCGTGGAAGGAACCGTCGCCCGATCCGGCGAAGACGCGGCCGTTGTGAATGGCGGGAGCGGCCTCGATGCTGTCGGCGGTCTCGTATTTCCAGCGGAGCTCACGGGTTTCGAGATCGATGGCGTAGAGAAAACCCATCACGTCGCCGACCACCAGCATGCCTTCGGCGGCGGCGGCCTCGGCGGTGCCGGGGGACTCCAGGGAAAAGGTCCAGGCGATCCCGGGGTCGCGGGGGACGGGGGAGAGGACACGGCCGGAGAGGGAGGGACCGCCGCGGGTGACCGGCCACGGGGTGGAGGTGGTGGCAGCGGGTTCGGGTTCGGAGGCTTGGGTGGAGGGCGCTTTGTCCGGGGTGTCGCAGGAGGTGAGAAACGTCGCAACGACAAGCGGGAGGATGAATGTGGCATGACCGTCCCGGTCATGAACGGGAGCGGCTGGAAGAGACGTCGAGGCGGGTGAATGCAAGGCTGGAAAGGGCGGTTGGGAGTCATGACCGGGACGGTCATGCCACGGTGAGGAGCGCGGATTCGTAGAGGCCGGTGATGGCCTCGGGGGTGAGCGGTCGGGGGTTGAAGCGGCCGGTCCACTGTTCGGCGGCGTCGGCGGCGAGTTGGGGGAGCTGCTGCGGAGGGATCTCGACGGCAGGCAGGTCAGCGAGGGAGAGGATGTGATCGAGCCACGCCGCGAGGGGGTGTTCCAGGTTCCTACTGAGGTCGTCGTAGATGGCGGCGGTGGCGGTGTCGGCGGCGTTGAAGCGAACGACGTGGGGAAGCATGGTCCAGACGGCGAGTCCGTGGGCGAGATCGTGGCGGGCGGTGAGCGGGTTGGCGGTGGCGTGGGCGGCGCCGAGCATGCTGTTCTCGATCGCGGAGCCGGCCATGGCGGCGCCGAGCAGCAGGTTGGCGCGGTCGGTGTCGGTGGCCTCGCCGCGGAGGAGCGGCTCGATGGAGGCGGAGAGGAGTCGGAATGCCTGGAGGGAGGAGGCGCTGGAAACCGGGTTGCGCCTGGTGCAGACGGCGGACTCGATGGCGTGGGAAAGGGCGTCGAGGGCGGTGAGGGTGGCGATTGTCCTTGGCTGGGACAGCGTGAGCTCGGGATCGAGCAGGGCGATGCGGGCGAGCGCCCCGGGGTCGCCGCAGGCCATCTTTTCATGGGTCTCGTCGCGCGAAACGACGGCGTATGACTGGCATTCGCTGCCGGTGCCGGCGGTGGTCGGGACGGCGATGAAGGGGAGCATCGGCGCGGTGGCGTGACCGTAGCCGCGGAAGTCGCGCATGCGCTTCTCGGGATGGTGAAGCAGGAAGTTGCAGCCCTTGGCGGTGTCGAGGCTGCTGCCGCCGCCGAGCCCGATGAGACAGTCCGGTTCGAGTTGTCGGGCGAAGTCGCGGCATTCCTCGATGTCGGTCTCGGTCGGGTTGACGTGGGTGTTCTCGAAAACCTCGGCGCGCAGGCCGTGGCGATCGAGGATGCAGCAGGCGCGGTCGACGTGACCGGCGGCGACGATGCCGGGGTCGGTGACGATGAGCGGCTTCGAGCAACCCAGCGAGCGCACGCAATCGGCAAGCTCGGCGATGCGGCCGGGCCCGAAGAGAAGACGGGGACTGGGTCGGGTGTCGAAGGTCATTTTGGAGTGCGGTGGCTTGCCACCGCTTTGGTGTGAGAGCTTGGGAGTGGGGTTGGGCGGACTGGTTGGGCGATGCCGGGGTTATGAACTTCGTGTTTGAGGGGTAGCTCAAAAGCGGAGGCAAGCCTCCGCACTCCAAAGTCGTTAGGCCACATTTCCCTGGATGGCGCGGCGGTGATAGAGGAACTCGAAGAGGTTGCCCTCGTGGGGTTGCTCCCACTGGACGCGGTTGGTCGGGAAGGGACCGAGGTTGAGTCGCTCGATGTCGGCGCTGAGGAGGAGTTGGTGGATGAAGTCCGGGTCCTCGGTGAAGGCGCTGACGACGAGCGTCTGGCCGATGTTTCCGAGCATCGCCGACTGCGGGACCTCGACGATGCTGGCGTAGGGGAACATGAACTCGGTGTTGGCCAGCGGGTGGCCGGGGTCGGTGCAGGAAACGAGGGTCGGCTGGAGGTAGATCTGGTCATAGGCGTCCACCTTGCGCGGCCCGTCGCGGTGGCGGGCGGTGAAGTCCTCGGCACCTGGTTCCTTGAGGTGGGAGCTGATGAGGTCGTCGATGCCGTCGGCGAGCGCGGAATTCGCGAAGCCGCAGAGCAGCGCGCATTCGTGGTCGCGCGGGAGCGGGGTGATCTTGGCCAGCTCGGCGGCCAGGGCGTCGGCGATCGCGTCGCGGTGGCGCGGGACGAGGATGGCCGAGGTGTTGATGCACGAGCGGCCGCCGTTGGCGGAGATGGACTCGACGAGGACCGGCAGGAACTCTTCCCAGCGATCCGCCATGTCCTCGCCGATGAGGATCTTCGAGCGACCGGTGCCGTGGACGGAGATGCTGGGAAAGGCTTCGTATTTCTTCACCGTGGCGTCGGAGCCAAAGGAAATGCCGCGGCCGCACGAGGTGAGCAGCGTGTCGCCGCCTTCGTGAGTGGTCGGGTAGTAGCCGAAAACTTCTTTCGGGAAACCGGCGGCGATCATGGCCTGGATGATGCGCAGCGGGGTGAAGGGGTCTTCGCGACCGGGCTTGAGGAGGACCGGGATCTTCATCACCGGGGCGGGGATCCACAGCGAGTTGACCGCCGGGGCGTTGCTCGGGAGGGAGACGCCGAGGGAACTCGTGGTGGGGTAGTAGTTGACGGCGAGGTCGTCGAGCCGGGTCAGGCCGGCGTCGAAGATCCCGAGTGGCATGCCGCGGGTCAGGCCGCCGATGACGGTGCGCACCTGCGACATGGCGGCGTGGACCTTGGTCATGTTCATCCGCACGAGCGAATGGGGCAGGCGGGTGAGTGCGGAGAGGGACTCGACGTAGTTGTCGGGCGACTGGGAGGTGTCGCCCATCGGCAGCTCGGCGTGGAGGAAAAGTTCGGCGGCTTCCTCGCAGTAGCCGGCGAGGGTGTCGGCGGGGATGACGTCGAGCGCGGCCTTGGCCTCGCCGATGCGCAGCAGGTCGCGGCGGATCAGGCCCGGGTTGGCGGTGTGGGTGGTCGCCACCTGTCCGCCGCCGAGGTCGAGCTCGACGCGGTCGCAGGACTCGTAGGTCTGTCCGAGGCGGAGGATGGGTAGATTCATAGTGATCAGTGAGCGGTGATCAGTGATCAGTGGAAGAATCAGTAAACCCCTTCGATGACGGTCTTGGTGCCGGACTGGAAGGGGCGGACGTCGCCGACGCCGTCCCAGGGGAATTCTTCGCAGGGTTCGCGGCGGATGGCTTCGTCGCGCGCTAGGAGTCTGGGCAGGAA
>CALGOH010000313.1 GCA_937957985.1 uncultured Verrucomicrobiae bacterium
CAGCCGTCGAAACGGCACGACTCCGGTCTCGCGCTGCGCTTCCCCCGCATCAAGGCCATCCGCCGCGACAAGACCACCGCCGACATCGACACCCTTCGTTCGGCCAAGGCCCTGCTCGGGTAGGAGGCGGGGCGCCCCCGCCCCGCAACGGGTGATGCACTGCGGACCGCCGAGGTCGCGGGCCGGGGGGCCGCCTCCAAACCTCACTCGAAGAAACCCCGCCTTTTCTCGATCTCCCGGCGCTTGCGCTTGGTCGGGCGGCCCTGTTCCCCCTCCTGGCGCTGCGAGCGGTTGAGCTGCCACTGGCGGCGCGCCTCGATCACGTCCGGCGGCGTGAGATCCTCGCAGGCCAGCCGCGCCTGCGGCGCGCCGACGCGGCGCTCGATCAACTCCGCCACCCGCACGGTCCGCGTGCCGGGTCCGTCGGGAAAGGGCAGCTCGATCAACTCGCCGCCACGCAGCGTGGTCGATGCCTTGAGCACCCGTCCGTCGCTTTTCACCCGTCCGCTCTCGCAGGCCCGCGCCGCCACCCCGCGGGTCTTGAACAGCCGCACGGCCCACATCCACTTGTCGAGACGTACGGTTTCCATCGTACTCAGACCAGCACCGGCACCGGATTCGTCAGGCCCGGGATGCCGAGCACGTCGTCGGTGAACTCGTCGAGCCGCTCGCGCGTGGTTTTCGACAAGAGGCCGGCGAGCTTCTCCATCTCCTCGCCCGAGATCGCGAAGCGGGGGAGATCCGGCACCATCCAGCGGCCGACGAAGAGCCCGCAGACGAGATACTCGTCGCCAAGTTCCCGGCCGGAGAACACGCAGCGTTCGAGCGGATCGTCGAAGAGCCCGGCCCGGCCGACCGCCTCGCCCAGGTGTTCCTCGATGCGCTTTTTCGACTCCTCCGACAACTCGGCGCGGATGCCATCGTGGCAGCCCTGGCAGATGGCGTACTCGTAAACCGTCTCGCCCCGCTGGAAGGCCTTCTCGATCATGTACGGCTCGTCCTCGCCGAACGCCCTCGAACAAACACTGCACGCCTCGAACGGTCGTCCTGTCTCGAAGGAATGGAAGCGCTCCGGGATCGGCTTGCGGGTATCGTCGGCATCGTCGCTGGACATGCCCGGAGCTAAACGCCGATCCCGGCCATCCTCAACCCCCGCGTTGGAGGAGCGGTCCTCCGGGAGTTGCTGCCGGACCGCGGATATCCACCGCTGCGGGTCCGCCCCCCTGAGCCAGCCGCGGCCTGGAGGCCGCCACGCCCCTTCATGGCTCCTGCAAGAAGCCACTCCTTACCGCCAACTGCCCGCAGCCGGCGGCCGCGTCGATGCCCTTGCGCTGGCGGACGGTCGAGGGCAGCCCGGCATCCTGCAGGATCCGCTGGAAGGCGATGACGTCCGCCCACTCCGGCGGCCGGCCGCCATAGCCGTCGGTGGGATTCAGCGGGATCAGGTTCACATGCACGTCCATGCCTTGGAGGAGCCGGGCCAGACGGTGCGCGCGGTCGCGATCGTCATTCACGCCGCCGATCAGGGTCCAGGCGATGAGGATCCGCCGGCCCGTGAGTACGGCGTATTCCCGGCAGGCATCCAGCAGTTCGGCGAGCGGCCAGCGGCGGTTGACCGGCACCAGCGCGCCGCGTTCCTCGTCGCTGGCACCGTGCAGGCTCACCGCCAGGGTGTAGCGCTTCGGATGCCGGGCGAGCATCCGGATGCCGGGCGCGTGGCCCACCGTGCTGATCGTCACCCGCGAGGGTCCGATGCCGAGCCCGCGGGTGTCGGTCAGCACATCGAGCGCGCGCATCGTTTCGTGGAAATTGTGGAGCGGCTCGCCCATGCCCATCATCACCAGGTTCCGCAGCCGGTCAGCGTGCGAGTCACGCAGCCGCCCGTCGAGGAACCGCGCCTGGGCGACGATCTCGCCGGCCTTCAGGTGACGGCGGAAACCCATCTGCCCCGTGGCACAGAACACGCAGCCCATCGCGCATCCGACCTGGGTGCTGAGGCATGCGGTGAAACGACCGCGGAATCCCATGAGCACGCTTTCGACCCGCTCGCCGTCCGGCAGCGAAAACAGATACTTGCGCGTGTCGCCATCGGCGCTCGGGGTTTCGGAAATCATGCCGACCTCCGTGAGCGGACACGTCCGGCTTGCCAGCCAGCGCTCGAGCGGTGGCTCGAAGCGCGGCCGGCGACCGCTCTGCAGCCAGCGGAACAGCGGGGCCGCATGGGCACGGGCGATCCCCCCGGCGTAAAGCAGCGCCGTCAGTTCCTCGAAGTCGAGGTGGTCGAGCGTGGCTTTGGCGGAAAGCGTTTCCACGGCATCACTGCGAACGCCCGCCCTTCCGGAAGCGCGACGGCGGCACGCGGTGGACGGACTTGAAGACGCGCGAGAAGTGGAACGGGTCGCTGTATTCAAGCTCCTCCGAGACCTCGCGGACGGACATTTCCGTCTCGAGCAGACGGCGCGCGGCATGCTCCATGCGCAGCCGGACGAGACATTGGTACGGCGTCTCGTCCTGGAACCGCGTGAAAAGCCGGCACAGGTAGGCCGCATCCAGGTCGCAGCTCTTCGCGATCGCATCGAGGGTGTTCAGCTCCAGGTGGTGGCGCTCGATGAAATCCCGGACCCGACGGAAGGTGCGGAACGCGCGGGTGTCGGCGAGACCGGCGTCCAGCGCATCCTCCCGCGCCATCGTCAGCACCTGCCTCAGCAGCAGCCCGCAGAGACGCTGCGACCAGCGGGTCCGTCGGCCACCGCGCTCGATCATCTCGTCCAGGGCCTGCCGCATCGCATCGACGCGGGTCGATTCCATCGCCATTCCGGGAGCGAGATCGAGCACCTTGAGGTCCTCGCTGAAGGGTGCCGCCCGGAACACCACGAAGTACTTGCGCAGCGGATGCAGCGGGTCGGTGTCGATCCGGTGCCGGATGCCCGGACCATGGAGGAACGCCACGCCCGGTCTCAAGGTCACCTTGCGTCCGGCGAGCTGCAGCGAGCCGACCCCGCCGGCCACGAACTCGAAGGTCGGGAACTCGAAACCATCGCGGTCGATCCGGTAGTCCGGCCGGCAGCATTCGTAGCCACCGGAGATGACCTCGCATCCCGCATCGGCAGGATCAAACCAGAACAGCCTCGACGACTCGACCTGGTCCGACAGGTATTGCGGCGCGCTCATGTCGACGCTCGAGGGAGGAGACAGGCTCTTCACGGTGCCCATGGTTCTCCCGGCACTCCCGCGGAAAGTCAATTTGAACCTGATTTACTCCCACCGCGCGTGGCCGGCGGTATCGGCGTGACTCCCCGGGGCACCGCGGCACACTGGCGTCATGGTGGATGGGAAAGACGCGATGCCGGGCCGGTGGCGACTTGCCAGGGCGATCTGGCGCCGGGTCTGGATCGTTCAGTCGCTGGTCGTGCTGGTCGCCCTCGCCGTGACCCTCCCGGTCCTTTCCGTCTACCTCGGCAGGACGGTGCGGAGCCCGGACCAGCCGCTGATGGCCGACCTCGATGTGATCGACGCGCTCGACCGGCCGGCCGGCCTGCTGGTCCTCGCGATCGTGGTGCTCCTGTGGTCGGTCGTCGAACTGCTCGGGCACGCGGCTCAGTTCGTCATCGCCCATGAAAAGCTGCACCGGCGAAAGATCCGCGTCCCCGCGGCGCTCGCGCACATCGGCACCCATCTCAAGGGCCTGCTCGCGCTCATCCTGCGCTTCGTCCTGCAGTCCTTCGCCATCGCCCTGCCCTTCCTGCTGTTGTCCGCAGGCGTCCTGCACCTCCAGCTCGGCCAGCGCGAACTGGACCATTATCTCGTGACGCGTCCACCGGAGTTCATGTTCGCCCTCACGCTCGTCGCGTTGCTGCTCGCGGGCATGTCGTTCGCCCTCATCCGGCACTTCGTCGACTGGCTCCTCGCGCTGCCCCTCCTGCTGTTCCACGACGCGACACCGGCCGAGGCCCGACGGCGCGGCCGGGAACTCGCCGCAGGGCACCGCGCGCGGCTGTTCATCCATCTCATCGGCTGGCTCTCCATTCCTCCGCTGGTCGTGGTGCCCGCCGCGATCGCGATGATCCCCCCGCTGGTGCGGGTGTCGGCACTCATCGACCAGAGGATCGGGCTCACCTCGCTGCTGATCCTGATCGCCATCGCCCTGTGCATCGGCATCGGGTTCCTGACCCGCCTCGTCACCGCATCCTTCTTCTCCGC
>CALGOH010000314.1 GCA_937957985.1 uncultured Verrucomicrobiae bacterium
GGAGGCGGAGGTGGGAATCGAACCCACGAATGGAGGTTTTGCAAACCTCTGCCTTACCACTTGGCTACTCCGCCATGACGCCCTCGGCGCGGGGGGGATTTGTTACGTGCGGTCCCCGAACCTGTCAATGCCGGGCTTGAAGCCCGCGATGCCGGAATCGGATTGGCAGCGGGCGGATTGGTGATTTGCTCGGCGCATGGCCGATGCGGTCCGTGAACTCTACTCCCGGCGGCGCTATCCGGCGCTGTCCCATCCCGAGACCCATCCGGGCGTGATCGCCGCGGCGGCGCGCTGCAGCGGGGTGACCGCGCCGGCGCTGCCGGATTCCTGCGGGCTGCTCGAAATCGGCTGCGCTTCCGGCCACAACCTGCTGCCGCTCGCGGCCAGCTTTCCGGAGAGTTCCTTCGTCGGCATCGATTTCTCGGATACGGCGATCCTAAGGGCGCGACGTCATGCCGAGGCGCTCGGACTCGACAACGTCACGTTCGAGCACGCGGACCTCAAGGAGTGGCGGCCGGAGGCGGAGGACTTCGATTATCTCGTCGCCCATGGCATGCTTTCGTGGATCGACGACCGGATGAAGGCCGCGCTCCTCGATCTCGTCCGCGGCGCGCTGGCGCCGGACGGCATCGCCTGCATCGGCTACAACACGTTGCCCGGTTGGGCACTGCGAAAGGAGGCCGCGGCGATGGTCAAGGCACTGCCGGGTCTCGGCTGGCATGCCGACGCGGTGTTCTAAGCCCTGTCGCAGGCGGCCGAGGGCGGGGGGGCTCCCTACGCCGGGCACCTCGCGGCGATCTACCGCGACATGCTTCGCAAAGGCCCGGAGGTGATCGCCTTCGACGACCTCGGGCCGGTGTGCGATCCGCTCCATTTCGGGCAGGTGGTGGAATGGGCCGGACAGAACGGGCTGCGTTACCTCGGCGAATCGACCTTGGCCGGCAACCTGCCCCCGGGCATCGATCCCGATGCCTTGATCCGCCTCAAGCCGCTTGCCGGCGATCCGGTCCGGTTCCAGCAGACGCTTGACCTGCTTTCCGGTCGCACCCACCGCAGTAGTCTGTTTTGTCGATCGGGGCTCGGCCTCGACACCGCCACGAGTTCCGCGGTGACCCTGCATTTCGCCGCCCGGCTTCTGGTGCGTCCGCTTCCGGCGAAGGCGATCCACGGGGAGATCGTCGAGCAGTTCCACGCCGCCCTGAACGCCGCCTGGCCGTCTGCGAAACCGGTCGCCTTCCTGATGGAGCAGTGTGCCCACCGGCTCGGCTCCCGCTGGGATCCGCTGCGCGGCGCGAAGGCGGTGGCCGACTGGCTCTATCAAGCCGCGCGGCTCGGCTGGGTCGAGCTCCGCGCCGACGAGGTCGACGCCGAGCCCCGGCCTCCGGCCCGGCCTGCCTTGTCCCCGCTGAACCGGCGCTTCGCCGCGAACCGCGAATCACTCGTCGATGCCTTCCACCGGAGCTGCGGGTTTCCCGAGTCCCACTGGCCGGTGGTCGAGGCGCTCGATGGATCCCGCTCCATCGAGGAGATCCAAACCCTGGCCCGCGATGCGGCTCCGGATCTCGATGTCGAGCCGTGGCTGAATCACCTGGCTTCCCGCGGACTCTTGCTCCAGGGATGAGGGGATGCCGGTATCGACTGCCGGATCCTGCAAGGAACTTGCCTGCCCCCGTGACTTAGCGTGAGATAGGACCATGTCACAAAGCAGCGAAACGGAGCCGCCTCCGACTCCCTTGTGGAAAACGATCAGCCGGAAGTTGCTGCGTCGATTGATCCTTGCCGGGGTTCTGCTGGTCATCCTTACCGTCATCCTGGTCGGCCTGGCGGTCTTCTACGGGTGGTCGCAGTTCGCGCGATCCCTGCCCGGGCTCGACCCATGGCACCGCGATCACCCCGCCTCGGAATTCACCGCGGCGGATGAGTCGGAGGACTTCGACTTCGAGGACTACCTCGCCCGCGAAGAGCAGGTCTTCGCCGAACTCGATGCCTTCATCGAAGGTCCCTGGAAGGGCTCGGAAGCGGGCGGGTTCTGTCGCTTCAATCCGGACTCGATCTGCCATCCGAAGCATCACGGATCCCGCAACTGGAACCGCAGTCTGATCCGCGAGGCACCCCAACCCAAGGGCGGCGTCCTGATGATCCACGGGTTGAGCGATTCACCCTATGCCTTCCGCGGCCTGGGCGAGCGGCTGCATCGCGAGGGCTACACCGTCATGCTGCTGCGCGTGCCCGGACACGGAACCTGCCCGGGTGCGCTGGCACAGGTCGAGTGGCAGGACTGGGCGGCGGCGGTGCGCGTGGCGGCACGCGACCTGAAGCGGCGCCTGCCCGGCGGGGTGCCGATGGTGGTGGCAGGCTTCTCAAACGGTGGCGCGCTCACGGTGAACTATGCGGTGAACGCGATCGAGGAAGAGTCGCTCCCGGTGCCGGACCGGCTGGTGCTGGTCTCGCCGATGATCGGTATCACGCCGCTGGCTGAAATCGCGCGCTACCACGACTGGATCGCCGGGGTTTCGGGTGACGAGCGGGCGCACTGGTCGGCGGTGAATGCCGCGATCGACCCCTACAAGTACGCCTCGTGGCCGATGAATGCGAGCGTCCAGGCGTTCCGGATGACCCGTGAGGTGGAGTCCGGGCTGGCGCGGCTGCAGAAGGACGGACGCATGGGGGAGTTTCCGCCGGTGCTGACCTGCGTTTCGGCGATCGATGCGACGGTGAAACTGGCTGATCTCGTCAACGGGCTCTATGGAAGGATCGACCGTCCCGGGAGTGAACTGCTCGTCTTCGACGTGAACCGGCATGCGGAAATGCAGGGCCTGATCCGCGACGACTACGAACAGGCGTTCCTTCCCGTTTTTGAATCGGCGGGAGAGCCATATGATCTGACCTTGGTCAGCAACCGGCGGGCCGGCACCAATGTCTTGTGGGAATACCGGCGTGACGGGAACGGCGAGCGGGAACGCGAGCTGGATCTCGCGTGGCCCCGGCACGTCTTCTCGCTGGCGCATGCCGCGCTGCCCTATCCCGACGACGACCCGCTCTACGGTCCGAACGAGGACGGCGACCTGCCGCTGCCGCTCGGTGACCTCAGGTTGCAGGGCGAGGCCGGGGTGTTGCGGATCTCCGACGGCCAGATCCTCCGCCTCCGGCACAATCCCTTCTATCCGTACATGGAGGAGAAAATCATCGACTGGCTGGCGGCTCCCTGAAAGACCGGCGCGTCCGTCTCGGGATTTCCATGATGGACCAATATCGGCGCGGCCGTAGGGTGGTTCATGCTTTCACGCCTTTGCCTGGCTTTTGCTTCCCTCCTTTCGCTGCTTTCCGCCGCCGAGCGCCCGAACATCATCCTCGTGATGACCGACGACCAGGGCTACGGACCGGTCGGGCGTCATGGGCATCCATGGATCCGGACGCCGAATCTCGACCGCCTTCACGACGAGAGCACCCGCTTCAAGCGCTTCCTCGTCAGCCCGACCTGCTCGCCGACGCGGGCCGCGATCATGACCGGGCGTCACCCGATGAAGAACGGCATCACCCACACGATCAACGAGCGGGACCGCATGACGCTCGACGCCACGATCCTGCCGCAGGTGCTCAAGTCGGCGGGATACACCACCGGAATCTTCGGCAAGTGGCACCTCGGGGACGAGGATCCCTACCAGCCGAACCAGCGGGGATTCGACGAGGCCTTCATCCACGGGGCGGGGGGCATCGGCCAGGCCTACGCCTGCTCGAACGCGGACGCGCCGGACAACAAGTACTTCGACCCCGTGATCCGTCACAACGGGAAGTTCGTGAAGACCAAGGGCTTCTGCACCGACGTGTTCTTCACGGCGGCGCTCGGCTGGATCCGGGAGCGGAAGGACCAGCCCTTCTTCGCCTACATCTCCACCAACGCGCCGCACGGGCCGTTCATCGCCCCTCCTGAGAACGCGAAGCATTTCACCGACAAGGGCTTCAACAAGACCCACGCCGGATTCTACGGCATGGTGGAGAACTTCGACGAGAACATGGGCCGCCTGATGACCAAGCTCGACGAGTGGGGCCTCGCGGAGGACACCATCCTGATCTTCATGTCCGACAACGGGATGACCCATCACGGCGCCGGCCAACCCGGCAAGGAAATCGCTCCGGGATACGAATGCTACAACGCGGGCATGCGCGGCACCAAGAACAGCCCTCACGAGGGCGGCGTGCGGGTGCCGTTCTTCGTCCGCTGGAAGGGCGAGGTGCCCGCCGGCCGGGACATCGACAACATCGCCGCCCACATCGACATCCTCCCGACGCTCGCCGCCGTCGCCGGTGCCGGCGTTCCGGCCGGCCAGGTCGAGGGAAGGAATCTCTGGCCACTGGTCAAGGGCGCGAAGATCGCCTGGCCCGACCGGTACCTCTTCACCCACATCGGGCGCTGGCCGGTCGGCGCCGATCCGGACAAGTTCCAGTGGAAGGATTTCGCGGTGCGCAACCAGCGCTTCCGTCTCGTCGGCCGTGACCAACTCTTCGACATGGAGAAGGACCCGGGCGAGACGACCAACGTCCTCGCCGATCATCCCGAGGTGGCCGAAGGGATGCTCGCCGCCTACGAGCGCTTCTGGGAGGAGGCGCGACCGCTGATGATCAACGAGGAGGTGCCGATGTCGAAGACACGGCCCTACCACGTCGCCTATCGCAAGCAGGAGGAGGAAGGAGGGATTCCCGAGTGGACTCCCCCGACCGGACTCTGACCCGGCTCACCATTCGTAGGCCCAGACGTAGGTCGTGTAGCGTGTGGGAGGCGGCGTGAGGTAGCCCTTGGTGCCGCCGGTCTCGCCGTGCTCGGTCTCGCCGCAGCGGCAGGTCAGCCGGAGTCCGTCCCGGAAGAAGATCGGGTCGTCGTCGTGGAAGCGGTAGGCAGAGAAGCGGCCCGCCTTGGCATCGATGTGGGTCAGCCCCGCGATGTCGGCGTGGAAGCGGCCGGTGTCGAAATAGTAGGTTCCGAGGAAGTAGTCCTCGAGTCCGGAGGAAAGCATGAGCGGTTCGGTATTCCCGCCGAGGTAGGCGCGCATGCAGGCTTCGAGGTAGGTGAGCTTGCCGCTCTCGGCGGCGATCGTCACCTGATAGAGCGCTCCCTTGCCGGTCATCCGGCACAGGTCGAATTCCTCAAGCGGCTTGGCTTCGTAGTCCTCGAGCCGGTGAAGCTTCAGCCGCGCGCTCTCCGGCAGCTCGACGCCGCCGAGCGCCACCCGTCCGTTCGCGATCCCGCGGATGATCCACCAGACCTGCGGGTTGCCCTCGGCGTCCGCGGATTTCTGCGCCGTCACCCGGATGCTGCGACCGAAGGGGATGCGGTAGTTGTTGTAGATGCCGTTGCGCTTGCCGATCTTGCCGACGTGTTTCGTCGCCCACGGTGCGTGGTTGTCGTGAAACCCGATCCCGTGGCCGAGGAACAGGTTCATGTCGATCGAGGGAGTTTCCTCGCCGTCCACGTAGTAGCGGATGCGCGTGTCCTCCACGCCCTTGAAGTTGCCGCCGAACCAGAAGTGGCTGAGGCAGCCCTTGCCCTCGTGCTCGAAGAGCACCGCCTCCTTGCCGCCGCCGAGAATCCTCTCGCCCTTGCCCATCGTCCCGATGGGTTCGAGGTCCGCTGAGTCATCGGCCTGCAGTGGGAGCAGAATCAGGAGGAACGTGAGGGCAGTGAGTGACTGGGGACTCATGGCGACCAATGTTCGGCCGTTATCAGATCCACCGCCAGAGAAATGGCCAGCTAGCCCCGGCTGTGATCTCTTGGGTGGCGTCGAGTGGATGGATCTGGCAGCAAATGGGGACAGGAAGCGATGCTCTCTGTCCCCGAAACGTGACAATCGATCCGGTTCGTTATGGAAGGCGGTCACTCGGGGACCTCGAGGCCCTGCAGTCGCCCGAAGAGCTTGCCCCCGGCTGCTTCTCCGACATTGATGCTTGCGGTGACGTCTTTGAGATCACCGCCACCGGGCGAAACCGTGAAAGTTACCCCGTTGGTCGGCCCGTCGTTGCTGTCGGGGACCTCGGCCCCAGTCCATGCGTCGTTGACGCCCAGGTCGCTGCTGTGCTCGACCTTGAGCACCACGTCGCCGCGGTCGGCCACCGGCAGGCAACTGAAGGTCAGTTCAAGCGCTCCACTGTTCTCGCCGACCGTGGGAAGCAGGCTGGTGGCGTCGGCGATCGGATTGGCCGCACCGAGCAGGAACGGTCGAGTGCAGAACGTTACAAAGTCAGTGCAAATCATTTGAGCATTAGCGGCCAACCCGGGTGAGCTTGAGATGATCGATGTCGAGGTAGCCCGGGCCGGGCGGGATGGGGGCGAGGGGTGCAATCTGCACTTCGATCGTGTCTCCGGGTGTCACTCCTTCGGGAAGGGAGGCGGAGTCGCATGAAAGACCAACGTCGGTCACGGTTCCGGGCGGCCCAGGCGGGCTGTCGCCGGTAAGCCGAGCCAACACGGTGCCACCGGAGATGATGCGGATGTCATAGCCGAGGAAGTGGTCGCGCCCGGAACCGCCACGGTTCCCGATGCCGAGACTGACCGTGTAGCGGTGGCCTAATGCAATGGTGCCCACTTTCCGGCGGATGGGGTGCCTATGGTGCGCCCCCGAAAGGCTGAGCAGCGAGGGCCCCTTCATCGCGCCGGGCTCACCTCGGGCGGGCTCATTGTCCGCAAACTCATCTCCCCGGTAGGATTCTCCGGTGCCCGAGGGATTGTGAAACACTACCGGCAGCGGCGACTGCCATGCGGCTGGGTAGCCGATGGCCTTCGCTCCATCCGGCAGATCCATCGGCGGGGCGACGAAGAGGTCCGATTCATGGATCGAGGTTCGCTGGCTTCCAATCACGATCTCGGACGGATTTCCGCCGCCCACGGTGCGAACGATGACCCTTCCGGTTCCGAACCGGACCGGCTGGTTGAAGTGCAGCACGAGCTGGCCCAATGACCCGGAGCTGCTGCTATTGAGCGGCGGGTTCAGGGATACTATCGCTAGAGCGCTCTTATCCGGCGTCGGCTCAGCCCGATCGGGGACCAGGTGGGGAGGATCGCCAATTGCGACTGGCGGCGGGGCTGCGAAAGTGACCTCGCCGAGGAACATCCACTGCGTTGGATGGCTGAACTTGAGACGCCAGAATCTCGCCGGTGACCAGGTGGAGACGTCGAGGCGCAAGGTCGTGGGGTTGCCCTGGGTCTGCTCCCAGTCGATTTGGACGGGTACGGAGAAGACTTCGCCGTCCATGCTTGCCGACACGGCGACGGCGTGTGGCAGATTCTCATAAACTGAGCACGAGATTTCGTCGATAGGGCGGGCTTCGCCCAGGTCGAATGTAATCTGTGGATCGGAAATGTCTCCGTTGTCCCCAAACCCCACGTAGCTGCCGGACTTCCAGCCCGAGGAAGCGCCCGGGTTTCCATCGGTGAGTTTGGAATTCAGGGGGTCAAGAAACAGTCCGGCCGGGGAGCCGCTGGGCTGATGGGCCGAGGGTTGGTCGCTTGGCGGATGGCCACCATCGTAGGCGTAGGAAACCACCTCGATCGACGCCGGGGTTGGAAGGGCGGTCGAGAATTTCCAAGGGTTTTTCTCTGGAATCCCTGCGAAGCGGTTGCCATCGAGGTCGCGGACTGCGTTGCGATCGATGATCACCGAATAATCACGGTTTGCGAGCAAGCCCGACTCGAAGTCCTCGACAAATACGGTTTCCACTTTGGGCGGAAGACTGCGGGCGAACTCGACCGGTGAATCCACGATCTCGTTGTCAACCGACGCGCCCAGAAGGCCTACGGATCGCGGAGCATTCAATGTCGGGCCGGGTTGCCCGTCGAGCGCATCGATCCGGACGCTGCCTTCGACGATATAAAGGTAGGCGTGGCCGGTGCTGTTGGATACCTCCACTCCGAAGGCGGTGCCGAGGTCGACGATGCGTTGGTCCGGGGTTTCGACGGTGAAACCATGGCCCTCGGCGGAGGCGACTTCGAAGAAGCCCCGACCGCGGCCGAGTTGGACGGTTCGCTCGTCCACGAGGGTCATCGTCGTGGGGGCCTCGAGGACGGCTCGAACGCGATGGGGGAGATCGAATTCCGCCACGCCGTGGTCGAGCCTGACCGTGGAACCGGGGTGGATCAGAGTTCCGGTGGATGACTTCGCGCCGTCGGCGTGAGTGAGCGTGAACACCGAGCCGGGCGTGGTTTTTACGGAAGCGAAGACGGAGGGAGTCTCCGGCGTCATCGTCATCCACAGGGCGAGGCCGGTGAGCACGATGGCGGCGGCCGAGGCGAGGAGGGAGATCCGGGCGACCCGTCGGCGCTGGAGCGCCATCACCCGGTCGATGGGGACCACGGGTCCACTGTGAATGGCGGCATCGATCTCGCCACGGCGCACGAGTCCGCTATGGAGCCCGGTGAAGAGCCGGTAGGTCTCGCGCGCCTCGGCGCTGCGGGCGAGCTCGTCGTCGAGCGCGGAGAATTCCTCGGCGGAGATTTCTCCGTCGATCAGCTTCTGGATCAGGGATTGGAGTTCCGAAGGCTTCATGCGGATTCCTCGGCGACGGTTTGTTCGATGCACCGCTTCAGCGAGTCACGGATGCGGAAGAGGGCGATGCGCAGGCTTCCTGGAGTGCGGCCCAGCGATTCGGCATGCTTCTCCAGCGAATTCCCCGGCGTGTAGCGGGCGTTGATGAGGGAACGCTGCGGGTCCGATAGTTTACCGAGGCATGTTTCGAGGGCTCTCAGCAGGCGGTCGTGGGAGCCGTCCTGCGGAGTGTCGTCGGCGATCCTTTCGATGGTGCTTTCGGAGAAGACCAGGTTGCCGTCACGCTTGTCCCGGTCGAACTGGTGCATCACCTGATAGCGGGCGATCTTGAAGGCCCAGGCGGTGAAGTTGGTGTCGGCGGCGAACCGTGCACGCTTCTGCCAGAGGACCGCGTTGGTGTTCTGGAGGACGTCGGCGACATGGGGGCTACCGGGCATCAGGGAATAGATGAAGGCCCGGAGCTTGTCCTGATGGGCGATCATCTGCTGGACGTAGGCCTGCAGTTCGTCGGGTTGGCGTTTGCGGAAGGGCACGGCGCTGCAACGCGTATCATGGTCGGCCCCGGAACGTTACGGGGAATGTGAAACAACGGTGCTTGAAGGCTCCAGGCTCTTCGGACATGCGATGACATCCCTTCTACCGCGGCGGTAGGTCGGCTTCGAGGGGGCCCGGGACGGGCGAGTGGGCGATCTCGTTTCCATCGGCCAGAATTCTCAGGCCCTTGCCCTTGCCGTAGCGTTCGCCGGTCCTGTCGTAGAGGATCGTGAGCAGGCGACCGTGGTAGGGCACCCGGTCGAGACAGAAAAAGTCCCAGGTGTCGGCGGGGACGAGAGGATCGACCATCACGGAGTCGTCTGCTCGAGGTCGGAGCCCGACCAGGCCGGTGATGATGAGGTCGCAGTAGGCGGAGTGGTTGTAGTCCTTGCCGCGTTCGACACCGCCCTTGCCCGGATCCCAGGTGCCGTCCTTCCATGACTTCAGTCGCGTGCGCGCGATCCAGTCCCCGGTGAAGGGATTGAGGTTCTCGTCGATCCACGGGACGACGGTGCCATCGTCACGTTTCAGCCGGTGCGACTTCGTGTAGGTGTTGAGAAGTTCGAAGTAGTCCCGTCGCGTGATCGCCTGCTGCGGGTAACTCTGAAGGACGTTGGCCATCGCGACGAGCGTCACGGTGGTGGCGAAGGGCCAGCTCGGTCCGTTCCACTGGCACTCGTGGCCTTCGTAGGAAACGGTGAAACCGGGATGGCGTTGCTCCGTGGTGGTCGGTCCGAAGGGCGCCTTGAAGCCCCTGGAATCGGCGAGCTGCTTCCAGGCGACTTCGTAGCCCCCGCCCTTCGGTGGCAGCTCGAAATACCACGGGGTGTAGCCGTGGAGTTCGCGGACATCGACGAGTTCGGCGTCCTCGCCGCGGGGCAGCACCTTGAAGAACTTCGCCTCGTCGTCCCACAGTCTGTCGAGGACTAGTCTCCTCAGCTTGTCGGCCTTCTGCCGGTATTCTGCGGCGAGTTCCGGCTTCCCGGCTCGCTCGGCGATGACGGCGATGGCCTGCGCGTCGCCATACATGTAGGAGTTGATCGTCGGCCGCTTGCCCTGACCCCGGTGGCCTTGACCGCCGACCGAGACCTCCATGCCGTCACGGTCGTCGATCTGCCAGAACAGGCCGTCCGGCTCGAGGCGCGATTCCTCCCAGGCCGCGTAGTTATTGACCAGATCCGGCAGCAGATCGATCGCCTGGGTGAAATCCCCGAGCGCCAGGGCCCGCTGATAGACCGAGTCGGCCACCCAGAAGCTGTAGCGGCGTGGCGCACCGCCCTTGCGGAACCAGAACACGGCGTAGTCGTCGAGATACTCCGGGTCGCGAATCCAGCGGCCTTCACGGAAATGGTGGCCGGCGGGGCAGGAGATGGTGTTGTGCTTCCCGCTCCAGTTCACCTTCGGCAGGAACTCGGTGATCACGAAGCCGTCCGGCGTTTCCTTGAGGTGCTTGCGGTAGGTCCACCAGCGGAAGTGATGGATCCGCTGCATCTCGCGATCCGGACAGTCGAAGCGCGGCACGTTCGCCGACATCCAGTCGGCGGCTTGTTCGTTCGAGATGGCTTGTCCGAAATGGGTGTGATCGGTGGCGTTGAATGATGCGACATCGGCGCGCAGCACGTCGTCGTCGAGGATCGCGCCAACCACCGGGCAGGCAGCGGCGAGGAACCCGAACACGGCTGCTTCTCGGCGAAACTTTTCGGCAACACCGGACTTTCGCCAGCGTATCCGCTTTACCATGTTGCCAACTCTCATGAACCGACTCGCTTTCTCCGTCTTTCTGATGATGGCGTCCGCCCGTGCGGATGTCCACCTGTTCATCCTCTCCGGCCAGTCGAACATGGCCGGGCTCGATCCCAACATTTCGTTCACGCCCGCCGTCGAGGCGGCGTTCGGCAAGGACAACGTGGTGGTGGTGAAGTCGGCCCAGGGCGGACAGCCGATCCGTCGCTGGCACAAGGACTGGAAGCCCTCTGGCGGGCCGCAGCCGCAGAACAACGGCGACCTTTACAAGAAACTGATGGAGGCCGTCCTTCCGGTGATCAAGGATCGGGAGATTGGCAGCGTGACCTTCGTCTGGATGCAGGGAGAGCGTGATGCGAGGGAGGGGCACGGCGATGTCTATGCGAAAAGCCTGACTGGCCTGATCAAGCAGGTCGCGGACGACCTCGACCGCGACGACCTGAATTTCGTCATCGGTCGCCTCAGCGACTTCGACATGGAGAACAAGCGCTACCCGGACTGGACCAAGGTTCGCGACGTGCAGGTGGCGGTGGCGGAGGCCTCACCCCGTGGCGCCTGGGTGGACACCGATGACCTGAACGACAAGCCTGCGAAGGGAGGGGAAGGCACCCGCGACGACCTGCACTACACCAAGGAAGGTTACCGCATCCTCGGCGAGCGCTTCGCCGAGGCGGCGATCGGACTGATTGAAAAGGGGAAGGAATAGCCGTCGAAACCTCATGGGGTGAAGTCGAAGATCACGGCAGACGATCTTCTCCGGCGGTTCGCGACAGGTCGGCTTCAGCCGATCTCCAGAGGATTCCAGACTTGCGCGAAGCCCAGGCCTTGGAAGTCCTTTGGATTCGTCGTCGCAAATCCGGTCACGCCGTGATCGATGAGGCTGAGGGCTGTTCGCACATCGTAGAGCCGCCGGTAGACGAAGCCGCTTTTCGAGGCGATGCGCCACATCCGGTCGTGAAGCTCCCGGCTGGTTTGGGGAAATCCGACCAGCATCCACCGGGGATGACTGCGGTAGGAGTCGATCAAGGCCGCCGCCGCCCGGGCTTCAAGTGGTCCAGAGCGGGCCGTGACCGGGTTCCTCACGAGCCGGTACAATTCCGCCAGCACGAACTCGGAAATGGCGACTTGCTCGGATCCGCCCTCCGATGCCAGCCATTCGTATGCGCGGCCGTGAAGCGGCGAGTCGATGTTGAACGCGTGGAAGAGAATGTTGGTGTCGATGGAGATCATCTCTCGACCGCGTCCCGTTCGGCGCTGCCTTCCTGAGCCACGCGCTTGAGCTCCTCCTCGGACAATCCCGCCCAGCCCAGGGCCTGCGGCTGCGGCGGGGCCCAGGGCGTGGCCCTGTCCTTCGAGTTCAGAACGGTCACCATGTGCTCCAAGCCCCGACGGGCGAGTTCGGCCATCGATACCTCCCGTGCCTCGCAGAGCCTCTTCGCTTCAAGGTAGAGATCCTCGGGAAGTTGGATTTGAGTGCGAATCATGACAACAGATTGCCATCATTAGAGATGATGTCAAGATGATGGCAGGTCCGGTTCTTGCAGGGCGATCAAGCCAGGGATGGAATCATGCGAGGCGCTGGGAATCTGGGAGCTTGATGGACAGGATGAATGGATCCCTCTCCCGGTTTTCGGCCTCTCGCATGTGAATCCACGCGCCGCCGCAGCGAGAGATTTCGAATCTCATCGTGTCCATCCCTTGAACCTCAAGCAATCTGCCGGAGAGCCGATTTTAGTGGGCATGCTTCCGCTAATCCTTCGCGAGATTGGATCACGCACGCCTCCAATGTCGGTCACACCCTTGGGGGGGAGAGCAGCCGGGAGCGAGCCGACTGTTGTGCCCGAGCTCAAGCGACCCGATGGCGCCTCAGCAGGCCGAGCGAGCCGAGGAGCAGGAGCGCGAGGCTGCCGGCTCCGGGAATTCGTGGCAGGTCGCGCAATGGACCCGTGCGAGGCGTTCGCCTTCACTCGGTTCGGCATGCGCAACCAGCGGCAGGAGCATCAGCGCGAGCGCCACATGACCGGGAGGTCCGGGTCCTGGGAGGACCCGAACGGGTTTCATCCTGGAGAGAAGGCACACCATAGAGTCCGAGATGACCGCACCCTGTCAGCGGAATGTCCGGAGACAAGCCCCGAGGCGACCTCGCCGACCAAGGTGCTCGGCCAATTCACGGCGACCGCCGGAGACGTTCGAGGCTCCGGGCGGCTCTGTCACGAGGTCACTCCACCGGGGTGACCTCGACTTGGAAGAACCGGGCCTTCTTGTTGTTGTCGAGAAAGAAGGGGTAGGGGACTTCGACAACCTGGTAGTCGCCGACGGTGGTGACGGTCGGGGCCACGTACCATCCCGGGGTATCGGCGCTGGATTCCCAATCGGTGAGGTCCGAGCTGAAGCGCCAGGCGTAGTCGGCGCTGCCCGAGGTGCCGTGATCGGCTCGGCGGATGAATGTGGCGGTGAAGTCCACGCCGCTGCCGGAGAAGCCGTGCTCCACAATCGGAGTGCCAGGCGTCAGGGTCGAGCCGTCCCAAGCCAGCGACGAGTTGTTTGACACGGTCGGGTCGGTGCCGAAGGCGAACTCGAGGAGGTTCACGAGGTTGTCACCGTCCGGGTTGTCGTTCGGATCGGTGTCGGTGAAGGGTGGATTGGCAAACGTCCCTCCGGCCCACGTGTCGTAGATGGAGCCGGGGACGGAAGAGGTCACCGTCAGCTGCTCGGAGAGGGCGTAGAGCGGAAGTTTGAAATTGCTCGAGAGGTTAGTCGAACCGCGTTGCACCCAGAAATGGTCCTCGGCGCTGTGGAGTCCGAACAAGACGTTGCCACTCCCGTCGCCACCAAGAGGATCGCTGTTCTTGGTTCCGTTGGAACTGGTCCCCGTGTACACGGCCCCATGGCTGGTATAAAGGCCGGGGGCGTCCGGGTTGTCGGTAGCTCGCTGGACACCGTTCTCATCGTATTGGATGCGATATGTTCCGAACGCGTCTCCGTCCCAGAGTTCTGCATAGTCCGACGCAAACAGCTGCTGGTTCATATTGTAGACGGATTCGCCAGCCCCATCGGTGTTGGGGTTGGTCGAGGTGTTGTCCCGCGCATCAATCGTGGCCGTCGATGCGATGGCATACCACGTCACGGTGCCGAGGTTGGCGTATGTCGTGCTCGCGCCGGCAACGCCCTGAACGAATGCATTGTAGGTGGCGATGTCGGTTGAATCACCCAGGGAGGTGGTGCTCGAGACGAAGGCAAGTCGATAGTTGTCGCCATCCTGCCACAGCAGGCCCGTCGCCGGATTGACCCCATTGTTGGCCGTGAGGTCGAGGATGCCGAGTTCGCTACTCAGTTGCCCAATGTCGCGGACGAGCACCGTGTTTTCGTCGGAGAGTGGACCGCTGAGGGTGTTGCCGAAGAGATCGTCGAACGAAGCGGAAACGGTGCTCACCAAACTGATAGAACCCGTGTCGGTTGCCGTGACGACCACTTCAACCACATTCAGGTCGGTCTGGGTGACGCTGTCGATGGTCACCGGTGCCGAGCCCGCGTTGCCGAAATCTGCGGTCGTGACGCTGGTGGTGATCGATTCATCGAAGGTCAGGGTATAGGTGATCGTCGGTTGCAGGGAGAGGAACACCTCCCCGCTCACCGAGTCATCCGTGATCACCACCACGGGAGGCGTGGAGTCCGCAGGGGCGCTGGTTACCGTCAGCACGCTGTCACCCGCCATCCAATCGACCTCGTAATCGACCGACGCGGGAGTTCCAACCCGACCGTAAGTGCCCGCCGGATAGGCGAACCCCTGAACATTGAGGAAGCCGATCGTGTTGTCGGCGTCCATTTGCACCCGGTTCGAGCCGTCGCCTGAAGGCCCCTTGCCGTTCACATTCAGCGTAGCTCCAGAATCCATCGCGCCGGTCACGTCGAACTCGAGCTTGAGGGCCTGATCACCCACCGGGACGGTGGATACATCGCCCGCGCCGAATCCTCCGGCAGCTGTCGCCTTGACCGTGCCGTGGTTGCCGCCGCGACCGCTGATCGCCTGCACCACGAGTCCATCAAATGTGTTGGTCGCACCGAAGATCACCGTGGGTCCGCTGGCGTTGGACGTGACGGTGAACTGGTGGGCGCCGGTGATCGGTTGGCCGAAGTTCGGGCTGGCCGGGGTCTGGGTGGACTGGCCGGAACTGAAGCCCGCATCGACCGTGAGAACGATGGCGGGG
>CALGOH010000315.1 GCA_937957985.1 uncultured Verrucomicrobiae bacterium
GATTCCGGTCGACGGGCTTGTCGGTGTGTTGGGGGGGTCGTGGGTGACCGATGCGGCGGGAGTGGCGTCGGAGTAGTCGGTGGTGGTGAGGCGTCCGCCGTCGTCGTAGCCGTAGGTGGTGACGACGCCGCGGGCCCAGGTGCGGGTGGCGAGGCGGCCGGCGGCGGTGTAACCATAATCCGTGCCCTCGCCGTCGGCGTATTCTTTCCGGGTCATGAAGCCGCGGTCGGGGCTGTAGGCCCAGGTGGTGGTGGCCGTCTCCGTGCCGTAGGTGGTCATCGTCTTGCGGCGGTCGGCGTGGTCGTAGGTGTAGGTTACGCGGTAGGTCTGGTCGCCGGTGGTTTCCAGGACGGTGCTGTCGGGGTTGTAGATGGTGGTGGTGACGTTGTCGCTGGTGCCGCCGGCGATGGCGGTGTCCGGCGCATCGACCTCGGTGCGGCGGCCGCGGACGTCATAGGTGAATGCGGTGGTGCGGTTGCCGGAATCGGTGGCAGGGGCGACGACTTCGGCGGTGGCGGAGAGATAGTCGGGGGTGGTGGTGCCGGTGCGCGAGTCGGTACGGTGTGTGACGCGATTGACCGGGTCGTAACCGCTGAGGGCCGCTCCGCCAGCGGTGCGCATGGCCACCGAGCTGATCGTTGTGCCATTCGTGGCCTTCCGTGCGACCGTATCGAGCAGCCCGTCGACGTAGGTGGAGAGGGTGGATGTTCCATCCGGATTGAGAACCTCCACCGTCCAGTCACCGTCGTTCGCCGCGCCCAGATCGATCGTCGTCGTGGTCGGTTCCTGGATGCCAACCGAGGTGACAGTGGTGGAGAGTCCATCAGGAGTCCGCTTGACGATCGAGATGATCTTGCCTCCCGTGCCACCATCGATGCCGCCAGGCGGCGTGTAGGGCTGGTCGGTGGTCCGCCAGACCCTCGTATCGGTAACCCATGCCGGGTTGCCGCTCCCGTCTTCGCCTCCGTTGGTCTCGGTGAAGGTGATGTTGTCGGTGCCGAAGTCGATGCCGTCGTCAACCGACTTGTCCAGATCGACGGCGGTGAGAACCCGCTCTCCGCGGGCATTGTAGGCGTAGCGGGTGACGACCCCGTCCGGATCGGTGGATCTCTCAAGCTGGCCCCTGGAGTTGTAAACCATTGTCGCGAAGGCCCCATCGGCGTAATCGACGCGCACCGTTCGTCCGGCCCAGTCGGTGGTGGTGGTCTCGGTCTCCCGGGGCGCGCCGCCGTCGAGGTATGACCGCGCGGTGGTCTCTCCCACCGCGGAGACCGAATAAGTGTATGACATCTCCGGCGAGAGGTCACCCGTGGAGGTGGCGATCCGGCCATCCAGATGGTACGTTGTGGTCTGCTCGAAATTGTCCGGAGTCCGCACCACGACGCTCTTAGAAAGGCCCGCCGCCGGCTGATAGGTCGTGGTCGTCGTCGTGGTCACGAGACTGCCCGCGACACCGGAGGTCGGATCGGGCGAGGCGGATGTCCGCTGGACGCCCGCCACATCGCTTGTCGTCCGCCCGATCCGGTTGTCGGGATTGTCAGCCAAGCTTGGATTCAGCGAAGTGGTCGGCGACTCGGCGTAGCGATGGGTCTCGATGGAGAGTCCGTTGCGGATGGTCTCGATGGTCACCCCCAGCCGGTTGGTCTTGGTCCGGCGGCGCAGGCCGTCATAGGCGTAGAAGGTCTTGATGCCGTACATGTCCGTCTCGGAGGCGATGCCACAGCACGAGTAACTTGTTACGGTCGACCAGGAGGGACCGGACGCGGCCACGGTTTCTCCGAGGACGACCGCGCTGTCGGGATGCCAGGCGGAGACGGTTGGGCGGCCAAGGTTGTCGATGGCGGTGACGGCCATCACGTCGAGCAGGACACCAAGCTCGCCAGCTCCGGTTGGACCGGGGTCGATGGACTCCTTCATGCTCAGAATCACCGTGCCCCACGAGTTGCGCACCGTGGTGGTGCGGTAGCCGCGCGCGACATCCGGTCCGCCGCCGAAAACCCCTCCCTCGTCCATGACCACCTTGTAGCCATCCGAGTTCGATTCGCGTGTGTAGGTGTAGATGGCCCGGGTGTTGTCCGTGTTCTTCACCACGAGGGGCATGCCGCCGAAGTCTTCGCCGAAGGGCTTGTGCGTGATCTCCGTGATCAGGGAGGCACCTGCCGACGTGAATTCCGAATAGGTTTTGGTGGTTTCGGTGAACTCGGAAACCCGCTTCGACACGGTCGTGCCGCCGACCTTGGACTCCACGGTGAGCGTGCCCTGCCCGGGATTCCATACCGAGGTTCTGACGCGGCCCGCCGGATTGCCGGCATACGGGGTCGCCACGGTGTGGCTGTGGAGGCTGTAGGTATGGAATTCCTCGTAGCCATCATGGCGGATGTGGTGCTTGAGACGACCAAGTCCATTGGTCGCGCCTGCCAGTCCGGTGATCGCGCCGGGCTGGTAGTATTCCCAGGTCGAGGTCAATGCGTCGCCGCCGGGTCCGGGCTCGATGATCCGCTTGGTCTTCACCCAGCCGAAAGGTTGGTTCTCCCATGTGGTCTCGACATCGGAAACGGGGAACCATGCGTCCTCTGCTGTGGCCCGCTCCTCGATGGTCTGGCGGTGGACCCGCAGACCCTGCGCTCCATCGGTTCTGACGAGGGTGTCCCGGCGGAGCGGCCGGAAGACGGGATCGATCAAGGGGTTCCCCGGCGTATCGGTCTCCCCGGGCCCGACGAAGAAGCCCTCCTGCAGAACGAAGGTGTCGGATCCGGTTTTTGACTGCTCGAACCGGGTGATGGTGTTTTCGAAGGCGGTATCCATTCTCAAGTAATCGGTACCGCTTTCTGTCACCAAGGCGATCTTCGTGCTTCGAAAGGCCTGTCCGGTCGAGTCCTTGTGAACGATCCGGATCGCATCCTCGTTGGCGACGTCGGAGACTTCGATCGTGGCGACTCCGGTATCGATTTCAGTGATCAAGCCGTTGCCGTCGCGGGTGACGGTGAACTCGGAAGGAACATTGGCAAAGAGTCCTGCGCGACCCGGGAACTCGAAATTGGCTTCGCCAAATCCGGGAGCGCGGAACACCAGGGAGCCTGAAGACGTGCCTCCGTTGGCGGGTGTCTTCGGAATTGCCGCCCTCATGACGCCGCCCTCCTGGGAAGCCGTCGGTGTCGCGGTGATCTCGCAGTTCCCGTCATCCGAGCCGCACGACGAGCACCCGGTCAGCTCGAAGCGTTTGACGCAGCCATTGTAGGTTTCGGTGATGGCGCTGCCCGATGATCCGGAGACTCCGCCGGTGCAGACGACCTTGACTTCCCATTCGTTGCCGAACTTCTCGACCATGGTCGCTGGAATCGCGGCGACACCGCCCTCGGGACCCAATTGAATGACCTCGCCCGGTTCACCAACCGGATAGACGAGAACCGCGGTCACTTCCACGTCTTCGCATTCGGGAGCTTCGTTGATCGCAACTTCAACCGTAACCTCGAGGTTGCCGGTCCTGGACTTCGGAGCCGGTGGTGGCTGGGTCACTTCCTCACCTCCGAGCAGGGTGCCATTGACGATGATCGTGATGCAGTTGCAACAAGGACCGGGAGGTGGATTGAGAACCTGATCGTCCCCCACCGGGTCTTCGGTTTGCGAGCCGGCGAACTGCAGGCATGCAATGCCTGCCATGGTGGCTGCGAGAAAGCGGCGGATTCCGAATGAGGAACGACGTCGGAGGATGGCGGTTTTCATGGGAGAGACTGGCAGTGGAGAAGTTGGGTCGAGGGA
Source organism: uncultured Verrucomicrobiae bacterium (assembly GCA_937957985.1). Classification (GTDB taxonomy): domain Bacteria; phylum Verrucomicrobiota; class Verrucomicrobiia; order Verrucomicrobiales; family Akkermansiaceae; genus Haloferula. The sequence goes on from CALGOH010000315.1 coordinate 3,760, forward strand.
GTGGCAAAATCGGTGGTCTGGCGCATGGATCAGGGTTCGACGAAGGTTTGAATCTTGTGGCAGACGGTCGGACTGCCCGAACCGGCCCATTCGTAGAAGACCTGGGCGATGCCGTTGGCGTCGAAGTCCTCCGCCCGCAGTTCGAGGACGGTCGAACCGTTGGTGAAGAGCGTGCCCTGGTTCTTGGCCGTAATGCGGATGACAACGCCGGGAGGCAGGTTGATGGCGACCACCGTGCTTCGCATCAGCCAGGTGCCGTCCTCATAACGGTGGAAGATCTCCGCATCGCGGGTCTCATCGACCTGGGCCACATCGAAAGCATGCACCGGTCCGCGGGCGAGGATGGCGGAGGGGGCGCCGTCGACATCACCCGGAAGGCGGGCGATGACGTGGAGGTTCTCGGCGGCTTCGGTGCGGACCTTGAAGCTGCGGGGGCTGTTGCCCGTTTCGTTGAAAATGAGGGCTTCGTCGGCTTCGACGAGTGCGGCGGCACCGAGCGTGGTGGGGGTCCATTCGCGGGTGAAGGTGGATTTCACCAGATGCGAATCGCCGAAGTCAGCCTCGTGAACTTCGAGGGTGACGGTGGCCGTCTGACTGTCGTGGGTCGCCACCAGCGTGAAAGAGCCGGCCGTGGCGAAGCTCGAAACGAATGGCTGCCCGGAGGTGTGGGTGGTGTTCTGGTTCTCGTCTTCGAGCAGGGTGCCGTCGAGGGTGACGGTGAAGGCACCTCCATCGGCGGACGCGCCGCTCCAGGCATCAAAGAGCAGCGAGTCACCCGCCCGGATGTGGAGTGTGTCGCCGGTGAAGCCCTCGAAAAGGTTGGTGGCGCTCCAGGTGATGTCGTGGCTTTCGGTGACCACTCCGCCCAGGAAGCTCGCTTCAAGGGTGACGTCGCCGTCTGTAGAGAGCGGCACGTCGGCGAAGAGGGAGTCGTTGATGGAGGCGGTGACCGGGACGTTGTCGGGGGTCTGGGCTCCGGGCATCAGTACGTTCAGCGCGGTGCTGGAGACCTGCCGGGTGATGCCTTCGATGGAGAGCGGCGAGGTCCGGCTGCTGGAGGGGATCCGGGTGAGAGCGTTGGCGGGGGCTTCGGTGGCCTCGATCCAGTCGGGGACGCCATCGAGATCAAGGTCGGTGCCGCCGAGACGGCTGACGACCACCGAGTCGATGCGCACGCGGCGATCCGTTTGGAAGTTGTCGTGGAGGATGGTCAGCGTGTGGGTGCCTGCGGAGAGCCATGGGGTGATGGCTCGCATTTCCTCGGCATCCTCGTAGCGGGCCATCAGGGTTTCCCGGGCGAAGGGCGGGTCGTCGTCGAGCGAGAGCACCAGTGGCAGCGGCTGGGTGATCCAGCTGGACGGCGTGATCAGGGCGGCGGAAACCACCACCTCATGCACTCCCGCCTCGGTGACCGTGAAGCTGTAGGTGATTTCACCCCGGCGCTCGGCGGCGGTGATGGTGCCATCGTCATTGATGATCCATGAGCCGGTGGCGGCGGTGTATTGCTCCAGCGGCGGCAGGGTGATGGCGACGGGATTGAGGCTGTTGGAAACGGTCGGGTCGCTGCCGTAGAGATTCAGTTCGTCGAAATCGGAGAGTCCGTCGCCGTCGGTGTCGGCGGAATTCGGGTCGGTGCCGGCCTGGTATTCCTCGAGGTTCCCGAGCCCGTCGTCGTCGGCATCGCCGTATTCGCCGTCGCCGGCATTGGTCAGGCCGTTGTCGGCGGGATCGAGGTTGTTGGCGCTTTCCCAGGCGTCGGGGAGGTTGTCATCGTCGGCATCCGCCGGATCGGGCGAGAGGGCGAGGAAGGCGGTGGAGGGCATGATGACCCGCGCCTGCCCGGGCACCTGCCAGGCGATCGAGACGTGGTCGGTTCCGCCCTGCGACTGCTTTTGCAGTACTTCGATGTAGTAGGTCTGGCCCTGGACGAGATCGACGGCACGGCTGCGCTGGAAGGAACGGTAGTCGAAGTCGTGGAGCGGGGTGACGTGGCCGCTGGTCGCGAGCAGTTGCTTGCCGAAGCGGTTGGTCAGCGGCTGGGAGGTGTCGGGGTCTTCCACGGAGCCATCGGACAGCCATAACTCGGAGTCCCCGCTGCTGCTGATCCAGAAGCGGTAGGTGCCGGTCTCCGGTGCGATGACGGAGCCGCGGAAGCGCGCGCCGAAGTTCTGGAGGCCCAGCGATTGGTCGATGTTGGGGACCAGTCGGGTTTCATTCGGATGGTCCAGCACCCGGTCGCGGTTGCCGGTATGGGTCATGCTGAAGACGCCCTCGCTGCCGTTGCCGCTGAGGCCGGTCCAGAGCGAGCGGGTGAGGACATCGGCGAGTGCGTCGGCGACCAGCGGATGGGAGCCGAGCAAATGCTCGTCGTAGTTGGCGATCCCGTCGTTGTCGGGATCGCCGTGCTCGAGCGGCGCTCCGGGAAGCATCGAGGTGGAGAGACCGGTGCTCAGTTCCCACGCGTCGGGGAGATAGTTGTCGTTGGTGTCGGCGGGATCGCTGGCGATGGTCTGCAGGCAGTTGCCCGGGATCACCTCGAAGTCCTTGATCATGTTCGCGGCGCCGGGGCCGAATACCTGAAGTTCGGCGAGGGCGAGGATGCCGTTTCCGGCTAGTGTCCTGCGCTCTAAATTCGTTTAAGTTCCCGGCGTGGTTGGTACGGCGTT
>CALGOH010000316.1 GCA_937957985.1 uncultured Verrucomicrobiae bacterium
GCGGATTGAAACACCGAGGCGCCGGCCCGGACACGGCCGAGCCTGAGTCGCCCCCCACGCGGGGGCGCGGATTGAAACGGCGAGCTCGGTCGTCCACCCGCTACAAACCCCGGCTCATCTTTGGAACGGACAAGGGCGCGCCGTTCCCCATAGACTTCGACCGTTCCCGAAACGTGCATTCGCCTTGCCACACTCGACTTCTCCGGCCCACGCTGGGGGTGTTAGAAAAGGCGGCGGATGCGCCGGAACGAAGCCTCAACCAACCAAACCCATGACCGACTGGTGGAACTCCCTCGATCTCTCACTGCAGGTGTTCTACGCGATCGCGATCGTCGCGCTCGGACTCACCATCGTGCAGACGCTGCTCGCCCTGCTCGGCATGGGAGTGGACGGCTTCTTCGACTTCTTCCACATCGACATCGGTTCCACCGACGCCTCCGGGCTGGGTCTGTTTTCGTCGCACACCGTGAGTGCCTTCTTCCTCGGCTTTGGTTGGGGGGGCGTCCTTTCCCTTGAAGGCGGTCTCAGCGTCCTCGCGGCCACCGCCATCGGTGTTGGCGCGGGCCTGGTGCTGATGTTCTCGATGTTCTTCCTGATCCGGGCGCTGCTGCGGCTCCAGTCGAGCGGCAACCTCGAATACGGCTCCGCCATCGGTTCCGAAGCCACCGTTTACGTCACGATCCCCGGCGACAACCACGACGGCGGAGGCCAGATCCAGGTGAACATCCAGGGTCGTCTCGTCACCGCCAGTGCCCGGAAGCGCGAATCGGGAGCCGTCGCCCCCGGCGAAAAGGTCCGGATCACCGGCCTCGACGGTCCGACCTCCTTCTACGTCGAAGCAATCTAACAACCAACCCCGACCATGACCCCAATGACACATCCCATGATTCTGGCGGACATCCCGCTGCCCGTCATCATCGCCGCCGTCGCGATCTTTTTCGCGGCCGTGGTGATCGCCTTCATCACCCGCTACAAGCGATGCCCGTCCGACAAGCTCCTCGTCGTCTACGGCAAGGTTTCGGGCGGCAAGTCGGCCAACTGCTACCACGGCGGCGCGGCCTTCGTCTGGCCGATCATCCAGGGGCACCAGTTCCTCGACCTCACCCCGCTGCCGATCGACATCCGGCTCGAGGGCGCGCTGTCGAAACAGAACATCCGCGTCAACACGCCGTCCACCTTCACCGTCGGCGTCTCGACCGAGCCCGGCATCATGGAAAACGCCGCCGAGCGGATGCTCGGACTCGGACTCGCCGAGATCAAGGAGCTGGCGAAGGACATCATCTTCGGCCAGATGCGGGTGGTCATCGCCACGATGGACATCGAGGAGATCAACGCCGACCGCGACAAGCTCATCGCCAACATCTCCACCGGCGTCGAGGTCGAGCTCAAGAAGGTCGGCCTGCGCCTGATCAACGTCAACATCCAGGACATCACCGACGAGTCGGGCTACATCGACGCCCTCGGCCAGGAGGCCGCGTCGAAGGCGATCGCCGAGGCGAAGGTGAAGGTCGCCGAGGCCCAGCGCGACGGTGACATCGGTGCCGCCGAGGCCCAGCGCGACCAGCGGATCCGCGTCGCCAACGCCAACGCCAAGGCGACCGACGGGGAGAACACCGCCACGGTCGAGATCGCCAACTCGAACGCCGAGCGTCGCGTCAAGGAGGCCGAGGCCGAGCGCAACGCGTCGGCCGCCGAGAAGGTCAAGGCCGCCGAGGCCCTCCAGGAAGCCTACAAGGCCGAGGCCCAGTCGGAACTCGAACGCGCCAACCGCGAGAAGGCGTCGCAGGAGGCGAACATCATCGTCCCGGCCGAGATCGCCAAGCAGAAGGCCATCGTCGATGCCGAGGCCCGCGCCGAATCGATCCGCCGCACGCAGGCCGGTGAGGCCGATGCGGTCCGCCTCCAGAAGCAGGCCGAGGCCGACGGTCTCAAGGCCGTCAAACAGGCGGAGGCCGACGGTCTGCGCTTCCGCCTCGAAGCCGAGGCCGAAGGCACCGAGCAGATCCTCACCAAGAAGGCCCGTGGTTTCGCCGACCTCGTCGCCGCCGCCAACAACGACAAGGACCTCGCCTCGCTGCTGCTGATGATCGAGCAGCTTCCGAAGCTGGTCGAGGAGCAGGCCAAGGCGATCTCCAACCTCAAGATCGACAAGGTCACGGTCTGGGACAGCGGCCAGGGTGCCGACGGAAAGGGCAGCACCGCCAACTTCGTCTCCGGACTGGTCGGCTCGCTGCCGCCGCTCCACGAGATCAGCCGCAACGCCGGCATCGAGCTTCCCGAATACCTCGGCAAGCTCGGCAAGGGCGGCGACGCGTCCGGCGACGCCCAGGCCAAACCGGCGCCCGCGCAGCCCGCACCCGCGAAACCGGCGACGCCATTCCGCAAGGGTGACGAGGAATCCGGCGAAGCGGGCGGCCCGCCACAGCCCTAGGTCGTCCCACAGCCCCTTGAAGCGGCATCCCGTCCGGGGTGCCGCTTCTGTTTTTCTTCAGAACGTCCAACCGAGGAACCACCGAAAGTCGAAGGCCTCGGTCTTGGCACCTCCCAACGCCGCCGGCATCACGCGTCCGCCGTAGCCGGCTTTCACCGCCGTGTGGAACTGCTCCCCGAAGTTCCTTTTCACCACCACGTCGATCTCCTGGCAGACCCGGCCGCAGCGGTGCTCCGAGGCGACATACATCGCGTAGAACATCCACTGCCTCCACTTCCATACGGCCTTCAGGTAGCCGGAGTTCGTCCCCCCCTCGAACTGCATCGTGTACCACAGCAGTTCGGTATCGATCGTGAACGACGTGCGGAAAGGCGTCTGGAAATCATCGCCGCGGATGAACACGCCACCACCGCTCAGGGTCACGCCACCGCTGGCGTAGTCGGCACCGATCTCCACCACGTTGGATCCGATGTCGCCGAGGCCGTCGCGACTCATCCGTCCGACATCCCGCTGGTTCGCCCAGTGCCCGCGCAGCGTCAGCGCCCCCCGGTTCCCCCCGAGCTTCCAGGTGTAGGCGCCCTTCAGGCCGAACACGTTGAACAGGTCGTCCCCGTAGAAGTCGTAGGCGCTGAGGGAAACGGCATCGCACGGCGTGTAAACGGCAGAACCGAAGAAGAACCCACGGCTCGAATACGGCACACCGACCCGGTCCTCGACGTCGATGAAGTCCGCCCGCCAGTTCGAAGGCCCTCCGTCCCGCGATGCCCAACTGCTGAAGCGGTTGAACCATCCGACATCGAGCGTGAGATGCTCGACCGGCCTCGTCGTCAGCACGATGCCCTCGTACGACTGGTCCTTCTGCCGGATGTTGTAGGTCGGTGCGAAGTCGTAGTTGAGCACTTGCCGGCCGACCTTCACTTGCGCGCCGTCCCAGCCGAGAGCCCCGAAGTCGAATCCGAGGTAGGCCTCGTTGAGCACGCTGAACTCGTCGTTGGAGAGCCAGTAGCCCGTATGCGGGACCACCCGGGATTTCTCCTCGTACAGGAGCCAACTGTAGATGTACTGCCCGCCGAAATGGAGTCCGCCCCATTCCGGCGATCGATAGTTCAGCGTGGTGGCCAGCGTCGTACTCCCCCCCTCGCCCGCATCGTCGATGTCCCGGTGCATCAGCAGGGCCTGGACCGTCGCCGAAACACGGCCGAAGCCCGCCTGCTCCCAGCGGTCGAAGACCGATCCTCCTCCCGCTGAACCGGCCGCGGACTCCTGCATTTCGGTGGCGGCCTCGACATGGAGAATCGCCGCTGCAAGGAAGAGCGGGCAGGTGGCGGAAGCGGAAAGCTTCATGGCACGGAAACCGCGCCCGCCATATGCCCGCCGCGCACCACGATCAATTCATCCCGGCCGATCTGCGAGTTGAGGCCATGACTTCGGCAAATGCTGCACACCGGCAGCCTGCCTCAACCTCCGTTCGCCGCCTTGTCGCGCGCCACGGCCTTGTCCCGGATCGCCTTCTTGATCGAGTCGAGCCGCCCGGGCCACTTGAACTTCGGCGCCTTCGACGGGTCGTAGCCCTCGAGATGCCCGTGCAGACGGGTCACCGGCTTGGTGTAGCGCAGCTCGGTGTCCCGGAAGACCTCCCGGCACAACGCCGCCAGCCCCGGATCGTACTCGATCAGTTCGGCACGGGTGTTGACGTGGTTGTGGTCGTGGTCGTTCTCGCGGTTGTCGTCGAACCACGACTGCACCCCCTCGGCGAAATACTCCCGGTCGTTGACCGAGGCATACTTTCCCTTCCACAGCCCCTTTTCCATCGCCGCGTCGTAGGTCTCGCGGAGCCGGGTATCGAAGGTCGGGTCGAGGTTCTTGAGTCCGCGCAGGTGGATGTTGTGGGCGAACTCGTGGATCAGGATGTTCTCCGCCGCGTACGGATCACCCTCGTATCCGAGCAGGTTCTCCTCGCCGCAGGTGCAGTAGGGGTCGGTCTCGCTGCCACCGGTGCCCCGCGCCCTCGCATCCCAGTAGTCCTTGCCTGAAAAGTCCTCGAAGCCATGCATCGGCCGGTCGCCGAAATGCTCGAACTCCGGAAGGTCGGTGGTGAACTCGTTGTGGGCCATGATGCAAAGGCGCGCGCCACTGAGGGTCATCGCCTCGAGGACATCGGGCCGCTTGGCGAGCATCAGCCGCGTGAGGTAGGCGGCCTCCTTCAGCGCATAGGGATTCACCCGCTCGGAGGCAACGATCGGGAAGCCGTTCACCAGGATCTTCTGGCTGTAGTACTCAGGGATCCCCGCGGGGTCCGGCGGATCAAAGCGGAATCCCTGGATCGGGACCCGGGATGCGAACCGCGCCTCGGCACCGTCGTCGCGACCCACCAGCAGAAATTCGTGCCCGATCATGGTGCCGATCACCGTGTCCTCCCCCGGCGCGACGCTGCCGTTGGATACCCTCTCGCTCTCGGTCTCCAGCCAGAACAAATCGACGGTCTGCGCGCTCCCGTTGATCACCTGGAGCTGCGGACGGTCCGTGGACCATGCAGGCACGATGCAGGACAAAAGCACCGGAAGAAGTGGAAGGACTTGGCGAATCATGGCGGGAGCATACGCCGGCCCATTTTTTCGGCGAGCACCGATCCGCCGATCATCTGCCATGGAAGATGACGGAGAGGGTTCCCCGCCGTCGTCTTCTCCGGTTTTCTGGCTCTCCGCCGGATTGGTTGGGCATCGGAACAGGAAGCGGGCATTCTTCCGGACACGGAGAAACTGAGAAACGGAGTTCACGGAGCGGGACGGGGTCGAGGTTGTACTCCTGCGATGGATATTCTGAATATCTCTTCTCTCCGTGTCCTCCGTAACCTCTGTTTCTCAGTGACTTGGGAAAGCCGAAGTCGCGAGATCAATCGCAGAACTCGCGGATAGCCGGTTTGGACCTGCCCCAGGCCTGCCTTGCCCCCGGGAGGTCGGGCCATGAAGCGCAACGAGATCTTCACCAAGATTCATGCGAGGTGTCATCCCCATCGCGACGGGTGACACTAATCCTTACAAAGAGGCTTCGTAGATTGCCGGAGTTTCCGTCCGCCGCATCGATCGCAGCTTTGTCGAGGGAGAGGGTGATCTCCCCCCCGGTTCCCGGGTGGGTCGAGTCGCTCGTCCACGTGCCGAGGTCGGTGCTCCAGAAGACCTCGTAGTCCCTGCCGGACACGCTCGGCCAGGTCACCGACAGGCTCGCCGGTGAGTCCGTCAGGTCGATCACGCGAAAGACACTTCCGCGATCATTCGGGTCGGTGCCGGCGATGCTTTCGGAGAGGTTGTCGGCGCCGTCACCGTCGTTGTCGAGGGCGGCGTCCTTGGGCGAGTCGCGGTCGAGTCCGTGCAGGGTCTCGAAGGCATTGCTCATGCCGTCGGCGTCGTTGTCGGGCTCGCGCCCGTCGAGGGCGGCCGCACCGCTGGACCGGAGTTGGTCGAGGGTGGCCAGCAGATCGCGGCCGGTGAGGCTCACGAGTTCGGCGCGGATGGCGGAATCGCCGGTCAGGCTGTCGATCCGGTTGATGTCCTCGCCGAGGTCCACGGGCATTTCGAAGAGTTGCTTCGGGGCACCCTGGTCACTTCCGTAGGCGCTGGGGATGGTGTTGTTCTCGGAGTCCCACGAGGAGGTGTTGCCGCCACCGCCGGTCGAGTCGATCAGCTTCCAGCCGTCCGGCGCTTTCAGGGCGAGGTGACCGCCGAAGGAGCAGAGCACGATCCCGCCGCGGGCTTCGCCCGGCTTGCGCTGACCGCGGACGACGTTGAGGAACGATTCGCCGTCGGGTGCGGTGGTGTCTGGCAGTTCCTCGCCGAGGAAGGCGGCGATGGTGGGAAAGATGTCGACCTGGGAGATCAACTCATCGGTCACGACCATGCCCGCCGGGGCCTGACCGGGCCAGCGGACGATGAAGGGCACGCGGGTGCCGCCGTCCCAGACGTCGCGCTTGGCACCACGCAGGGGGCCGTTGGCGTCGTCGCCATTGGCCAGGGTGTTGATCATGGCGGTGGTCTCGGGGCCGTTGTCGGCGGTGAAGATGACCAGCGTGTCATTGGCCATGCCGTTGTCGTCGATGGCGGCGATGATCCGGCCGATGCGGTCGTCGACCTCGGCCATCCAGCGGGCGTAGTCGTAGTCGCCATACGTGGAGTTGTTGAAAGCCGGGGTGATCGCCCAGGGCTTGTGGGGCGAATAGAGCGAGACATAGGCGAAGAAAGGATCGCTGTCGGAGGCGGCCACCCGCTCGTCGATGTAGCGCTCGAAGTCGGCGATCATGATCGGGCCGGCGTCGATCTGGCGGTAGGAGGGGTCGCCGAGGCTTTCCCGCGAATCCGTCGCCCCGACCACGGTCGAGTTCAGTTGACTGCCGGTGAACCATTGGAAGCTGTCCCCGGCGGTGGCGGGCCGGAAGTAGCCCTGGCGGCCGTTGGGCAGTTTGTTGCCGTATTCATTCAGTGCGGTGTCTTCGACCCAGTAGTGGACGATGTCGTCGTGCAGATAAACGTAGGGTCCGAAATTCAGCACGGTTCCCAGGCCGCGGAAATAATCGAAGCCGATGTCGGTGGCATGCCCCTCGATGCGGCGGGTCCAGTCGACGGCTGTGGGGTCGGTGGGATTGCCGGTGATGCGGTTGTTGGTGCCGGGGGCATACCACTTGCCTCCAAGGTGCCATTTGCCGAAGGCGGCGGTGTCGTAGCCCTGGGTCTTGAGGAACTCGGCGATGGTGACGTCGTTGTCGAGCGGGATGTTGTCGATTCCCGCCTTGAAGCCATAGTGTCCGGAGATGCTCTGGAAGTTGCGCCAGTTGTAGATCCCTGTGAGCAGGGAGTAGCGCGAGGGCGTGCAGACGGCATTGGCGGAGTGCGCCTGGGTGAAGGTCACGCCCTGGTCGGCCAGGCTGTCGACGTTTGGCGTAGGCGAGGCACTCGGGGTGCCGAACAGGTTGCCGTAGCGGGAGATGTCGCCGAAGCCGAGGTCGTCGGCATAGATGATCACGATGTTCGGCTTGGCCGGTGCCGGGGTGTGGTCGGGGCAGTCGGTCGGGTCGTTCGGGTTCGAACCCAGCGCGGTTTCCGCCTCATCGCGGTAGCTGTCGCCGTCGCTGTCGACAAAGGGGGCCACATAGCCGCCGTTGGGCGGCGGGTCCGTGCCCTCGTCATTGGTGGTGGCTTCCGCGACAGGTGAGGACGGGGTGTTGGTATTCTCATTCACGCTGCGGTCCCGGGCCACGACGGTGTAGCCGTAGGTCGTCGCAGGCAGCAGGCCGCTGTCGATGAAGCCCGGGGTGCTTTGCCAATCGCTGGTGAACTGGACCGAACCATCGAACCAGCGGGTGAACTGGTACTGCACGCCGTTGTCATCGTTGGCCGTGACCGCCGTCATGATGATCTCGGTTTCCGAGAGGGCGGACGGTGAATTGGCCCACGACATTTGGGCGGGCGTGGGCGGGGTGTTGTCGCCGGAGGTGTCGCTGCTGATCGTCTCGAGGGTCATCCGGCTCAGGGTGCAGGTCGCGTTTTCCTGACCCTGCAGGCTGGTGTTGAGAACCAGGCCGTTGGCGAGGTCAGCGTAGCTGAAATACCCGCCGGTCAGGCTGCCGGAGGCGTTGAGGTCGTTGCTGAGCCCGGTGGAGGTGACCGTCCAGGTATCGTCGTTTCTGAGGACGAGCGTGACGGTGAAGCCGTCGCTGAAGGACGCATCGCTCGGGGCAGGTGCCTGCAGGCTGCTGACGGTCTCCGCATCGGAACTGCCGTCCCCTTCCACGATCACATTGTCGCCGTAGCTGTTGCCCCCGGCCAGGTAGCCGAAAGAGTCCGGTGCCTGGTGCCAGGCTGCATCGACGTCGGGGTCGGTCGCGGTCGGGCCCGAGGTAACGCCGAAATAGAGGCCCTGATAGAGCAGGGCGGAAACGTCGGCCGTGGTGCCGCTCACATGGTAAGTCACCTTGAAGCCGACGGAGGTGGGGTCGAGCGCGGCCAGATCCAGCGGCGTGGCATGGTTGAACCCGGTGAGGTTGTTGTTGGCGATTCCAACGTCGATGATTCCCGTGCTCGGATCGGCCGCGTATCCGCTGCCGATGCCGTTTGAAAACTGCTGGAAGGTGAGCCCGCCGGTATCATTCGCGACACCGTCGAAGGTATGATCGACGAGCAGGAGCCCGCCGGAACCAGACGCTTCCTCGGTGGTGGCCTCGGCGATGGGTGAAGAAGCGGTGTTGCTGTTCTGGTTCGCGCTCAAGTCTCGGGCCTGCACGGTGTAGCCGTAGGTGGTCGAGGGAGCCAGACCGTTGTCAGTGAAGCTGGGGCTGCTTTGCCAATCGCTGGTGAAATGGACCGCGCCATCGAACCAGCGGGTGAACTGGTATTCCACGCCGCTGTCGTCGCTGGCGGTCACCGCGGTCATCGAGATGACAGTATCCGAGTCGGCGGCGGGCGGGCTCTGCCAGGTCATCTGGGCCGGGGTCGGCGGGGTGGTGTCTGCCGGGGTGCCGGTGCCAGTGCTCAAGGTGACCTGGTCGAGCACGTAGCCCACTTGGGTGCCTTGGATGGTCGTATTGGCGACCAGGGATCCGGCGATCGTCGCATAGGTCCCGGCCGCCAGCGAACCGGAGGCGCTGATGTCATTGCTCAGGCCGGTGGAGGACGCCGACCAGGTGTCATCGGCGTTGATCGTCAGGGAAAGGGTGAAGCCGTCGTTGAACGACGCCAGCGTCGGCTGGGAGCCGTTCAGGGGAGTATTCGCGTCCAGGCTGCCCCCGGCCCTTTGAACGAATGACCAGTCCGTAAAACTGTTTCCACCGTCCAGAAGGATGCCGACAGCTTCCCCGGTGTTGTTCCAGAGGGCCGGACCCGCGTTGCCGGTGTTGGTGGTCACGCCAAAGAACCATCCGTTGAATCTCACCCGGCTGCCGGAGCCATCGTTGAACGAATCTCCGGTGAACGAGGAAACCACCCATTCGATGGTAAAGCCCGAAGCGCCGGAGGCGTCCACCGTGGCGGTGGTGTTGAGCCCGATGGCGGCGTTGTCGACGCCGGTGGTGGTGATCGCGCCCGTGGCCGGATCCGCACTGGCGGTCCCCTGGCCGTTGTAAAGTTGCTGGAAAGCAGGGCCTGTGTCGGCACCTCCGCCGAAGTCGTTGTCGATCAAATCAGCCCCGCGGGACGCAGAGGTGATCAGAAAGGCGGCGGTCGTCACCGCTACTGCACGGATGGGATGCCGGAAAGGAAATGTGTTAGAGTTCATGACAGGATGATGACGGAACGGCTTCCGAGGGTTTTCAAACCGAGTCGTCCCGATGGCAGGGTGCAGGGAGCAAGCGGTCTCCCTTGAAGGAGACCCGATGCTCATTCATCGGGATGTTTAGCCGCTCGATGGAGGTCAGGCGCCTCGGCGCCGGCGGAGCAGCGCCAGGAATAGCACGCCTCCGAAGAGGGCGGTGGTGGAGGGCTCCGGGATGGTGGTCAAGGTGACGCTGTCGATCACATAACCGACCTGAGTGCCCTGGATCGTGGTGTTGGCAACCAGTGAAGGGGAGATCGTCGCATAAGTCCCGGCCGCCAGCGAGCCGGAGCTGCTGATGTTGTTGCTCAGACCGGTCGAGGAGGCCGACCAGGTGTTGTCGTCATTGATCGTCAGGGAGATGGTAAACCCGTCATTGAACGACGCCACCGTCGGTTGGGAACCGTTCAGTGCGGTGTTGGAATCAAGACTGCCCCCGGTTCTTTGAGCAAACGACCAATCCGTGAAGGCGGATCCGCCGTCGATGAGAATGCCGACACTCTCCGCAGTGTTGTTCCAGAGAGCCGATCCGGTGCTGCCGGTGTTGGTGGTCACCCCAAAGAACCATCCGTTGAAGGTCACTCGACTTCCGGATCCATCGTTGAACGAGTCGCCGCTGAACGAGGATACCACCCATTCGATGGTGAAGCCGGGAGCGGCGGAGGCATCCACCGTTCCCGAAGTGTTGAGGCCGATGGAGGCGTTGTCGACGCCGGTGGTCGTGATCGTGCCCGTGGCCGGATCCGCGCTGGCGGTTCCCTGGCCGTTGTAAAGCTGCTGGAAACCAGGGCCGGTGTCGGCTCCGCCACCGAAGTCGTTGGAGAGGAGGGTCGCGGCACCGGCCGGGACGGTGGACAGAAAGGCCGAGGCGGCCAAGGCGGTCAGTTTGCGGTATTTCATCTGAGTGCTCTTTGTCTTGGGGAGGGTGGCTGGAGTCTGCGGAATATCGCAGCGCGGATCATTCATTGTGGTTCGACCCGATAGAAGGCCTTGTCCTCGGTCGCCGTGGTGTCTTCGAGCGTTCCGCTCGTGGTGCCCGAGAGCGTGGTCGTGTCCTTGATGTCCGGTGTCGTGAAATCGAGCGTGGTCGACTTGTTCAGGTCGTAGCTCTGTCCATCGGCTCCGCCGGTGAACTCGACTGTGACCGTGCTTCCGGACCTGGTGACCGAGGTGACCTTGAGATCCGCCGTGGCGGGCGGACCGTCGATGGCGGTCAAGGTGACGCTGCTGACCGTGTAATTCAGACTGGCGGTCGTACTGGGATTCGGTCCCTGGATCGTGGTGTTGGCGACCAACGAGCCCGCAATATCCGCGTAAGTCAGGGTCGTGAAGTCTGCCAGATTGCCCGACGCACTGATGTTCGTGCTCATGCCTGTCGATGACGCCGACCACGTACCGTCGCTGTTGACCGTCAATGAGACCGTGAAGCCGTCGGCCAGCGAAGCATAGGTCGCCGGAGTCCCGAGAGAGGCGAATGCCTTGCCGCCAAAGTTCGCCGCGAGCGACCAATCGTTGGTCGAGAAGGTATTGCCACCGTCCAAAAGGATGCCGAGGCTGTCATGATTGTTCCACAGACCGGTCCCCGTGGCGGACGTGCTGGTTCCCACGCCGAAGAACCAGCCGTTGTAGTGCACGGAACTGCCGCCAGCGGCTGCCGTGTCGAGACCCCAATCGTAGTAGGAATCCACCACCCACGTGATCGTGAAGCCCGCAGCACCGGAAGCGTCCACGGTCGCCGCGTTGTTGAAGCCGATGGAGGCGTTGTTGATTCCGGTGGTTTCGATGTAGCCGGTGCTCGCGTCCGTGCTGGCCGTGGCCTGGCCGTTGTAAAGCTGCTGAAAGGCAGGTCCGGTGTCGTTCGCAACTCCGTCGAAGGTGTGATCGATCAGGACGGTGTCCGCCCCGACGGGTGCAGAACCCAGGATTCCGGCGAAGGCAAAAAGCAGGGTGTGGTGGATTCTTGACGTCATGATTCGCTCGCGATCGCGAATGACCCACCTCAATCAGGGCGGTTCTCTGGCGATGATCTTCCCCGACAAACAGCCGAAGGGATGTCGATCTTAACCTGTGAAGTGCTGGATTTTGGTGAATTCGACCGAAATCCGCGGAAACGATGCGAGAACGACAAGGCCCACAGGCGGGCGATGCAGAGGTTGTCGGGGCGTGTCACACCTCGAACCTGGCTATTCCGGCACTTCCACGACGGTGACATTGTCGATGGCGGGGGAGCAACTGTCCGACTGGGGGCTGGTCTCGGTGAGAACGAGGGTGCTCCGGCCCGACTTGGCGGTGAAGGTGAAGCGGGTCGGTGGATTGTAGCCATTGTCACGCGGGCT
>CALGOH010000317.1 GCA_937957985.1 uncultured Verrucomicrobiae bacterium
GGAGGGCCGGCGGGGGCATGTGGCCTGGCTGACCGGGTCGCCTCCGAAGTTGATTTTCCGAGGAGCGGAAGCCTCTTTCACCTGCTCGCGACGGCACGGATGTTCAGAAACTTCGAACATCGAACCACCCGCCCTATGCTTGCAAAACGTCGGGATATGTAATCAACTACCAATGTTTTGTGAGAGCCGTCATGCAACTGGATCAACTCTTCGGCGACGCCTCGGTCCTCCGCTCCAAGGAGCTGGAGGAGCGCGGGCTTTCCCGTACGGCGATCCATGAGGCGGTGGTCGCCGGGCGTCTGGAGCGCGTCGGGCGGGGCCTCTACACGCTCCCCGGTGCCGAGGTCGGCGAACACCACTCGCTGGTGGTCGTCGCGCGGCGGGTGCCGCATGCGGGGATCTGCCTCCTGAGCGCGCTGGCCTTCCACGACCTGACCACGCAGGCGCCCCACGAGGTCTGGATCGCCATTAGCCTGAAGGACCGGCGACCCGAGCTCGACCATCCTCCGCTGCGCGTCTTCCGCTACGGACCGTCACATTCGGAGGTCGGACTCGAGGAGCACCTTGTGGAAGGCACCACGCTCAAGGTCTACTCGGTGGCGCGGACGGTGGTCGACCTGTTCCGCTACCGCAACAAGGTTGGCATCGAGGTCGCGCTTGAGGCGCTGCGGGAGGGATGGCGGGAACGCCGCTTCACCCTGGCGGAACTCAACCGCATCGCCCGCGCCTGCCGGATGAGCCGGGTGATGAAACCCTACCTGGAGGCTCTCACCTCATGAAACACGAGGGCCGCATCGAGTCGATCCGCACCCGGCTGCTGAACCTGGCAAGGAGCCGCGGCGAGAACTTCGACTTCATTCTCTCGCGCTACGGCGTGGAGTGCTTTCTCCAACGGCTTGCCGGCTCGGAAGCGTCCGAGAGTTTTGTCCTCATCCTCAAGGGCGCGATGGTGTTCCAGATCTGGAACCGTGAGCTTCACTGCCCTCGTGCCTTCCCGCCTATTCCGATGAACCATTCAGGTTGCATTCAGACCAATCCCGGATCTGGCGGTTCCTTGCCTTGAGAAAGTCAATCGCGTGGGTCCGATAGGCGAGGTAGGCCTCCCTGGTGGTCGGGACGGGCGAAGACGACTCGAAGTCATCGAAGGGTGTGAGTCGCCTCATCGCTTGATAGCCCGGATCTGTGCCGCACGCTTTTCCAGCCCTTCCGCCTCCGCCTCTCGCTTGGTCACACGATACAGGGCCGCCATATTCTCCAGGCTCGTAGCCACATTGGGATGGTCGGGGCCGAGCGACTTCTCCCAAATCGCCAGCGCGCGCTTGTGCATCGGCTCGGCCTTGGCGTAGTCACGCTGTTCAACGTATTGCAGGGCTAGGGCGTTCAAGATCTGGGCCACATCGGGGTGATCGGGGCCGAGTACCTTCTCCCGGATCGCCACCGCCCGCTTGTAGAGCAGCTCGGCCTTGGCAGATTCACCTTTGCAGGAGTAGAGCAAAGCCAAGCCATCCAGGCTCGTGGCCAAATCCGGGTGGTCGGGGCCGAGCACCTTCTCCCGAATCGCCACCGCGCGCTTAAAGAGAGTCTCCGCCCTGGCGTAGTCGCCTTGTGAGGCGATGACCAAGGCCAAGTTGCTCAGGCTCTGGGCCACATCGGGGTGGTCGGGCCCGAGTACCTTCTCCCGGATCGTCAGCGCTCGCTCAAAGAGAGGCTCAGCATTGGCAAGGTCGCCTTGTTGATCGTAGAGCGCGGCCAGATTGTTCAGGCTCTGGGCCACATCGGGGTGGTCGGGGCCGTACGCCTTCTCCAAGATCGCCAGCGCGCGCTTACAGAGAGGCTCAGCATTAGCAAGGTCGCCTTGGGCTCGATAAAGCCCGGCCAGATTGTTCAGGCTCTGGGCCACATCAGGGTGGTCGAGGCCTACACTCTGTGTGGCAACCTGAAGGGCCTTCTGGGCGACAACGACCGCACGGTCATACTTTCCCGCGCGGTGTAGATCCACGAGCTCCTGGTTGAGGATGCTCCATTCGATACCCGCCTCCTGCGCGTATCCAATGGCAGGCAACACCCAAACGAGGGCGATAACAGTGGCGGCAGTTCTCAAATATCTCATCAAACCCTTCTCTTTCATACAGCAGCAAAGGTAGTTCGACTCATATCAAAAGCACCCAGGCATTTTCACGTGCTGATCAACCGGTTTCTTGATTGGTCTCCCTCTGCTTATCAGGCAAACACGGAATTGGCGACTCCGCAGATCCACCAAGACTCTGTCCTAATCCGCAAATTTTTCCAATGAGCCAGGCTTAGAAGTCGGTTCCATGGACCGCTTGGAGGCGGAGCCGTAGCCCGGCGGAGGAACCTCCTCCACCGGGCAAGCATTTTACATTACGCCGCCTCCCGGATCCCATGCGGCCACGCCGCGCACTCGGCACGGAACGGGCACCACGAGCAGTGCATTCCCGGCTGCGGGTGGAACCGCCGCTCGGCGATCCCTTCCACCGCCAGACGCAGCAAGCCGACGACCCGCGACTTGCGGGTGGCGTCGGCCGGCGGGGTGCTGATGCGGATGACCTGCGGCGTCTTGGTCTTCACCAGAAAAACCAGGTCGAGCGACGGCGGAGTCTCGCCTGTCGCGCCCTCGATCAGCAACTGGTAGCTCACCAACTGGATCTCGTGGTCGAAGGCCGCCTGCTTCGTGTCGGGACGCGCCGCGGCGGACTTGAAGTCCACCGGCACGCCCTCCTGGGTGACGAGGTCGATGACCCCGCCCAGTGGCACCGGCAATCCATCGACCTTCTGGTCGAGGGGTACTTCGACGGCCTTGGGGCGCTCGGTCGGTGCCTCCCCGGAATCGAGGTAGGCGGCCAGCACCCGCAGCCCGTCTTCCCGGGCCTTGGCGCGGGCCTTGCCGTCCTTCCAGGACACCGGACCCTCGTCCTTTTCGAGCCGCTGGAACTCGACGTCGAAGACGCCGGCGACCATTTCCGGCGAATCGTTTCCACCCCGCCAGCGGGCGAGGTGGAAGGCCTGGAGGCCGGCGTGGATCGCCTTGCCCAGATGCAGGGACGGCGACACCGGGGCCGGCAGCCGCAGCACGCGCTCGAAGAAGAACTTCAGCGAGCACGACAGGTACGACCTCGCCGCGCTGGGCGAGATGTGGTCCGGCAGCTTCCGGGTGGGGACGGCCGGGAGTTGTTTGGCAGGGGCGATCACGATTGACCTCCCTTCGCGTAGGCCCGGCCGTTGGTGCGGCGTCGGGGTTTCCCGCCGTGGGTTTCGAGCAGCTCATCGATGAGACCGGAGGCCTCCATCTTGTTGAGGTCCCGGACGCCCTTGCCGAAGCGTTGGCGGGCGAGGTGGTCGACCTCGTTCTTGTCGAGCGAGTGCTCGTCGACGAGCTTCAGGATGAGCTCCTTCTGCTTGTCGCTGCAGCGCCAGCTTTCCCCATTGGGGGAGTGGCCTTTGCTGCCGCTGGTGGGAACGGCGTCGTCCATCCCGTAGTTGTCGGGCGGCACGAAGCCGGTGGATCGGATCTGCTCGTCGACGTTGGTCTGGAGCAGCCGGTAGACGCGGGCCGCCTCGTCGGCGACCTGGTCGGTGTGGACCAGCTCGGTCTCGATGGAGACGGCGAACTGGTGACTGGAGTAGCCCGGGAGTCCCAGGCGCTTGCTGTAGTTGGCGATCAGTTTGACGGCCATGGCTGGTTGTGTGGTTGTTGGTTTCAGTACGTAAGAAGGCCCGCCCCGGAGAGGATCCGGAGCGGGCCTTGGTTGCTTCAGGGAACGGGAAGCGGAGCGGCTCAGGCCGCCTTCCTCCCGGTGAACGGTTCGGTCGCCTGTGGGGCGGCGTCACCGGTGGCGGACGGACGATCGGCCAGGGCGGCCGTGATGAGTTCGTCCGCCAGCCGGGTCATGGGCATCCGTCGACGACGCGCCTCGCGGTAGAGCGCGCGCACGACGTCATCGGACAGCCTCGGGGAATACAGGTTCCGGGGCATGACATGAAGGAACACTCCAGGAGCACCCCGGAGTGTTCAGGTTCATTTAACACAGACGAGAGGCGGATTTCCTCACCACGAGCCCCCCGACCAAGCACGCGATCAGATGCCAAATACCCCGGACGCAGATCGATGAAACGGACTAAAACGTGAATTTGCGCCCAGGATCCCCTCGCAGGAGGCTCGAAAAATGAGGCGATTCGCCCAATCTACCGGCATGAAATGAGGCGACTCGCCCATTTTGCAGCATGAAATGAGGCGAAGGACTTTTATAACTCGCTTTTGTTCAGTTATTTATAAACATGAGCAAAATATGCTGAGCGCCAGAAAAATAAGAAATGAGGCGGGCTAACTCACTCTATATGGGAGAGTTGTGCAAATTTTAGCAGCGTTTTGACATCCAGCGTTGCAAGCGGCCCCGGAAAAACTCCAGCGCTCGAGCCGAGGTCTTGGCGATTCTGGTGGACGAAGATCGGTGCTGATGGCTGAGCGGCGAGCAGCCACTAAGATGGACTCGGCTGAAGAGATCGAGCCGACACAAATGTGATCCTCATCACGCCCGCGCCTAACCCATCAAACTCCCTCTGGAGAACCTCAACCGACGAGGCGATCTGACCAACCTCTCACAAGGATACCGATTTTTTGAGGCACCATTAGGGCACCAAAACTCCCCAGCGAAAATCGTCCGCAGAAATTTCCTTCATAACTCGCTTATTACCAGTGCCACCGGAGGGACTTGAACCCTCACGAACCTTGCGGTTCAGCGGATTTTAAGTCCGCGGCGTCTACCGATTCCGCCACGGTGGCTGGGGATCAATGGCTGCGGGCCGGGATGATGAAACGAGCGTCGCCACGCGAGAAGGCCAATCAAGCTTTCCCTTCACTGCCGGTTCTCAATCGAGCGGATGGCTTGCTCCAGGGTGACCCGGAGTTCGGCGGACGCTCCGGTCTTCGCCTCCTCGAGCGCCGGCAGGCTCTTCGCAGTGCCGACGCGACCGAGCAGGCGGGCCGCGGACACCAACTGGAGCGGGCCGTAATCGGGCAAACCCTCGAGAATCCCATCCTCGATCGCCTCCCCCATGTCGCCGTACAAGGCCTCCCACTCGGACGCGTCCTTCAGCCAAAGCTCGTGAACCAATGGCACGGATTCGCTGTCGTCCTGTTGGACCAGATACTCCACCATCACGCGGGGAACGGGTTCGATCCCTCCCGTGAGCTCCGACACCGCATCCCGCACCACCGCCAGGGAGCCGTCATCCGGTTGCGACCACACCTGCAGCGCCCGGGCGACGTCCACCTTCATTTCCAGGTCGCCTTCCTCGAAGAGTTCCAGCATCCGGCGGACGATGTCGGTGCGGAAGAGCCGGGGCTCGACCGCGACCAGACGCTTGACCGCTGCGTTGGCCCGGTGGAGATCGATGCTGTCGAGTTCCCTCCGGTTCAACTCGTAGAACGACGGATCATCGGGGTCCTGGAGTTTGTCGAGCGGGCCCTGGACGAAACGCTCGTCATCGACCACCACCTCGATGACCTGCAACTCCCGGATCACCCGGGGCACGGTGCCGAAGCGCTCGCACAGCTTGCGGATCCTGCCAAGGTCGGGACTCACATCGTAGAGCACCATGAGGTAGTCGGACGGCGGCCTTGGGTAGGCCACCGAAAGCTCGCCGGCCCCGGTCGTGCGCATGCGATACTTCGTGATCTGCTCCAGGTGGG
>CALGOH010000318.1 GCA_937957985.1 uncultured Verrucomicrobiae bacterium
CGCGAAAGGTGCCAAGGAACGGGCGAACCAGGTGGCCTGTGCCAACAATCTCCGGCAGATAGGGGTGGCCTTGGAATCCTATGTGCAGGATCACGGCCGGTATCCGGAAACCACCCACACGGCCGATGAGGGCCTGGCGTGGGTGGCGGCGCTGGAGAACTATCTTGGCGACTACGATCATGTGAGGGTGTGTCCCGCCGATCCCAAGAAAAGGGAGCGCCTCGAGGCCGAGGGGACCAGCTACATCCTGAACAGCTTCGTCTTCGTTCCCAGGACCGACCCGTTCGGCCGGCCGATGGGCCGACCGCTGAACCGCCCCCAGAACCTGCCGAACCCGACACGGACGATTCTTGCATTCTGCTGCTCGGACCATGTGGGGGTGGCGCCTGGCAACGATCACACCCACAGCGAGCGCTGGAGTTCATGGTCGGCGGTGACCCGGGACATCGCACCGGACCGGCACGGCGGCGACCGGTCGAACTATCTGTTTGCGGACGGGCGCGTCGAGGTCTGGCGGGAGGACGAGGTCCGGTCGCGGATCGAGAGCGGAGACAACATCGCGAAGCCCCCGGGCATCTGAAGATGAGCAGGGCGGTTGTCGGAATCGGCTGGGTTGGACTGGCCGGGGTGGTTTCAGGGGGCTTGCTGCCATTGCCGGGTCACTGGGATGTGACTCCAACCTACTCGGTGGGCAGTCAGGAGTGGAGCTGGTTGCTCGTCGACGGCCCGGTCTCCCATCCTCCGGAGACGGCTTTTTTTCCGGGTTACGACGGAGACTACTTCGA
Organism: uncultured Verrucomicrobiae bacterium; assembly: GCA_937957985.1. GTDB lineage: Bacteria > Verrucomicrobiota > Verrucomicrobiia > Verrucomicrobiales > Akkermansiaceae > Haloferula. The sequence goes on from CALGOH010000318.1 coordinate 786, forward strand.
CAACGAGGGTGAGCGGATCGACCGTCCTTCGGGTTCACAATGGGATTTCATCGGTGTTGCGGCCGGCGAACCGGTCTGGATTTTCCCGGAGGCAACGACGTACGGGACACAGGCGGAGCCGGGATTCGGCGAGACCCAGTCCGGGGTGTTTTCGGGCAACCTGGAGGTTCGGCTGGCCGGTGTTGACGGTCCGCAAGGTGCCGACTTCAGCATGTTCGACAACGGAGGGACCTACATGGCCACTTCGGATGGGATTGATGCCAGCGATCTGCTGCTGAAACCCGCTTTCCATTCCCATCAGAACTGGGCCTTCACCAGCAAGGGCATGTGGCGGGTGCGGCTGCAGGTGATGGGCTATCTCGGTCCCGGAGCGACCAACCCGACCCCGCTCAGCGCCGAGGTTCCGTTGCATTTCGCGATCGGGGGGGTGGCCCGCTGGCGGGCGGAGCATTTCGACGCGGCGGTGGTGATGGATGAGGCGGTGGCCGGGCCGGACGCGGATCCCGACGGGGACCGCTTGGTGAATCTTGTCGAATACGCCTTGGGCGGCGATCCTGGGGATGCCACGGGTTCCGATCACGGAGCGCCGGTGGCTCCGGAAGTGGGAATCGACGGTGGCAGGCTGACGATTTCCTTTCACCGCCGCAGTGCCCCGCCGGCGGACGAAGGAATCTCGATTTCCGTCGAGTGGGCCGACTCTCTGGGTGGGCCGTGGCAGGCCGGTGGCTCGCAGGTCGATCTTGACCCGGCGGCATCCGGTTGGGAGCGCGTGACGATGCGCGACGCGGCCCCTTCGCCTGGCGATCGGCGTTTCGCCCGGGTGCGGGTGGTCCAGACACCGTAGAATTCTGCGGTTTCCTTCATGAAAAAACCCGCTCGCCGTGATCGACGGGAGCGGGTTGTTGTTCTTCGGAAACCAAGCCGGAGCTTAGCGGCGTCGACGCATCAGGCCCAGCATGGCCAGCGCCCCCAGCAGGGCGGTCGAAGGCTCCGGGACCACGCTGAAATTGTAGGTCGCGGTCGCCGTCTTCACGCCGTCGGTGGCATGCGTGCCCTCGAAGGAGAAGGTCAGCGTGTAGTCACCGACTTCCGTGAAATACCAGTTGAAGTGCTGGTGGTCGTCGGCGGACTGGCTGTAGGTGTCCGCCCCGCTGATTCCGTCGGCCGTGGACATGAAGAAGTTCGGGCTGCCGAGAACCACCTGGGCGAGGGCGAATTGGCCAGGGCCGGTCATTCCGGTCAGGGTGATGCTGATATCGGTCGACCAGTCTCCGGGTGCCAGCTCTTCAGTTCCGATGCCGGCGAAGATCGACCCGAGCGCGTCCGCCTGCGTCGCCGACTGCGGCAGGAAATAGTAGTTCTCCCCGGCGGCGACTCCGATGGGATCCCATTGGCCACCGACCTCGCGGGCGGTGAGCGTGGAGCCGGGGACAAGGAAGGTGAGATCGCCGGCTTCGTATTCCACATCGGTGACCCCCACGCCATCGACGGTTCCAAACTCGACGTGGGTGTGGGGCTCGAGGACGAAGACCCCGGGAGATTCCTCGACGTAGCCGATGCCGATGATGTCGACGTGGCCGTCGGTGATGGTGGCCGCCGGGAGAGAGGTTCCCAGAGGGACTAAAAGCAACGCCGGAAGGGTGCTTGAGGGAGTTGTAGTTGGTTTGCGCATGACGAACCGGAGGGTGGCGTCGCCCGGGCCGGGCGGCAACAAAAAACGCAAAAAACATGCAACAGCATAAACTGAGCAGTTGCATTAATTTTGTTTGGGTGATGCAACGGGTGATCAGGTCAAATCGTGGAGGAGGAAGGGGTGTTCTCCTGCGGAGAGGGCAGGCTCGGCCGTTTCGTTTTCCCATCGCCATGGCGGGCGTTGTGCTTAGTCTCGCGCCCGATGACCTTTGCGCTCCTGGCCGCCGGAGAATCGCCGATCACCCCCTTCTTCGGACTGCTGGCGATGGTGCTGGTGATGTCGGTGCTGGCGGCGCTGGTGCTGACCAAGGCCAAGCAGAGCCTGCTGGTCGGCTACTTCGTGGTCGGGGTGGTGATCGCCAACAGCGGGCTGCTGTGGGTGGTCGGAGCCGACAAGGACGACCCGGTGATCGGGATGCTCGGCGAGCTGGGGGTCATCCTGCTGATGTTCACCCTCGGGATCGAGTTTTCACTCGGGGAGCTGCGGCACCTGTGGCGGATCGCGGTCTTCGGCGGCGGTCTGCAGGTGCTGGTCACCGGTCTGCTGGCCGGCTTCGGCGCGAAATGGGCGGGCCTGCCCGGGCCGGAGTGCGCGGTGATCGCGGTGGCGGTGGCGCTCAGCTCGACCGCGGTGGCGATGAAGTCGTTCCAGGAACTCGGACAGCCGAACAACCCGGGCGCCCGCGCCGCGCTCGGCGTGGCGCTGTTCCAGGACATCCTCGTCATCCTCTTCATCCTGGTGCTGCCGGCGATCTACGGCACCGGCGAAGGCTCGCTGGCCGGCGGAATCGGCCTGGCGCTGGGGAAAGGGATCCTCTTTCTCGCCGCGGTGCTGCTGTTCGGAAAATACGTCAATGAACCGCTGCTCAACCTGGTGGCGAGAACCCGGAGCCGGGAGCTTTTCACCCTGACGGTGATCGCCCTGTGCGCGGCCGTGGCGCTGGTGGGCGAGCGGCTGAACCTTTCCCTCTCCCTCGGAGCCTTCGCGGCGGGGCTGGTGGTCAGCGAGTCGATCTACTCGCACCGGATCCTGTCGGACATCCTGCCGTTCAAGGACCTGTTCCTGACGATCTTCTTTGTTTCGGTCGGACTGATGATCGATCTCGGGGCGCTGATGGAGCGATGGGTCTTCGTGCTGGTCGGCACGGTGGTGATCCTGGTGGTGAAGGGCTCGATCGTCCTCGGGGTGACGCGCCTGCTGAGGTTGCCGCTGCGTCCCGCGCTGCTGTCGGCCGCCGCGCTGGCGAGCACCGGGGAATTCTCGCTGGTGCTGTTGAAGAAGGCCGGCGGATTCCGCGATCTCGACCCGGGCGTCGAGCAGTTGCTGCTGGCCTGCACGGCGGTCTCGATGGGCCTGGTGCCGAGCCTGATGCGGGGTGCCACTCCCTTCGGGAAATGGCTCGAGGCGAAGGGTCGCGGCCACAGGCTGCCGACCGGTGTGGGGCTTGAACACGGGATTTCGACCGACCAGATCAGCGACCACGCGGTCATCTGCGGCTTCGGTCCGGTGGGCCGTGCGTTGAACGAGTCGCTGCGGCGGTGTGGGGTGGAAACCCTGGTGCTCGAATTGAACTCCGAGACGGTCAGGGAACTGAAGGCGGACAAGCAGCCGGTGCTGTTCGCCGATGCCACCCATCCGGAGGCGCTCGACCTGGCGGGCATCAAGCGGGCGAGGATGGTGGCCTTCACCTTCCCGGCGGTCGAGGCCACCCTGGCGGCGCTGCCGTTGGTGCGGGAACGCAACCCGGAGGTGTGCGTGTTCGCCCGCGCCAAATTCCCCAACGAGGTCGAGCAACTAAAGGCCAGGGGCGTGAACGTCATCCACGACGAATGCGAGAGCGCCGGTGCGATGATCCGCGCCGCGATGGGCGTCTACCAGCGCGCCAACCTCGCCGAGGAGGAGATCGACGAGATCGCGCACCCGGCGTGAGGACGTTCTGCATCGACGACTTGGGAATCTTCTCTAACGTCCGGTCGTCCGATGCCTCTCAACGAAGCCGACACCCGCATCAAGCTCATCGACCCGGCCATCCAAGCCGTCGGGTGGACCGAGGAGCATATCAAGCGCGAGGAGACGGCCGGACGCATCGCGATCATCGGCGGACGTCCGCACCGGTCCCGGAAAGGCCGCACCGACTACACCCTGCGGCTCGTCGGTGAAAAGGGCTCCCAGCCCGTGGCCGTCGCCGTGCTGGAAGCCAAGGCCGAAGACAAGCCGCCGTCCCACGGCCTCGAACAATCCAAACTCTACGCCCGCGCCGCCCGGCTTCAGACCCCCTTCGTCTTCTCGACCAACGGCCACCTCTTCATCGAGTTCGACCGCTTCACCGGCCTGACTACCGATCCCCGACCGTTGAGCAAGTTCCCGAGCCCGGGGGACTTGTGGAACCGCTACGAGGCAGGCATGGGCTTCCGACTGACCGACGAGGCCGCCAAGCCGCTCGTCACTCCCTATGCCAGAGGCGGGGAAAAGACGCGCCGCTACTACCAGGACGCCGCGATCCGGGCCGTCTTCGAGAAGCTGGCCCGACCCGGCGAGAAACGCCGCGCCTTGCTTTCCCTCGCCACCGGCTCCGGGAAGACCTTCATCGCCGCCCACCTGCTGCGTCGCCTTGCCGACGCCGGCCAGCTCCGCAAGGCTCTCTTCATCTGCGACCGCACCGAGCTGCGCGAACACGGTGCCGGCGCCCTGCGGGCCCTCTTCGGCTCGAACGCCGCCGAAGTGAAGGAGGGCCGCCCGGAAAAGAACGCCCGCGTCCTTGTCGCCACCTACCAGACCCTCGGCATCGACACCGAGGATGCCGACGCCTCCTTCCTGCTCACCCACTACCCCGAGAACTACTTCTCCCACATCGTCATCGACGAATGCCACCGCTCGGCCTGGGGGAAATGGTCGGAGGTGCTCGACCGCAACCCCGACGCCGTCCAGATCGGCCTCACCGCCACCCCGCGCAAGATCAAGGTCTCGAAAAAGGCCAAACCGGAGGAGATCGAGGAGGACTCGAGGATCCTCGCCGACAATCTCCGACACTTCGGCGATCCGGTTTACGAATACGAACTCTCCCAGGGAATGGAGGACGGCTACCTGGCCGCCTGCGAGATCCGGGAGCGCGACATCTTTCTCGAAGACATGAAGAAGGCCGAGCAGCAGACCGGCCTCGACAAGAAGCAGCTCGAGTCCAAGCAACTCCGCGACCCGACCACCGGTCGCGGCATCGGCATTCATGAGCTTGAGAAAGCCTACAAGGTCGGCCGCTTCGAGCGGATCCTGCGCCTGCCCGACCGGGTCGAGAAGCTCACCGCCGACCTTTTCGAGCATCTCCTCACCCACGGCGGGCCGGAGCAGAAGACCGTGATCTTTTGCGCCGGCGACCCGCACGCCGACGACGTCGCCAACGCGATGAACAACCACTACGCCCGCTGGTGTGCGGAGACCGGCCGGAAGCGTGCCGAACCCTATGCCTTCAAATGCACCGGCGCTTCCGGCGGCAACGACATGCTGCCCGACTTCAAGGGCGCGCGCACCCACCACTTCATCGCCACCACCGTCGATCTCATCAGCACCGGCGTCGATGTCCCGGGCATCCGCAACATCGTCTTCGCCCGCTACCTGCGCTCGCCCATCCTCTTCTACCAGATGCTCGGCCGCGGCACCCGCATCGACCCGCCCAGCGGCAAGCTCATGTTCCGCGTCTGGGACTACACCAACGCCACCCGCCTGCTCGGCGAGGACTTCGAGACCGCCCCGCCCGGCGAGCGCGGCGACGGGGATGGTGGCGGCGGTGGCGACGGGCCGGTACACGTCGAGGCCCGCGGCGTGAAGGTCGAGATCCGCGACGGCGGGCACTCGCTGGTCGCCGAAGTCGATGGCAAGGCGGCCAAGGTCTCGGTGGAGGAATACAAGACCCGGCTTGCCGCCGCGCTGCTGGAAGAGGCCCCCGACCTCCAGGCCTTCATCGACCAATGGATCGACCCGCCCCGGCGTGAGGAACTCATCCACCATCTGCCCGAGTCCGGCACCTCGGCGGAGAAGCTGCGGCTGGTGGCCGAAATGGACGACTACGACCTCTACGACGTGCTCGCCCACCTCGCCTACCGCAGCCCGGCGCGCACCCGGCTTCACCGCGTCGAGGCCTTCGCCTCGGGCAATGCCGACTGGCTCGAGTCCCTCGGTGAAAAGACCGAGGCCGTCCTGCTGGCGCTGGTCCACCAGTTCGTCGAAAGCGGCACCGACGGCCTCGAACTGTCGGACCTCTTCGACGTGCCGGAAGTCAGGAAAGCCGGCGGCGAGTCCGCCCTGAAGGCGCACGGCAACGCCGGCGAACTGATCCGGGAAGCGAAGCGGAGGTTGTTTGTGGCATGAAGGCCGACCGTGCGCGCCGATTAGCCGAGGTTGCAGAGCTTCTCCCAGCCAGAGCAATCTCGTTGAAAGGCGATCGCGAGATTGCAGCAGTCACTTCGGCTTGTCTCACGCAGTGGGGTTTCTCGAGAGCCGGAATAAAGATGGCACGAATGCATGGGCCAGACGCCGACGCATCGCTTGTGCAGTCGGGTGAAATTCTGATCTCTCGAAGCAATACCTCCGCTTTTGTGGGAAGGGCTGCACGCTACCCGGGCGAGAGTGATAAGATCTGCGCTTCGGATCTGTTGGTCAGGTTATGGCCAAAATCAGAAATCAACGGAGAATATCTCGCACATTACCTGGCACACCTCCAACAATCCGGCTATTGGCAAGAGCATTCGAGTGGAGCAAGTGACTCGATGAAAAAGATCAAGCGGAGCCAACTGGCGGTCACATTGAGCGATCTATAACCGATTAAAATCCAGCGCCCTATCGCAAGGGCGCTGACATATGATAGCCAGGCCACTTACGATGCCTTCAAACTCGCGAAGGAACGACAGGCCACTTCCTCTGCTTTAGAACCCGCTTTCCTCCGCGCGGCATTCCACAAGATCCACCCGGTGACCATCGGCGTTCCCGCAAATCCGGCTCCCTCGAACTGGACCTGGAGACGCCTCACCGATCTGGCGAAGCTCGAATCCGGCCACACGCCGAGCCGCAAGCGGCCGGAGTGGTGGGGCGGCGACATCCCGTGGATCGCCCTGCCGGACATCCGCGCCCTCGACGGCCGCGTGGCGATGGAGACCAAGGAGCAGACCAACGCTGAGGGCATCGCCAACTCCTCCGCGCGCATCCTGCCGACGGGAACCGTCGTACTTTCTCGCACCGCCTCGGTCGGCTTCGTCACCACGATGGGCCGCCCGATGGCCACCAGCCAGGACTTCGTGAACTGGGTCTGCGGCGACGAACTCGATCCGCGCTTCCTCATGCACGCCCTGCGGGCCTCTCGCCCGCACCTGCTCGCCAACGCCAGCGGCGCCGTCCACAAGACCCTCTACATGCCCGCGGCAAAGGACTTCCATCTTTGCCTTCCGGACCGCCGCGAGCAGGAACGCATCGTCGCCCGGCTCGACGAGCAACTCGCCGACGCCGCCCGGATCGTCGCTGCCTGCCGCGACGAACTCGCCGCCATCGAGGCCCTCCCCGCCGCTCTTCTGCGCCGGGTTTTCGATCCGCAAACCGCCGTTTGCTGATTGCCCATTCCCTCGATTTCTGAGAAACATCCCACGCCACCACGATCAAACATGGCCAAGCTCCCTCCCCGCTGTTACCCGGCCGGCGATCTCGCCCGGAGAATCGCTGCGATTCACGGCAAGGAAGCCGTAACCGTCAAGGTCACGATGGTTGGGAAAGAGGAAGTCCGAGCCTACCTGACCAAGGTCCAGAAGGCGCGGTCGGTGCGGCCGTCCTCCACTTTCCGCTGCCGGCTCGCGGGCTGACGATGGAGGTCATGACCCGGGACGAAGCCAGACAACTCATCGAGGCCATGAAGGAATCGGTTCGCACCGAGACCTTCGTTTGGTTGAACGACACCGCTCAAAACGAGAAATTCATCGAGGTCGGCAATGCCGCCAGCGGCTTCGTGCTGCACTTGAAGCGCAATCCTTTCGAGATCCGCCTGCACTTCCGTTCGCTTCAACATCATGTGGATTTGATGCGAATCGACTCGGCGCCCCGCCATATCAATCCCGACGGAACGGAGATTGTGCGCCAGCCTCACCTGCACGTCTTCCGGGAGGGATACGAGCGCCTGCCGTGGGCCGAACCGATCGACTGGATGGACCTTGCCAACCCGGTGGCGACGCTGGAACGTTTTCTGGCTGAGATCCACGCCCGGTTCTCCGGAGGCATCACTCTGGGCTTGGACCTCTGAAACCCTCGTGCCATGACCGCAACCGCCGTCGATGATTTCGCAAACACCTATTCGCGCTGGCTTCAGGACCGGATCGAGTCCGCGGAGCGCGGGCGGGGTTTCGAGTTGTCCACCCCCTTTCTCGATTCGTTCAACGACGGCCTCCGGATCTTTGCGGACGCAACATCCGGCGGGTTTCTCCTGCACGACGACGGACTGACGCTTGAAAACCTGTCCTGCACCGGAGTCGAAACGATACTGTCCGAACGACGACAACGCATCCTGCACTCGGCGCTTGCCGGCTGCGGGGTCCGCTTCGAATCCGGACGCCTACAGATCGACGCCACGATGAGCAACCTGCCGCAGCGGATCCACCTGCTGCTGACGGCGATGATGCGGGTGAACGACCTCTGGATGACGGTGACCCCCCACCGAACCACAGACTTTTTCGAAATGGTGTGCGAGTTCCTCGACCGCCGCGAAGTTTCATACGCCACCAACGTCTCGATTACTGGTAAAACTGTCGAACATCCCATCGACATCCTCATGAGCTTCCCGCGGCGAAAGGAGCGAATGATCAAATTGATCGGCCGTCCCGACACCAACCGTGCAAAACTTGTTTCCTTCACCTGGATGGAGATCCTACAAACACGGCCTGAGGGCGAAAGGGTGGTGGTTGTCAACGACACGCTGCCGGAGCCGTCGGAGGAAGGCGGCGACCAGATCCGCCGGATGAGTGAACAAACCGTCAACATCCTCAGCGGATACAGCACTCGAATCTACCGCTGGAGCGAACGCGAGAAGCCGGACTTTTCGCAACTTTGGCTTCCGTCCTAGAACTCGCAGGTTGGCTCCTCCCGCTTCAAGTCCCGATCAACATGCCCGCCAAACGCGCCAAGAAGAAGGTCGCCGCCAAGAAGTCCGTCTCGGCCTCGTCGCTGGACGACAAGGTTTACGAAGCCTGCAACATCATGCGCCGCTCGAATTGCTCGGGCGCGATGAACTACATCCCGGAGCTGTCGTGGATTCTCTTCCTGCGGATCCTCGACGAGCTGGAGCAGCGCGAAGAAGAGCGGAACCAACTGCTCGGCCAGCCTTTCTCACCGGCCTTGGAAAGTCCTCACCGTTGGCGGGACTGGGCTGCCACGCCCGCCGATGACGAGGACGATCCGATCGGCTGTAAACGACGGGAGCTGGTCAGCGGCGGGGTCAATCAGTTCAAACGATGGGTCAACGAGGAACTCATCCCCCACATCAAGGGCCTGAAGGACAGCCCCGGAGCCACCCCTCGCCAGAAGGTGATCAGCGAGATCCTCTCCGGCGTTGAGCGGGTCCGGATCGACACCGACCGCAACCTCCTCGATGTGCTCGACCAGATCGACGGTATCACCCAGGAGAGCATCGACGACACCCATGTCTTCACGCTGTCCCAAGTGTACGAGGGCCTGCTCGCGGATCTCGGGGAAAAGGCGGGTGACGGAGGCCAGTTCTTCACTCCGCGGGAGATCATCCGGGCGGTGGTCAGGATCATCGACCCGAAGATCGGCCGGACCATCTACGATCCCTCCTGCGGCACCGGCGGCTTCCTGGCCCAGGCTTTCGAGCACATGCGCGGAGAGAATGGCGAAAAGATCCGCTCGGCAAAGGCTCTTGAGACGCTCCGCCACAACACGTTTTTCGGTCGCGAGAAGGAGAACCTCATCTACCCCATCGCCCTCTCCAACCTCGTGCTGCACGGGATCGACCGACCGCACCTGTGGCATGGCAACACCCTGACGGGTGAGGCATCCTACGATGGCCTGTTCCGCGACGCGCCCGATCAGTTCGACGTGATCCTCTCGAACCCGCCTTTCGGTGGCAAGGAGGGGAAGGACGCGCAGGCCGGATTCGCCTACAAGACCCGCGCCACCCAAGTCCTCTTCCTCCAGCATGTGATGGACTCCCTCACCGAGGGCGGCACTTGCGGCATCGTGCTCGACGAGGGCGTCCTTTTCCGGACGACCGAAGACGCTTTCATCAAGACCAAGCGCCGTTTGTTGGAGGAATGCGACCTGTGGTGCATCGTTTCGCTTCCCGGCGGAGCCTTCGCCGGAGCCGGCGCCGGGGTGAAGACCAATCTACTGTTCTTCACCAAGGGCAGGCCGACGACGAAGATCTGGTACTATGACACCTCGGACATGAAGGTGGGGAAACGCACGCCGTTCACGATTGATCGTCTTCAAGACCTCTTCAGGCACTTGCCGAAACGAGCAGACAGTGAACGGAGTTGGACCGTCGATTTTGTCGCTCGACGCAAGCAGGCGGCCAGGGACGCGGCACCTTTCAAGGAGGAAGCCGCACGGCAACGAGCGAGCGCCGAATCCCTCAAAGAAGAACGAAAGGAGCGGCGGAAGACGGGCGCATCGCGGGTGGAGCTGGAGAAACTCGACGAGCAGATCACGAAGCATACCGCAGCCTCACGCGAGGCAACCGGTCGGGCCGCCGCTTTGGAAGCCGCTGTCTATGATCTCAAGGCGGTGAATCCGAGGTCCACGGACCCCGGCGACACGCGGACCCCGGCACAGTTGCTCGATTTCATCGAAGAGAAGGGTTTTCATATTCAAGAAGTCCTGCGACGGCTTAAGCGGGACCTTTGAGACAATCCCTCCTTCGCCCGCTCGAAGCTTCCCTCGTCTGGTGTCTAGCCCAGCTTCCAGTCGCCGCGGAAGTCGAGCTTCTTGAGCAGCTTGTCGGCCTCGTCGTCGCCGATGACCGTTTCCTTCGCCGGATCCCACTTCAGCGGGCGGCCGAGGGCGTCGGAGACGTAGCCGAGGTGGCCCGGGGTGATCGAGCGGTGGGCGGTTTCCGCCGGGCAGATGCATTCCTTGCGGGTCAGCACGCCCTCGATGAAGTTCTTGCGGTGGTCGCGAGAGGCGTAGGCCTTCTCCGGCCCGCGGTCGAAGGACTCGCGGATCCATTCCTTGTTCGAGGCATCGATCTTGCCGCGGTTGACGTAGACCCAGCCGTCCTCGCCGATCCACTTGCAGCCCATGGTGTTCTTGTTGGAAATCGAGACCGTGTAGCCGTCGGCGTAGGTCGAGAGCACCTCGTAGTCGAGCGGCTGGTCGTACATGCCCTTCTCGGCGTAGCGGAAATTCCGCGCCTCGACCTGGACCGGGCCGCTCTTGTCGAGGCCCAGGCCCCAGTGGGCGATGTCGTTGTGGTGGCCGATCCAGTCCATGAGCTGGCCGCCGCCGTAGTCGAGGCACCAGCGCCAGTTCCAGTGCAGGCGCTTTTCGTTGTAGGGCAGCAGTCGGCTCGGGCCGCACCACATGTCGTAGTCCAGGTGATCCGGGATCGGTTCGGCGACCTTGCCCTCGATGTCGGTGCCCTTGCCGGTCGGCAGGCCCACCTCGACGTGCTTCACCTTGCCGATCAGGCCGTTGAGCACGATCTCGGCGGCGATGCGGAAGCGGGTGTCGGAGCGCTGCTGCGAGCCGGTCTGGAAGATCGCCTTGCGCTCGGCGACCTCCTTGCAGAGCGCCTGGCCTTCGGCGAAAAGATGGGTGACGGGCTTTTCGCAATAGACGTCCTTGCCGGCGCGCAGGGCGGCGAGCGCGGTGATGGCGTGCCAGTGGTCCGGCGTGCCGACGACGACCGCGTCGATGTCGTCGCGGGCGCAGAGTTCGCGGAAATCGCCGTAGGCGTCGCAGCCCTTGTAGCTGCCGCTTTCCTTGTCCTTGGCGTAGCGCTTCTCGACGTTCTCCTTCGCCTTCGTCATCCGCTGGGCGTCGGGATCGCAGACGGCGAGTCCCTGGACCTCGGCGAGGTTGAGCATGCCGTTGAAAACCCCGGAGCCCTGGCCGCCGCAGCCGATCAGGCCGACGCCGATACGCTCGGAGGGGGCGACGGCACCGTCCCTGCCGAGAACGCTGGCGGGGACGATGAGCGGAACGGAGAAGGCGGCGGAGCGCTTGATGAACTGGCGTCTTTTCATGGTTTCGAACCACTCTACGGAACCGCAGGGAGCGGCCTTTCCGGCGGGCCGGTCACGGTGCCTGCCGCCGGTTTTCCGGAACGGCTGTCAACCGACCCCGGTGACCGAGCAGCCTTCCCCGGCCAGACCTTTCCGAAGGCGGGCGATGTGATCCGGGCCGACCTCGCAGCAACCGCCGACGATGGAGGCGCCTTGGCGGACCCATTCGAGGACTTCCCGCGCGTAAGCCGGCGGGTCGAGGTCCCGGCGGGCGGAAAGGGAATCGACCGTCCCGCCGGGCTTCAGCGGCTTCACCGAGACGAAGCCGTTGGCATAGGCACCGAACGGCAGGCCGGCCTTCGCCAGGGCCGGGAGGGCCCGGGTGATGGCCTCCGGGGTCGAGCAATTCAACAGGAGCCCGCCCAACGGCAGGTCCCGGATGGCCTCGACCATCGCCTCCACCGCTTCGCCGGACCGCAGGCGGGACGGACCCGGATCGTCCTCCACCGTGAAACTCAGATAGACCGGCTTTCCCGTGGCGAGGGCCGCCTCGGCCGCGACCCGTCCCTCGCGGATGGAGGGCAGGGTTTCCGCGATCCAGAGATCCACCTCCGGCTGGGCCGCGATGATCGCCTCGTAGTTCTCGCGGCATGATTCGTCCGACGGTGTCGATTCCGGAGCGTAGCTTCCGACCAGCGGCGGCAGGCAGCCGGCCAGTGCGACCGGCCCGTGGGGGTTTCCGCAGGATTCCCGCGCCGCGGAAGCCAGCGAGAATGCCAGCTCTTGCATGGGCCGGAACCACGCGCCGTCGCCGTCCCGTTCCAGCCTGGGCGGCGTCGCGGTGTAGGTGTTGAGCGTGAGCACCCGCGCTCCCGCCCGGATGAAATCCTCATGCACGCCCTGCACCAGTTCCGGCGTCTCCCGCATCACCTGCAGGGACCACAGCGGGTGTGCCGGGCGCTGTGATCGCCGGTACAGTTCCTGCCCCAATCCTCCATCCAGCAATACGATTTCCACCATGGTTGAACGCCGGGAGGCCGGTCCCGGGACGGCCACCCTCGCACTCCTTGGAAGGGTCTGCCAACGATCAATCCCGCGGGAAAATGGAACCCAGGATCCCGGGCGACGGGATGGAGCCGGAAGATCACGCGAGGGCGTGCCAGCCGCGGCCCCGCCGCTGGCGCGCGACGGTGCCGGTGAGGCAGACGAGGTGCAGCCACTGGTGGTCGAAGAGTTCGCGGACGCCGGGGTTGGCCTCGAGCACCGCGTCGATGCGCTCGGGCTCGCTCTCGATGACCACCGTCAGGCGCCGCGGTTCGTGGACGAACTTCTCGCCGTCGTGGATCGACTGCAGCGGCAGGCCGCTGCGGAGGTCGCCGGCGTTGCCCTCGATGACCCCGATGCCGGCGACGACCTGGTGGATCGTCTTGTTGCCGGCGGCGAGGGTCTCCGGGTTAATACGGGATCCGTAGTACTGGAGGTTGATCCAGCTCGCCACGACCACCGGGGCGGTGAGGATGGCGGTGAGGATCTTCGACTCGGGGTCGGCGGCAGGGTCGTACTCGTGGAGGAAGGTCCGGCCGTCGAGCTTGAGGCCGGCGGTCCGCGAGCGCGGCGCGGCGATCAGCGCGGCATTGTTGGCCAGCGCCCACTCGGGCCGGACCTGGGCGATGTCGGTGCCGCGGCCGCGCACGGCCTGGTCGAGCGCCTCGCCCTCCAGATGGCCGAGACCGAGCCGCGGGGCGCGCTCCCTCCGCGCGGCGGCACCGGCTTTCGCCAGCGCGGCCTCGAGGGCGGCGACCTCGTCACGGTGGGTGGCGGGCACGCTCTCAGTATCGTAGAGGTGGAAGTCGTCGCTCAGGGTGTCGTGGCGGCCGGCGAGGAACACGGTGTCGTCGGGGATGGCGATGCCCTTTTCCGCGAGCAGCGCGCGGATTTCGGGATCGTTGAGGGTGGCCGCGGCGAGCCTGGCGTTGACGTCGCCGGCGTGGCCGCCGCAGGCGCCGCAGTCGAGCGAGGAGGCGTAGGGATTGTTGGCGCTGTGGCTGCCGTGACCGCAGAGCAGCACCAGCCGGGCGAAGTTCTTCGTCAGGCTCATGCCCCGCAGCGCGCCCTCGGCCAGCGCGGCGCGTTCTTCGACGGGAAGGTCGAGAATCTCGGGCTTGGGTGCGTCGCAGGCCGGCTTCCTGTCGCGGGCGGCGATGAGCTTGGCGCCGAAGCCGAGGCCGAGCGTTTCGACGAAGCTGAAGCAGGACGCGGCGGAGTTCTGGAAGGCCTTCCAGGCGCCCTTTTCGGCACGCTGCCGCGAGGCGTCGGCCGGCGGGGTCTCGCGGCTGAGCACCGGCGGGACCAGCAGCACCGGGCAGCGCGGGGCGGGCTTGCAGGCGTGGGCCGGCTGGTGGGCGACCGGGAAGCCGAAGAAGCCGGCGAAGCCGAGCGTGTGGGTGCCGGGCAGGGCGGCCTCAAGGTGGCGGCGGACGATTTCGCTGCGGACGTCGATGCAGAAGACGGCCTGCGCGGTCGGCCGTTCGGTGCCGGGGGTGGCGGGTTGTGCGACGAGGTCGGCGGCGAGCTGCCGCTGGTAGCCGGCCTCGTAGGCGGATTGCCAGCGGGCGAGGGCGTCGTCGAGGCCGCCCGGGGTGCTCGGCAGCCGCTGGTGGCGCCAGGCGGCGGCGACCTGCGGGTCGTCGTGGAAGGCGTCGTGCAGGGCGGCGTCGTAGGCGAGCCGGATCGCGAGCAGTTCCATCAGGGCGGGGTTGTCGTTGCCCCGCAGGGCGTCCTCGCGGACGAGATACTGGACGTGCCCGGCCCAGCCGCTGACGCTGGCGAGCTGGCGGTGGAGGAAGTCGGCCATTTCCACGCCTTCGGGGTCGAGCCGGACAAGGCAGCGCCGGATCGTGGCGGCGGGGTCGTCGGGCAGGGCGGCGACGAAGTCGCGGAAGCCGTGCAGACCGAAGGTCTCGGGCTTGCGGTCGCGGGAGGCGCCTTCCTTCCACGCGGCGAAGAGGCCGAGGTGGCGGAAGGGCGAGACCCAGGTGGTCTGGTTGCGGTCGAAGTGGACGGCGCACCATTTGGCGGTCTCCTCGCTGACGAAGCGCGACCAGTGGGCGTGCGGCAGGGTGTGGTCGAGAACGTCGGCGAAGGTCGCGACCGGGTGGGCGAGGGGCGCGTCGTCGGCCTGTTCGAGGGCCTCGACGAGCTTCTGCCGCGGCCAATCGGCGTCGGCGTGGGGGGCGAGGTCGGCGGTGGTGATGGTGCCGTCCTTCCACGCGGCGAGGTAGGTCTCGGGCGACTGGACCGGGGCGTGGCCGAGGGTCCGGCGCAGCGTGGCGCAGGCTTCGGCGAAGGGCCGGTCGGTGAGGCCGAGGAAGGGATTCACGGCGACGAAGTGCTCAAGCGGCCATAGCGGGGCGATGCGCTTGAGGGCTTCGGCGATGGCGGGCTGCAGGTCGGCGGCGGTATCGGCAGGGGCGGTGAGGGTCGGATTCATCGGGGCGGTGGGTTTCAACATTCGGATCGGTTGGCGTGGGAGGTCGAAGGTCTCAAGGTCGAAGGTCTGAAGGTCTCTTGGTTCGTACGGTGCCGTTGTTTCCCGGCGGTTGTCTGGTTCGGACTTTTGACTTTCAGACCGCGGTTTCAGGCGAGGGGGCGGCTGGGCCAGAGGCGGTTGAGGAGGCGGTTGGCGATGGCGTTGACGTAGAAGCCGTTCAGCGCGTGGACGTAGAGGATGCGTCCGAGCGGGTGGGCCGAGGCCCGCCACAGCAGCGACTGGAAGAGGAACAGGGCGGCGAAGGCGGCGCCGACGAAGATGCCGAGCCACAGCGGAACGGCCGGGGCGGCCGGATCGGGCAGCAGGTATCCGGAGGCGAGGTGCAGGCCGAGCGCGGCGAGGGCGATGCCGACGCCGGCGGCGAGCGCGCGCCCGACGCTGCCGCGGTGGCCCGACCAGGCGCGGGCGATGCCGTAGGCGAGGGCCAGGGCGAGGATGACCAGGAAGGCGAAGGGCGTCGCGACCGCGGCGGGCACCAGCGCGTGGAGGCCGGTGGCGGCGGCGGTGACCAGCGCGGCGCCGGGACGGTGATTCAAAATGGCGGAAGCGTCAACGT
>CALGOH010000319.1 GCA_937957985.1 uncultured Verrucomicrobiae bacterium
TCGGGAAATGCTCGAATCGGCTGCCGGTCACGGGGCCCCCGGCGGCCGCCGAAGCCCCCACGCGAGAACAAAGAACTGGGCGTTGAAGTTGATCAGCCGGTCGAAGCCGTTCTCGGTGGACACCGGCAGCTTGGTGCTGTCCTCGGCATTGAGCGCGATGAGGCCATGGACGTAGGCATAGGGTGTCGGAGAGGCCGGGTTCGCATCGTATTCCCAGGTCCGGGCGCCCACCTGGTCCTGGAAGAAGAAGTCGACCTGGTAGCTGGTCTCGGCCGGGTAATGGTTCTGCGGATCGCCGTTGAACAGGTCGATGGTCTTCTCGTTGGCCGCGCGCACCGCCGGATGCCACGGCGAGGCGGTGAAGCCCCCTTCCCCGAAGTATTCCTCGTAGGACAGGCCTCCATCGAGGTCACGGAGCAGGGGGTCGTCATTGCCGATGCCGGTCCACGTCGGGCCCTTCGGATCGACGCCCCAGAAGGTCGGGTTGGTGTAGGGCATCGTCAGCAGCCCGGCGGTGCCGGCGTCCGCGAGGAAGGTCTGGAATTCCGACTCCGTGCCGAAGCCCGGCGCCACCGGCAGGTGATCGGGGTATTCCTTGTCGAAGCCCCCCTTGAGATACTGGGTGAAGTGGATCACCGCCGGCGACGGAAACTCGGGAATGCGGGTGGTGAGTTCCGACGCCGTTCCGAGCACCCGGAGCAGCAGCGACTCCTTGAACCGCGTCCGGGTATCCACCGACGGAATCTTGTCGTCGAGATCGCGGGTGATCCCATTGGCTGCCGCATACCGGGCCAGCGCGGCGGGGGCATCGTGGCCGAAGGCCAGCCGCACCGCCGGACTCGTCCACGTCTGCCCGGCACCGACGTGGGTGACGAAGCTCCGGCCGAATGCCCCGCCCGAGGCGTCGGCGCCCCACGACAGATTTCCGGGAACGAAAACCTCCGAAGTCGTCCACGGATCGGCGGGATCGGTCAGCACCGGCTGCACTCCGAACAAGGAGGCGTTCCCGTTCACCGTTTCCAGCTGGAAAAAGTCGGCGAAGGCGGGCGGATACGGGAGCTCCACCGAGTAGTAGAGCTCCGGTTCGAGGGCGAAGAAGAAGGGGTGACCTCCCACCTCGAACCAGTTCCCCCCGCCATGCACGAAACCCTGCACGGCATTCACGGCATCGGGGATGCCGCCACCCAGCGACACCGGCAGGCTCTCGCCGTAGGGATTGAGGATGGCGAGGTGGTCGCCGCCCGCCAGGGCGGTGCTCGTCTCGCCGTAGTCGGTGAGGCGGACCACCTCGATCCCGGTGCCAGAAAGGTCGTTTCCAAGTCGCTCGATCCACTCGTCGATCCGCCCCTCGGACGGCCAGGTTTCCCCGGTCACCGGGCCCCGCGCCCTGAACAGCGCCGCCACCTTGGTGCGACCTCCCGGGGTCTGCGCGAGGTGTCCGACCGCCGCCGAGACGAGATCCAGCGAACGTTCCACCGCCGTCGTCCCGTTCACGTTGCCGCCGATGCGCATCAGGTAGCCGGCCCCGGCGCCACCGCCCAGATGGCTTCCGGAAAAATACGGGCCTTTGGGGGAATCGACGAGAAGCAGGTCCCACTGGCCGGTCGCCGGTGGACGGTTCACCACCGCCGCGCTGCCGTCCCATGCCGCCTCGACCGCCGTGCCCAACCAGCTGGTGCCGTCGGGCGTGAAATCCAGCGCCACCGGATCCGCCGTTTCAAAGACCAGGCCCGAGCCGTAGAGCGTTCGGTAGCCGAGGCCGCCGTCCGCCTGGGACACCGGCGACCAGCCTGCCGCATTGTCCTCGGTCTGCAGCTGGAAGAATCCCGGCTTGAAGGCCATGCCGACCCCGTCGCTGGAATGATTCGGGGCGATGAAGCGCTCCAGCAATGCCGGATCGAAATTCAAACCCGCCGGCAGCTCGATCTCGAGGACCGTCTTTCCTCCCACAGCCGGTGCCAGCTCGGCGGAGAACTCGACGCCGTCGGCCCGGTCCTGCACGAACACGGTCACGTCCACCTCCGGATGAGTGAAGCGAAGACGCACCCGATCCGCGGCCACCAGGCTGGACGACAGGCCGGCCGATGGATGAGCCAGGGCCTCCGCCGCGCTCAGCGAGGTTCCATCACCAAAGGTGACCTTCCACAGACCGTCCGCGCCCCCTTCCGCGATCTCTCCCGTCGGACCGCTCACCGCAGTGATCGATCCACCGGTCTTTTCGATCAGGACCTCATGGCCACCACTCTCGAAACGATATCCACCGGGCAACTCGACCAGCGCCGCAAGGCTGCAACCCACCCCCAGGGCGGGGGCAGCCAGGAAGTGCCATCGGAGCTGCACGGGGACCATTCTCAAACCAAGCAACCAATCGCCGTGGCGAAACCCCATTCCGGATTTACGTACATCCTCTGGTCTGACGTCTTTTCCGGATTCGATCCGAACCCATCAGCGACGGCGGCGAAGCAGGACCAGAATGCCCACGGCTCCGACGATGACTGCGGATGGCTCGGGAACGGCGGTGATGCGCATGGCCCCGAGGTAACCAAAGGTCGAATTGTTCGTCGTGAAGGAGAAGCTGATCTGGTTGGAGCCGTTGGGAACGAGGTTCGTGAAGGATGCCACCGTGTCATTGTTGCCGTCGTAGCCACCATCACCAATCGCCGTGCCCGAAGTCGTCAGCACCTGGTTCGAGGAACCGACGTTGTCGACCACGGTGTAGAGGGTTTGGCGGGTTGCGGTCTGCTCGCGCGTCCCGAAAAAGTCCAGGTTGTAGGTCTTGGTCGGGTCCAGTCCACCGAGGGTGAGGGTGAGCGACTGGGTGCCGGAGGTGAAGAAGTAGTCATTGGTCGCCGAGGCCACCGCCAGGTCGCCAAGCAGGGCCTGGCTCGGCGAGGCCAGGCCACCGCCACCCGCTCCTCCATTCTCCCCGAAACCTCCCGCAGAAATGAAGATATCGATCGTTGTCGCTCCCCCGCTCGTATCAGCCATGTTGGACACCGGGTTGGAATCCACCACGCTGTTCCACGTGTTTCCCAGACCGCTGGTCGTTCCGGAAATCGTGTCACCGAAGTCGATCAGGATCGTGGAAGCCGAGGAGGGCAGAGCAGAGGCTACTGCCATCAGACAAAGGAATCTCTTCATGGGCGTCACAAGGATGGGAACTCGGCAGCGGCCGACCAAGGGAATCTTGGGTTTACGTAATCCTAACGCATGCTATCCGGGCTGACCCTAGTCGAGCTGGCTCAGGCGCAGAAAGAGTCGGTTGTCGGTCACGTTGGGGATGATCACCTGCAGCCGGGTCGGGTCACCGGGATCCAACTGGAGGGTCGCTCCCGTGAGGTCGATGTCGGCAAAAGGGGTCGTCAGATCCGTGGACGACGCGAAGCCGAGCGTGATCGTGAGATCGTCGGTCACCGGATCGGGATACACCCGGATGTTGCCGTTGATCTTATGAGCGAGGGTCAGAACAAGGTCTCCATCCTCAACGGCCACCGAGGGCGACAATCCCTGTCCGCTGAAGTCGAGGGTGGTCGAGTTGAGGATTCCGTAGACGCTGTCTCCGCCCGACATGTCCGTGTCGGTGTCGATCAGGGTGAACTTGCCCGGACCGCCGATGTAGCCGGAGCCGTCGACCACGAGATCCAGGTTGTCGGCCCCGAACACCGACCCGGAGAGGCTGATCGGCGTGATCCCGAACTCGCCCATGTTGAAGCGGAGTTCGGCCGGATTGTTGCCGCTTCCGCCGAACTGAATCTGGGTCGCACTGATCGACGTGGCGGCGTCACCATCGACGATGAGGCGGGTCGCCGAGGTTCCCGTGCCCAGCGAGAACTGGATGAAGGACGACACCGCCACGGATCCGCCGTTGATCGTGACTTGGGCGGTACCCGCCGTGTCGGTGATGTTGGATCCACCGATGAACAGGGGGCCGCTGGTGAAGGTGCCGCCGAGATTGAGGAAGAAGTTCGAATCGGCGGCGTTCGCCACGCTGGTGATGTTGCCCACGGCCAGACTGCCGCCATCGGCAAGGGTCAGGCTGGAGTTCACCACCCCGCTGTCGCCCAGGCGCAGGGTATCCGCCACTGCGTTGGTGCCGGACTGAATGGTAATGGTGTTGTCGCCATTGAAGAACGAGGTGTCGCCGGCGGTCGGCGGGGAGCCTGCTCCGGTCCACGGGGCGGTGGCCCAGTCGGCGACGCCGGCGTTGACGAGGTTCTGGGCGGTGGCGGCCGTGGTCATGGCCCCCGCGAGGATGCAGCCACCGATCAGGCTGCGGTTGTGGAATGCTCTGGTGGTTTTCATCATGGGTTGGGGTTGGATTGGTTCTCGTTCATTCAAGACTACCGGGGTCTCGAAGCAGGGAATGAAGTTGCTCACCCTCGCCTTTCGAAATCGTTTGGACGTGTCCGTCGAGAAAAAGTCCGAGCGCATTCTCACCCGAGGATCCGTAGGCGTAGTGCAGGTTGGACCAGTGGGTATCGTAGGGGAAGCGGGCCGAGTCGAGATGATAGAAGGTTCCGAACTCGGGCCTCCCCTCGAAGGGCTTGCCGGTCATGATGTACGGTTCGCGCCGACCCACCACGTCCTTCTGCGACGCCCTGCGGTCCCCCCCGCCCCACGCGGGAGGCATGAAGAAGCGGTTGTAGGAATAGCTCCCCCTGCCCTCGGGGTGCTGGTCCTGGCCGTGTTCGGAGACCATCAGCGGGCACCACATCACCTTCTCGTAGCCGGAATTCTGCATCGCCTCCATCACCTCCGGCGGCGAACCCTCGAAGAGCCCGTGGGCGTTCTCCCAGATCTTCCGACGCCACGTCGGCGAGGCCGGCTCCAGTTGGTAGACCGACATGGGAAACCGGTCATGGTTGTCGCCGAGATAGGCCATCATCAGGCTGTGCACCTGGCGCATGTTGTTGATCGAGTCGGCCGTCTTCGCCCCCCGCCTGCCCTTGCCGACGAGCACGAAGGTGAGGCTCGCGAGGGCGGCGACGATGATGATCACCACCATCAACTCCACCAGGGTGAAGCCACGGCTCGGGTTGTGGAAACGCGGTCTGCGGTTTGCTTTCATCGGGATCTTTCGGGTTCGACCGGAAGCCGGACGTTGCTGGCAACGCCGGTCGCCTCGAAGCGGACCGCCACCCCTCCTCCCGGCGCGAGGCGCAGGGGCAGGCGGTCCGTGGACGAGACCTTGCGGCGCTCGACCGACACCGCGGTCGGGTTGGTATCCCAGTCCGCGTCGTCGGCATCCCGGTAGAGAGTCATCATGTATCCGGAGTCCGGACTCAGGAAGCCAAGCGGAACCTCGAGCAACCTCCCGGACTCATCGGTGATGGCCCCGAGATACCAGTCGGCGCTGTTCCGGTCCCTGCGGGCGGTCACGACATAGTCCCCGATCTCCGCGTCAATCACGCGGGAGGCCTCCCAGTCGACCGGCACGTCCTTGATGAACTGGAAGATCTCGGGACGCTTCTCGTAGTTCGCCGGCAGGTCCGCGGCCATGTGCAGCGGGCTGTAGAGGGTCACATAAAGTGCCAGTTGCTTGGCCACGGTGGTGCTCACCCGGTTCGGCTCGAGACCGAGTCCCTCGTAGGTCACGTCGAAGATGCCGGGGGTGAAGTCCATCGGCCCCGCCAGCAGGCGGGTGAAGGGCAGGATCGTGGTGTGGCAGGGCTTGTTCCTCCGCTCCCCACCCCAGGCGTTGAACTCCTGTCCCTTGGCCCCCTCCCGGGTCATCAGGTTGGGCCAGGTCCGGCGAAGGCCGGTGTCCTTGATCGGCTCGTGGGCATTGACCATCACCTTGTGTTTGGCGGCCAGTTCAGCCACCCGCTGGTGATGGCGGACCATGTACTGTCCGTGGTGCCACTCCTCGTGCACCACGCCGTCATCGCCGGTCCACCGGATCGTCTGCCCGGGAGTCACATAGCCGGTCTTCACGGCGCGGATGTCCCGGTTCTCAAGCAACTCGAAGGCATCATCCATCTGCCTCTCGTAGTTCTCGACTCCGCCGGCGGTCTCGTGGTGGCCGATCAGGCGCGTACCCTTCTCGCGGGCGTAGGCCGCCAGGCCCTCGAGGTCGTAGTCCGGGTAGGCGGTGGTGAAGTCGAAGTTCCGGTTGGCGATCCAGTCGCCGTCCCAGCCGGGATTCCAGCCCTCGACGAGGACGCCATCGAATCCATGCTCGGCCGCGAAGTCGATGTAGCGCCGGGTGTTGGCGGTCGTCGCGCCATGCTCGCCGTCGCGCCCCCAGGTCTTGAGCTTGAGGTGCATCTCCCACCAGATGCCCACATACTTGCCCGGGTCGACCCACGAGAAGTCCAGGCCTTCGGCGGGCGGGTCGTTGAGGTTCAGGATCAGGTGACTTGCCGCGAGGCCGGCGGCCGTATCCGCCACCTGCACGGTCCGCCAGGGCGAGACCAGGGACTTGCTTCCGCGCACTCTCACCCCGTCGGACCACGGCACGAGATGCGCCTTGAGAACGTGGTCCGGGCGGCGCTCGAGGGTCATGGAGGCATAGTCGATCAACGCGGCCTCGTGCAGGCTGACGTGAACCCCGTCGGCGCGCTTCAGCGTCAGGGGCGTGTGCAGGAACTCGTGAGGCACCTCGCTGAGCGGGGCGTCGACGTATTCATACTCGTAGCGGTCGTCCTGAAAGGCGCCGATGGACCAGGACCGATGGTCTCCGGTCATCCGGAACTCGGTGAGTTCATCCATCAGCCTGAAGTCTCCCAGTCCGTTCTGCTCCGGAAGCACGTAGCGGAAACCCACGCCGTCATCGAAGACGCGGAACACGACGGACATGCGGCGGTCGTCATCGAGGCCGACAAGGTCGACGGAGAGCTGCTGGTGGTGGTCCCGGATCAGGCGCTGCTCGCCCCAGGGTTGCTCCCAGGTTTCGTCGTGGTCGGACTTGCGGGCCTGCCCCAGCCGGAAACCGGAGGAGAAGTCCGGCGCCCCGTCCATCTCGAGGCCAAGCCTCGACTTCGCGACCACCGGCTTGCCGAATCGCAGCAGCTCGTAGTGAAGGGCGCCGTCCTCGAGATGAACCCGGACGGACAGCACCTTGCCGGGCGACTCGGCGGTCGCGACCACGTCGGACCAGGCGCGTGCCGAAAAGGCGCAGACGATGAGAAGGAGGAGGAACCGCTTCATGATGCATCAGTGGCAGGGGCCAGGGAGTCGAGGCGTCGGAGGGCTTCGCCGATCGAACCGTCGGCCAGCAACCGGGCGATGAAGTCCAGTTCGCGGACCTCGGCGGAACCGTCGCGCCTCAGTTCGAGCAGGCGGGCCGGGAGACGGAGGTCCTCGGGCCTGGCAAAGACGGAGCCACGCTCGGCGGCCCGGGCCTGCTGGATGATCTCGAGGAACCGGTATCCGAACTCGTGGGTCGGCTCGATCATCGTGCCCTCGCCGTAGTCGTTCCAGGTGACCAGCTGCACGGTTTCCCACGGACCCTCGAGGCAGACGTCCAGCGACTCCTTCAGGGTTTCGCCATCGCGGTGCTCGATGACCGGATGCGGATTCTCATAGACATCCCGGAAACCGGGCAGTGCCGACACGATGACCTCCGAAGGCTCACCGACATTTCGATAGATCTCCGCCAGGCGCTCCCGCGCCCCCTCGGCGTTGCTCCACGCGGACGAGTGCGCCCAGGTGAAGCCCCCGTCGCCCCCCACACCCCGCCAGAGATGATGCAGTGCGAAGAAGGCCGGGCGCGACTGCATGGAATCGAACGCCGTCGCCCACACTTCGGGATCCTTGACGTGAATGGGACCGAAGTTCAGCAGCAGCGGCCGGTCCTCGATCCGCACGTAGTGCGGGGCGGCAAACCATTCGTCCTCCAGCCACCCGAAGGTCGCGGAAAGGTGTTCGGCGACCTCGTCCCGTCCGAGATCTCCGATCTCCTGCATGTAGCCGATCGTCCGGTCTTCGAAGCACACGGCGAAGCGCATCCCGAGACGACCCGCGACCTCGAACGCACGGACACTGGCCTCGTGGATCGAAGGGTAGTCGGCGGTCTTCGCGATGCCGTACCAGTCGACGATGATGCCATCGACGCCTGCCAGCTTCATCTGCAGGAGCTGGCACTCGATCACCGCCGCGTCGGTCGAATCGTA
Organism: uncultured Verrucomicrobiae bacterium; assembly: GCA_937957985.1. GTDB lineage: Bacteria > Verrucomicrobiota > Verrucomicrobiia > Verrucomicrobiales > Akkermansiaceae > Haloferula. The sequence continues at coordinate 8,115 of CALGOH010000319.1, forward strand.
GAGCCCGATCAGCGGATGATAATGCGACCAGATGTCCGGCAGGCCATCCTTCCCGGTCTTCGAGGGATCGTGCTGGCGCCCGTGGCCGGTCCAGTGCGAGCCCCACTGCCCCCGGACCCCCGGGGTCTCGTACCAGGGCATGTAGTGCATCAGCAGCAGCTTCCCTTCCACCGGCGGGGGCGCGGTCGCCCCGGCGGACGAATCCCCGGCCGTCGACCCGCGCCGCTCGCACGAAGCGAGCGCGAGCGCCATGCCCAGCAATGGAAGCCAGTACCTCATCGGACTACTCGGACGGGGCTTCCAGACGGGAAAGGTGGTCGTCGACCTCCGGCTTGAGCGCGGCATTCAGGCCGACCGCCGCCTCGTACGAGCTGCGCGCCTTGGCGGCATCCTTCAAGTCATACTGCCAGGTCAGGCCGGTGTTGAGATGGGCAACGGCCTTCATCGGCGCGTCGATCCCCTCGCTGTCCAGCACTTCGCGGTAGGCCGCGATCGCCTCCTGAAACTTGCCGAGATGCCGACGGGCGTCCCCCAGGGAAAGCAGCAGCCCCGGCCGCGACCAGTCCACCCCTTCAAGCTTGAGCGCCTTCTCCAGTGCCAGCGCGGCCCGCGCGTGGTTCTGGCTGCCCTTGGCCTCGCACTCGGCCAGCACCTGCAAGGCGGTCACTTCGGCGACCGGCCGGATGTCCACCAGCGCGAGCGCCTCATCGGCCAGCTTGCGGGCCGCCGCGTAGTCCTTCTCCTCGTAGGC